>MCBE01000035.1 GCA_001723845.1 Candidatus Altarchaeales archaeon WOR_SM1_SCG
TTAACTTTCTTATATCATAAATTGCCATCTGGGCGTTGTATTTCACATCACCTAACTCGTATCCGATAAACTCGCAGACATCTTTATTCATTAATCCGTTTACCGCGTATTTCTCCAATTGGAATGCATACTTCCGGTCTTAAATTCTGGGTGAATGCACTCCCCTTTATCGTTACTGTTTTACTGTCATAGTATCGTGGATTGGAGAGTAAATCTGAAATTTTCGTGTATCCATAAACACACTTATTGTTCTGGCATTCGTAACCAGAAGAACATGATTTCTTGGAATATTCATCTTCGGGACAGCATTCAAAGGGGCAGCTTTGTTTAACGCATTTATGGTTTACGCAGTCATAATTTCTTGAGCATGATTTTGCAGGGTAATCAGAATCGTCAACGCAGCATTCAAAGGGGCAGCTTTGTTTAACGCATTTATGGTTTACGCAGTCATAATTTCTTGAGCATGATTTTGCAGGGTAATCAGAATCGTCAACGCAGCATTCAAAGGGGCAGTTTTCCCTGGATTCCGATTGTGTATTTACCACATAATCAGAATCCTGTTCACCCGGAACTTCATTATCTTTATCTTCATTGAGAGTTTCATGTTTTTCAGATGAAGTTTCATCTTTATCGCATATATTATTATCATTCTGGTCTAAACAGCAGTCTTTCCCGACTTTAATGTATGGTTTATTACAGGTAACATCTTCAGTAATGCACCCGCTCATCAAAACAACAAACAATATTGCTAAAGCCCAAATCATTGATAAAATTTTATTTTTCATTTTGAATCAAATTTTAATTTAATTAATTTTTTCTCAATTCCTCTCTCTTCCTTAATACCTCCACTCATCACAGAAAATAATAAAACAATTACTGCAATGAGTCCGTCAAATTTTAAACTCATTTTGTTATATTTAATAATAGAAATTAAAAGAAATTTAATTGTTTTGAAATTTTGTTTTAATTTCTTAAATTTTAATAAAATTCATGATATGGGTAAGCGAAGCGCATCCCGTATGATTCTCGTCGGGAATTTCCGACATTAAAACTCATCCAGGTTTTTCAGGTAACCTTTATCACGAAGCCAGTTTTCCTGCTGAAAATTGTATAACCAGAGTATATCGCCTTTTTCTTCACTCTGGACAGACCACGGCTCAATAAGAACGATATTTCCTTCCTTTATCCATATCCTCCTCCTGATTTTCCCCGGAATCCTGCACATTCGCGTATTCTTATCAGTGCATCGCACTCTCATTCTTCTCTCGCCAAGCATCTGCTCGACTTCCCCGAGCATCTGCCCTTCTCTTGGAATCCGCACCCTGATTATTATGGGTGCATTTTTGTCCGGTTTTTTTTTAGCCATGTTGTTAGTTTATTTATTTAAAATGAGTCATTAAATATACACAAAAATTAATATTAAATTACAATGAATAAGAATGATTATTGATTACTTCAATTTTGCACTGAGCGGAATAAGGCACAGGAAACTCAGAAGCTGGCTTACAATGATAGGTATTTTTATAGGAATTACAGCAGTTGTTGCTCTCATTTCAATAGGGCAGGGAATGCAGGCGGCAATTGACGACCAGTTTAAAAAAATAGGAAGCAATAGAATCATTGTAAGTCCCGGCGGAGGAGGAATAGAAACATCAAATCCCTTGATGGGCGGGCTTGTTTCTGCAAAATTAACGGATGACGATGTAAAATTTATCCAGAAAATCAGGGGCGTGGAATTTGCGGCGGGACCTGTTATCCAGCCGATCAAGGTTAAATTTAAAGATGAAGTTAAATATTTAACATCAACAAATGTTCCGACAGATGACGAATCGGTAGAATTCCTTAAAGGAATTGAATATTATATAATTGCGGATGGCAAGTATCTCGGCGATGAAGATTCCAATAAAGTTGCAGTCGGCTATGAAACCGCGCACAGTGTTTTTAATAATAAAATTGAAATCGGAGATAAAATTTTTATTGAAGACCTGGAATTTGAAGTGAAAGGAATTTATAAAAAAACAGGGAATCCCGTTCACGACAACAAGGTTTCAATGTCTCTTGAGGCGGCAAGAGATATGCTTGACATGGGAGATGATGTTTCATCAATCTTTGTAACGGTAAAGGACGGCTTTGATGTGCATGAAGTTGCAGAAAGAATTGAAAAGGAATTAAGAAAGCACAGGGGACTTAAGGAAGGCGATGAGGATTTTTCTGTTGCAACGGCAGAGCAGACGGTCGGGATGTTTAAGGACATCTTAGCAGTTATCCAGTTCGTGTTAATTGGAATTGCCGCAATTTCACTTGTTGTCGGGGGTATCGGGATAATGACCACGATGTACACTTCAGTTATTGAAAGAACGCATGAAATCGGAATTATGAAAGCGGTCGGTGCAAAAAATTCAGACATCGGGATGATATTTTTAATTGAATCTGGACTTCTTGGTGCGGCAGGCGGAATTATTGGAATTATTCTCGGGATAGGAATGAGTTTCATCGTGGAATTCGCTGCACAGCAGGCAGGTCTTGATATTATGAAAGCATACATCTCGCTTGAATTAATAATCGGCGCCTTATTGTTTTCATTTATCGTCGGCACCATTTCAGGAGTTCTTCCCGCAATGAGGGCTTCAAAAATGAACCCGGTTGATGCTTTGAGGTACTAAAACCCGGTAAAATTCAATAAAATCCAAAAAAAAACCGTAAAATTAACTAAAAATTTTTTAAAGTATTTAATAACTTTGAATGCGTATAATATATTATGGGTAAATATAAACCCTTTAAACAAACGAGGTGAAAAACATGAAAACCATGAACAAAAAAGGACAAGGTGCTATGGAATACCTTATGACTTACGGTTGGGCTATCCTGGTAGTTCTGATTGTAGGTATAGTACTTTGGCAGCTTGGTATTTTCAGCGGTCTTGGAGGCGGTTCTGCGACATCTACCGGATTTTCTTCGGGTAAAATAGGCATAATTGATGCAGCAACAAAGTGTACCGTGGCTGGTGGGTTAAATGCAACATTTACCAACCAAGCAGGTTCTACGCTAACCCTTACTAATATAACCCCGACAGGTAGTTGTACTGGTGACGCTACTCCAACAATAGATGAGAATAGTACTATACTTGCCAATGGACAACATAATTGGGCATCGACATGCGGTACTCCTGCTGTAGGTGACAAGTTGTCAACGGATATAACTGTGACCTTTACCGAGAAAGTTGCAGGGTCTACCATATCTAGAACACAATCAGGGCGAATTACCTGCACTGTTGAATCTTAAGCACCAAACCTTTAAAGGATAAACTACAAGTTTATTCTTTTTTATTTTTTTAACATCAAACTCCCAAAAAAATCGGGATCCAGGAATTCCAATGGCAGGGAGTTTGATTTTTTCTTTTTTTCTAAAATTTTTGATTTTATTAAAATTTTACTTTTTATTTTGTTTTTCCGGAATTTTTATTAAGTTCAAATTTTAAGAGAATAACATAAAACTACAAAATGTGCCTGATAAGAGAAGAAATCTTAATTGACGGAGATGTCCAGGCAGTTGGGTTCAGACCATTCATTAAAGGTCTTGCAGAAAAGAGAGGTATTGTAGGTTTAACGCAGAATATGCACCCTGTGAGAATAATCTGTGAAGGAGAAGAAGAAATTGTGGATTCATAATTGCTGAAAAATAATTTTTACAAAAATTAAGAATCCGGGAATTCCAATGGCATGGAGTTTGATTTTTTCTTTTTTTCTCTTGATTTGAGTTTATGAATCAACAATTTTCAATAATCCCGATTACATCATTGCCGACAACAAGCGTTTTTTTTACACCGTAACATTTCATGATTTTCAAAACATCATCCTTGCCGTATGAATTCCACTCTTTCATATCGTCAAAGTCATTTATGCCGTCCGCCTCTCCGAATAAATTGTGAAATAATTTGCTGTTCCTGAATTTATTTAAAATTTTGTCAATAAAGACAGTTTCGTGGAATGGTTCACAGATTATGGTTCTTTTTGATTTGTTTTTACATATTTCAACAATTTTTTTATCATCAGGAATAATATGGTGTAAAACATCACATATTACCGCAACATCGCACTGAGAATAATTTTTTTCATCCGTTAAATCGCCGACCTTAACATTAAACCCGTTATTTTTTGCATACGCGACAAAATTTTCATTTAAATCAATTCCTGAGTAACTGCATTTTTTGTTCAGAAATTTTGCAAGATTTCCCGTCCCGCAGCCGACATCCATAACTTTTTTATTTATGCCGATCTCGCGGGCAATAATTTTATACCTTTCATCAAGCGCGTTTCCATGAAGGATTTTTACAATTAAATTATAAATTCCCGGGTGCCTGTACATTAAACTCCTGTTTGCCATAAATAAATTTAAAATTCATTGAAAAAATTTACATAAAATTTAAGCAAATTACGAAAATATTTTAATATGTTTTTATAATTTAAATATTAATTTATTGTAATACTATTTTTTAATGTGTTCATAATAAATAAAAATAAACCATGTTCATAATAAATAAAAATAAACCATTTACAATAGTATAATAATAACCTATAATTTAGTTTGTATAAGATGGAAAAATTTCAAACATCCAAAAGATGTGCATTTGCGTTGGGTATTTTATATGCGGTTTCTTTTATATATGTGTTTGTATTTGATATTCAAATAGGGAAAATGGACCCTTCAACGATTGCCGCTTATCTTTTTATAATAACGCTTGCAGTAATTTCTTTTCTGGTCATACTGGAAGAACTTTTGCAAAAAAGAGACAAAGAAAGGCATTATGAAAAATTATCTCCCGAAAAAGTTATCAAGAGACCCGGGCTGTTGAAAATATTTGCGGATGACCAGGATACATCTGTAAGGGCTAAAGTTGCGGTAATAGTTGGTGAGAAATTTGATGAACTCCCTGTAGAAACACGAGAAGAATTGATGTCTTTTCTCTCGGAGGATGACGGCTGGGGAGTAAGGGGCAAAATATCAGAGACGGTCGCGGAAAAATTCGGCAGCTTGAACAAGGAATTAAGAGAAAAAATGTTAATCTCATTTGTGAATGACGGCGATATGGATGTGAGATGCAATGCTTCAAAAGTCATCGGTGAAAATTTTTTCCTGGTTCCGAAAAAAATGCGGGAGGAATCGCTTGAAAAACTTGCAGAGGACAGCAATAACGCAGTGAGGGAATGGGCGGCAGAAGCAATCCGGTGGAACATCGGAGAAATCCCCCCGAGTATGAAAGTTAGATTCTTAAGAACTTTTTCAGAAGACAAAAGCCCGTCTGTCAGGTCCGCAGCAGCAGTAATACTTTTCAAAAGTTTCAGGAACATTCCCGACCGCCCGATGGAAGAAGCATTAAGAAAGCTTTCAGGTGACAGTCACCCGTCCGTGAGGGTTATAATTGTTGATGTCATTGTCAAGCACTTCAAACAAATACCTAAAAATTTACGAGAAGAAATCATATTAAAACTTTTAAACGACACCAATCCTTCGGTTAAAGAAAAGGCAGGTGAAATAATTTCTAAAAATTTAGATAAATATCCCGGCGACTTAAAGAAATTTACGAAATATTTGTTGATGTCCCCAAGTCATTAACAGTTTTTGATTTCAACGAAACTTCATTAATTATATTGATATTCTGATCAAATAAATCTTTTAAAATACTGAAGTTAGTGATTTCTTTCTAACACTTTATTTATTTTAAAGTTCTATATATTATTATACACTTTTAGTTTAAGTGTTTAAGTGTATAAAATATTAGTATGAGATAT
>MCBE01000036.1 GCA_001723845.1 Candidatus Altarchaeales archaeon WOR_SM1_SCG
CTCAAGAACAATCGCGGACTGTGTGAAGGTCTGCGGCGGAGAGGCTTATGAACTCGGTATCGTTGCGGATGACTGTGATGAATTGCATGATAAATTAAAGGAAATATTAAATGACAATAAAAATTATGATATGATTATCACTTCCGGCGGGACTTCCGCGGGCGCCGGGGATTTACTTTACAGGATAATTGATAAATTAGGTAAGCCGGGAATTTTAGTTCACGGTGTTGCGATAAAACCGGGAAAACCCATAATCATCGGAGTTGTCGGAAAGACCGCGATTTTCGGGCTTCCCGGCTATCCTGTTTCTGCGATAATGACTTATGAAGTTTTCGCTGAACCGTTGATAAGAAAACTCGCAGGGCTTAAGGCAGGCGAAAAAAAGAAGATCACTGCGAAAACAGCAGTAAGCATTTATTCCTCTTCAGGGAAACACGAGTACGTGCCTTCGCATCTTGTGCAGTCAACCGACGGCTCTTATTCCCTGTATCCTGTTTTGAAGGGATCAGGAGCGATAACGACTCTTTTTGACGCCGACGGCTACATTGAAGTTCCCGAAGGAACGGAAATAGTTCCCGCTAATAAACTCATGGACGTAATTCTTCTAAGCGAGATGATTACGCCTGCCGATTTAACGATTATCGGGAGCCACTGCCTCGGCGTTGACATTATCCTCGGGATTGTGAATGAAAAATTATTAAATAAAAATTTAAATAATATTTCCGCAAAAATCATAAACGTCGGCTCCTCAGGGGGTCTTTCGGCGGTAAAGCGGGGGGAGTCGGACATAACAGGCACGCATCTCCTGGACGATGACGGAATTTATAATATTAATTTCTTTGATAATCTTGACATAAAAGATGCGGTTCTTGTGCGCGGCTACGACCGAGAGCAGGGAATTATCGTTGCGAAAGGAAACCCCAAAAAGATATTTTCTGTTTCGGACATAACAAAACCAGGGGTCTCTTTTATAAACAGAAATCCCGGCTCAGGGACAAGAATTTTGTTTGACATGGAACTTGCGAAATTAACTTGCGGCGGAAATATCAAAGAGATTACAAAAAAAATTAACGGCTACGAAATCCTTGCAAAGACGCACAGTGCCGTTGCATCGGCGGTAGCTTACGGGAAAGCGGACGTCGGCATCGGAATAAAAACCGCAGCAGAGCAGTATAACCTAAATTTCATTCCACTGAGAGAGGAAAAATACGATTTTGCAATACCGAAAAACAAACTTGAGAAAGCGGAGGTCAGGATGTTTCTTGAGGTCTTGAGGTCATGCGAATTTAAAAATAAATTAAAAGAAATCCCGGGGCTGAAAACAAATGACGAAACCGGAATAATAATAATATACAAATGCTGAAAAGGGATTAATGATGAATTTAATTATAAATTTATTTGGTTTAAATTTAATTAACTAAATGGACACATCGACAATATTACTGATATTAGGTGTTTCAATTTTTGTAGTAATTATCTTATACATCGGCTACAGGATCGGGGTACTGTTCGGCGAGGAGAGGGCAAAAAGAAAATTCAATGAAATGGAATCCGCTATCAGGAAGGATGCAATAAGCAGGTCAAGAGCGGTTCTTTGCGGGCAGTTTTCAGAGCAGCTGGCGCCTTATCTCCCGGATTTCCCTTATAAACCGACAGAGGTAAGGTTCATAGGAAAGCCAATTGATTTCATTGTTTTTAAGGGTCTTGATGAAAAAGAACCGTCTGAGGTGGTATTTGTTGAGGTGAAAAGCGGGAAATCGAGATTGTCGGGCGTGGAGAAAAAGCTAAAGGATGCGGTTGAGAATAAAAGGGTCTCGTGGGAGGAATACAGGATTCCTGATTAGCGGCGAAAATTTTCCGGTGCAATTATTTTAAAAATATTTAAATATTTTACAATCTATATTCTTATATAGGCACATATAGGCATTCCGGGAATACATGCCCGATTTTAGAGCGCAGTAAACTGTAAATATGATAAAAATAGAAAATTTAAATAAAAATTACGGTGAAAAGCAGGTGATTCACAACATCAATCTTGAAATTAAAAAGGGCGAGTTGTGCGGCTTTATAGGACCGAACGGCGCGGGCAAGACAACAATTATGAAAATATTGACCTGTCTTTTAAAGCCGGGTTCGGGAAATGTATATATAAAAAATTTTTCTGTTATTGATTCGCCGATAGATGTAAAAAGGCACATAGGTTACCTGCCTGAAAATTCGTCTCTTTACGAAGATATGACAATAAACCAGTATCTTGAATTCTTTTCCGAAATTTACGGGATGAACAAAAAAATTTCAAAAAAGCGCGTCCTTGAACTTTTAAATGACCTGGGACTTAATGAACGGGCGGATGAAAATATATCCTCGCTTTCAAACGGGATGAAAAGAAAGGTTGCAATAATAAGGGCAATACTGCACGACCCGGAGGTTTTAATATTTGACGAGCCGACGGTAAATCTTGACCCTATAACCTCAAGTTCCGTCAGGAAATTTATGAAAGAACTGCAAAGGAAGGGAAAAACGATATTTTTTTCCACCCACAACCTGTATGAAGTTGAATCAATATGCGAAAGGATTGTGATGATTAATAAAGGAAAAATTATACTTGACGGCACAATAGATGAATTAAAAGATAAATTCGGTGAGCATGTCCTGGTAAAATTCAAAAAAGACAATAAAATACAATCGGTAAGGATTGATAAGAAAAGCGTTGCAAAATGTATTGAGCAGTTGTCGGACGGGGGCGAGGTTATAAGTATAAACCGGGAATTTGACTTTGAGGATATATTTGAGAAACTGGTTGAGGATGGGGGTTGAAGGTTGGGGGTTAGTTGTTAGGGGTTAGTTGTCAGGGGTTAGGGGTTAGTTGTGGTTGCCGGGGGATTTTCCGAGTTACACGAGGAAATATCGCGAGCGTAGCGACGCATATTTGTAATCCCTGACCCCTCTTTACTATTCCCTAACCCCCATTCCCTAACCCCTAACCTCATTTCCAATCACCCTCAAGCACTCCCCCGTACTCCCCACAACAACCGCCCCCTCCTTTAATTTATCATAAATTTTTTTTCCTTCCCCTCCCGTAAAATCTCTCTCCTCAATCGGAGTTCTCTCTATGATTATAACCGAGCATCCTGCATTCAAACACGCCTCCAGGTTTTTCAGGTTTCCTTCGCCAAACGGCACATTTTCAACAACAACAAAATCAGAATTTTTTATATATTCAATGTTTTTAGCATAACTTTCAGCAGTTATCGGAGAAAACGGCGCTTCGCTTACAACCCCTGCCCCGAGAGATTTTGCGGTTTCATAATCAGTGTCTATGACATTTAGAACGCCTGCTGTTATATAATAGCCCCTGTCAAAAAGAGCGTGCATAATCCCTGCCGCCGTTCCCCCGCCGCCGATTACATGAATCTTTTTATTAATTTTATTAATTTTTTTTGCATTCTTTTTTGAATTAAAAGGAATAATATAAATTTCATTTGTAGCCGGATGGCGGTTAACAGAAACGGTTATGTCATATACGCCTTTTATGTTTTCGCCTGTTAAAACATCCGCCGGCTTTCCTGCACCTGCAATTTTTCCTTTATTAAGAATCAGCAGCGAATCACAGTATTTTGCAGAAAGATTCAAATCATGAAAGACAGAAATAATTGTAATTCCATTTCTGCTTAACAGTTTAACAATATCAAGAATTGCAATCTGGTGGTTTATGTCAAGGTGCGCGGTCGGCTCATCAAGTAAAAGCAAACGCGGCTCCTGTGCAAGCGCTCTTGCGATAATAACTTTCTGTTTCTCACCGCCGGAAAGTTCCGTAATTAATTTATCTTTAAATTTCCATGTACCTGTAAGGCGCATTGCATTTTCAACAATTTTAAAATCATTTTCCCCTTCTTTTTGAAATCTTGAGAGATGCGGGGTTCTTCCCATGAGAACAACTTCAAAAACGGTGAAAGGATATGCTCCCGGTTCTTGAGAAACGACACCGATTGTTTTTGCAACTTCCCTGCTGTTCAGGGAGTTTATTTCTTTCTCGTTGATAAAAACCGCTCCGGAAGACGGCTTTAAAATTTTACTTATAATTTTTAAGAGCGTGGTTTTACCGGAACCGTTCGGACCGATGATACCAAGAAAGTCGCCGGCGTTTACTTTGAATGTGACATCTTCCAATACCTTTGAGTCATAGTTAAATGATATGTTGTTGATTGACAGTTTCATTCTAAATTTAATTTAAATTTCATTGAAATTTATTGTTCTTAAATCTGGGTTTAAATTTATTAAAAATTCTTTGATTTCCAGGTTCATTTTGATTTTTTAAAAATAATTGTTCCACTCCCGATAATCCTCAATAATCATCTTGTTCCTCTCCGACGGATTAACCGGGATTATTTCCGAAAGAGGCACCTTTGTTTTAATGCCATCTGCCTCTGCGAAACACAGGACTCTTGTGTTAATGTCGCAGTTTGACGCAAGCCCTGTTATCTCAAATATTGTATTCCCACAGTCCTTTATTTTCGCCTTGAACGGGAATTTGAGGTATTCTTCAGCGTACATGCAGATAGCGGCTAACAGTTCATCCTCGCCGTAGCAATCTGTTGTTGCAGATTCGTATCTCTCTTCACGGGTTTTTTGGTCTTTTATTTCGTCGTAGTAGGAGTCGGTCATTTTAATTTATGATTCTGGTATTGGGTTTTTAAATTGATTATAAATTCTTTGACTTCGGGGGTTTTTGCGTTTTATGAGTCATCTTTTAAAGATTGAGAATAAATATATAATTAAATTAATTATTAATATAATTTATTGGAAGGACTAAAAAACCGTCCTGAATCAATCATTCATCTTCCTGATCGTTAATAAAATTGCATGCCCCCCGGCACCTGCAATACAGCGGGCGAGATGTGCCTTAAAACATATAAATTTTTCAGAAAGTTAATAAAAAATACCCGATAAAATGGTAATTAATGTACATAAAAATGTTGCATTGGAAAGAATTAGAAAAGAGGTTGAAAACCTGATGCCTGATGAACAATTGAAGTTAGTGGATATACTAATCCATAAATTAATGAAACAGGAAATTGCCAGGGAGAAGACAGTGAATCTAAGTGCTTTTTACGGGCTTGGGAAGGGACTCTGGAAGGGAGAGGATGCCCGGGAGTATGTTAATAAATTAAGAGACGAGAGAATATGAATACAGGTAAAAGTTTATCAGAGGAACTAGAACAGGTTAAAACAATCTTCATTGACACTGCTCCGATAATCTATTATATGGAAAGCCAATCCTTTATTCGGGCATCTTGCAAAAGAGGTCATGGATAAAGTACAGTCAGGAGAGTTAATCGCATTTACATCAACCATAACTCTCACCGAGGTTTTGCCTAAACCGATACAAAATGGAAAGGATGCTCTTGCAGACAGGTTCATAGAGTTCCTGAAACACGGGAAAAACCTTAACCTCATGGAAATTTCAGTTAACACAGGAGAAAAAGCAGGACGCTTGAGAGGAAAGTATCCTGCTCTCAGAACCATGGACGCAGTCCAGATTGCAACAGCTCTGGAAGCGGGAGTTGATGCATTCCTCACCAATGATAAAAAACTTAAGCAGATAAAGGAAATCAAGGTCATGGTTTTAAAAGATTATTTAGGGGGTTGAAAAAATTAAATTAAAGTATTAAAGC
>MCBE01000037.1 GCA_001723845.1 Candidatus Altarchaeales archaeon WOR_SM1_SCG
ACACTGATTTTATTTAAAATTTTGACATGGCAACAAAATACAAAAAGTGAGATAACAAAAACCAACATCAGTAAATGGGGTAAATAAAATTTATTATGTTAGAAATCTAATATCTTTGAAACTCAAGATGAAGTATCTGAATTATAATCTGAATTAAACTCATATTTAGAATCTAATGAATAACAATAGAATAAACATGAAAGAAACGAAACAATTGGTTATAGCAGACAACGAAGTTGAGAAATCAAAATTAAAAGGATATGATGAATTGTTATATGACATAGGGGGTTTGCTTGAGAGAGCAAAATACGCAGTTTACAAAACAGTTGATAATATCCGCGTCCAGACATATTGGCAGATTGGGGAGAGAATTGCAAGAGAGGAATTAGGACACATAGATAAGCCGGGATATGGAGAGAAGTTACTAAAACTACTTGCAAAGGATCTGAACATTGCATGGAGAAATATGTATAATGCAGTGTTGTTTTATAAGAGGTATCCAATATTGCAGACAGTGTCTGCAAAATTAAGTTGGTCACATTATGTAGAACTAATTAGTATACAAAATGATAAAGAAAGAGAGTTTTATGAAAACAAAATCGTACAAAATGCGTGGAGTATTAGAGAACTCAGAAAACAGATAAAATCAAATCTCTACGAAAAAACACTAAAAGAAGGAAAATCAGTTGCTGTTGCACCATTACATATAAAACCAATTATTCCGGAAGAAGTATTCAAGAATTCCTATAATTTTGACTTCTTATCTTTGCCTGAAATATATAGTGAAAAAGATATTGAAAACGAATTACTTTTCAAAACAGAACAATTACTTCTTGAATTCGGCACTGATTTTGCACTCCTTGCCCGTCAAAAACAAGTAATCATCGACGGCGAATATCACACGATTGATATAGAACTATATCACCGGGGAATTCCCTGCATCATATTAGCGGACTTAAAAATAGGAAAATTCAAATCAGAATATGTCGGGCAGATGAATAAATACTTAAATTATTACAAGGAAAATAGGAAATATGAATGGGAACTTGACCCTGTTGGTTTGATAATTTGTGAATATAAAGGTAAAGAAGAAGTTCATTACGCTTTAGGTGGTTTAAGTAATAAGATTTTTGTTGCAGAGTATAAAGCGAAATTGCCCAAGGAAGAAGAAATTAAAAAAAGGTTGAAAAATATTAGATGAAATTTGTACATTAATGTAATTGTAAAATTAATAAAAAAATAAAAATGAAAGAAAAAAAGAAGTCGCAGGTAAAATCCGACTATGTTTTATTTTTAAATGAAATCAAACAAAAAATCACAAGATCGCGGATTAAAGCATGTTTTATATGAAATATAAGGATTATCCAAATCTCCAACAACCTGTTGGAGAATTGCCATGAGGGTATCTCTGCACCTCTGCGGACTTTAACTACCACAATATTTGAGAATAATGACAATAAATCAATCAAAACACGGGCTTCATGAAAAGGAATATGTGGAAGAGCCATTCCTTGAAACATTAGATAAATTAGGTTGGGACATCATAAGATTAAAAGGACCTCTTGAAGGACAGCAGACACCAGACCAGAGTTTTAGAGAGGATTTTTCTCAGGTGATATTAAGACCGAAATTAGTTGAAGCACTAAAAAAGATTAACCCGTTCCTGGAAGATGACCAGACTGATGAAGTGATAAGAAGATTAACTCATTTCTCAAGTAAGGATTTAATCAATGTGAACCAGAAAGTTTTAGACCGGATATTAGAAAATACAAGCGTAACGGAAAACAGAAAAACAGGAGAGCAAAGCCCGACAGTAAAATATATTGATTTTCAACACCTAAAAAATAATAATTTCACGGCAATATCCCAGTTTAAGGTAAGGATTAAAGGAACCGAAAAACATATTTACCCTGACATTACTTTGTTCATAAACGGAATTCCTGTTGTTGTGGTGGAATGCAAGTCACCGAAAGAAAATGATGCAATGGGCTCGGCAATTGAACAATTATTGAGGTATTCAGAACAAAGAGGAGAGGAAAAAGAAGGGAACAAAAACCTGTTTTACTTTAACCAGTTTGTTGTTGCCACATGCAGGAATCGGGCAAAGTTCGGGACAATCTCATCGAAAATAGAAAAATACTTTTTCAGGTGGACTGACCCGTATCCAAGAAATTTATCCGATATTTCAGAACAGGGAACCCCAAACGACCAGTTAAGATTAATCTATGGAATGCTTGATAAAAATAATCTGTTGGATTTGATTAAAACATACACGATATTTAATGAAGATGATAAGGGACATACAATTAAAATTGTTGCAAGGTACCAGCAGTTCAGGGCGGTTAAATTAATCAAACAGAAACTAATAGAAGGGAAGAACAAGAAGGAAAGAAGCGGTATAATATGGCATACGCAAGGATCGGGGAAATCTCTTACCATGATGTTTACTGTAAGAGAGATGTATCAAAATCCTAAACTGCAAAATTGGAAGGTTGTCTTTATAACAGATAGGAAAGACCTTCAAAGGCAGTTAAGTAAAACCGGGGAAAAAATCGGGTTTACAATTCATGTAGCAGATAAAATTTCTAAATTAAAAGAACTGTTGAAAACAGAAAATTCTGATTTGGTAATGGGAATGATCCATAAATTTCAGGAAAGAGAACTTGCTGAAGTCTTTCCGGTATTAAATAAAAGTCCAAATATTCTTGTTATGGCTGATGAAGCCCATAGAACTCAATATTCTCTACTGGGTGCGAATTTAGATAAAGCTCTTCCAAATGCCACCGAAATAGCATTCACGGGAACACCTATTGAAAAAACAGAAAAGAAATATGGGGATTATATTGATAAATATACTATGAAGCAGTCGGTAAAAGACGGGGTAACTTTAGAGATAGTATATGAAGGAAGAAGTAATGAAGTTGATGTAAAAAACAGGGAAGAGATGGATAAGTATTTTGCTGATGTCTTCTCGGAGTATAATATTGAAGAAAAATTGAAAATCCTTGGCTATGGCACAAGAAAAGCATATCTTGAAGCAATGCCTGTGATAGAAGCAAAATCTAAAGACATGATTGACCATTATGTTTCTGAAGTTTTTCCAAACGGATTTAAAGCTCAGATAGTTACAGTATCAAGAGAGGCTGCTGTAAGATATAAGAATGCAGTGGATAGAGCATTAAAAGAAAAAATAGGGGATTTGGAAAAAGACAATCCTCAACTAATTGATATAGAATTACTAAAAAAATTAAAGACCGCCGTAATTATTTCTAAAGGCGATCAAAATGAAGAAGAACATTTTAAAGAACATTCAGACGAAAAAAATCAGGAAAAACAAATAGACGATTTCAAAAAATCTTTTGATACGGATAAAGATAAGGGAAAGACAGGTATTTTAATAGTTAATGAAATGCTTCTTACAGGGTTTGATGCTCCTGTTGAGCAGGTAATGTATCTTGACAGGGTTATTAAAAATCATACTCTTCTTCAGGCAATTGCAAGGGTTAACAGGATTGGCAGTGAAGGGAAAGATTGTGGTTTTGTAATTGATTATGTTGGTGTTGGAAGGCACCTTAAAGAAGCATTGGATGAATACGAAGATAAGGAACAAAACGAAATTATTGGAAGCTTACGAAATAAAGATGATGGGATAAATGAATTGAAAGATAAGCACGATAAGCTAATAGAGTTTATTAAAAATCAAGGCATAAAAGACCTTGAGGATTATGATTCATTCTATGACTTATTTTATGATGAAAAAATAAGGTTTGATTTTATTGAAAAATACAGGGAATATACAAAGGCATTAAATAAGGTTTTTCCAAAAAAAGAAGCTCTGGACTATATGAAATATTTTGAGAAGATTTCAGAAATCAATGCAATGGCGTATCAACATTTAAGGGATAAAAGGCTGAGTATGAAGGGAATCCCAAAAAAATTAAGGGTTGTAGTTGATAAATACTTGGAGTCAAAAGGAATAACTCAAAAAGTTGAGCCGATTTCTATTATAGACAATAACTTCCAGAAGCAGGTAAATAAAAATAAAAGAGTAAAAACAAAAGCCGCTGAAGTGGAACACGCGGTTAGGGATTTCATAAATGAACATTATGATTAAGACCCGGATTTATACGCTTCATTTTCAGAAGCACTTGAAGTAATCTTGAAGGAATTCAAAGACAATTGGAATGAAATTTACAAAAGATTAGAGGAGTTAAGACAGAGAATTAAAAATAAGGATAAAGAAAAGACCTATGGGCTTCACAAGAAAAAAGAGATGCCTTTCTTTAGAACATTAAAAAAGAATCTTTTTGATGAAAAAGAGTTATCTGAGGATGATATTTCAAAACTTGTAAATCTTACGCAGTTAATAAAAAACACGATTTCAAGAGAATTAACTGCCCCTAATTTCTGGAATAACCCGATAGCAATAAGCAGAATGAAGGGGGAGATTCAAGAGGTTTTGATATCTAAAGAATTTAGCTCACTTCCGGATATATTCAACAAAAGGAACGAGATTATAAGTCGTATTGTGGAAATATCGGAATCGAATAATGATATAATATTATACTCTGATTAAAATGAATTTTGATTATTCAGTTCAGTTTGGAAATCGGAAAACTTTTGGAATAGTGATTGAACGAGATAAGAGCATTTTAGTTAAAGTACCTAAAAATGCGAAGAATGAAAAGATAGATGAATTTGTGAATAAAAACAAATACTGGATATACAAAAAATTAAACAATAAGCAAAAATACAAAGACATACCTGAAAAAGAATTTGTTTCAGGCTCATCCATATTATACTTGGGGAGAAATTATAATCTTGACATTGATTCATATAATCATGAAGGGATAAAGTTTAATGGTAAGTTTTTGTTATCAAAAAAAGAAAGAGAAAATGTAAACAAACTTTTCAAAAAATGGTTCATGCAAAAATCTGAAGAAAAAATTTATCCTCTGGTTAAAGTTCATGCAAAAAATCTTGGGGTTGAATTTAATAAAGTCGGAATTAAAGATTTTAAATATCGTTGGGGGTCATGCACACCAAATAATAATCTTTATTTTAATTGGCGATTAATAAAAGCCCCCCTAAGCGTAATAAACTATGTTATAATCCATGAACTCACGCATTTACTTGAAACAAATCATACAAAGAGATTCTGGAATATTATAAAATCACAAATGCCAAAATATGAAGAAGCAAGAAATTGGTTAAAAGATAATGGTCAGGTATTAGAAATAGAATTTGAATCTAATCAAACAAGAATATGAATGGTTTATAAAAAGGGTATATAATGCCCCCGAAGAAACAACTCACGCTCCCTATCGGTTGTTTGGTGCTATCGCACTCCGATAACAGTGGGTAAAAGAGAAATCAAAGATTTGCCCAAATTTTGGCTACTCCAAAACTTCTTTTACCCACATCTAGTTATATAATCAAAAAATTAATCTTCAGTTAAATTTAATCCCAAATTTCCCATCCAAAAATTAAAAGAGGTATACTATGAAAATGTCCATCTCAATTTTTGTTCATTTTCTGTTCTTAATCTCTTTTGTATTAATTGTGAATGTTAATGGATTCTAAATGTTTCTT
>MCBE01000038.1 GCA_001723845.1 Candidatus Altarchaeales archaeon WOR_SM1_SCG
CTCTGAACTGGAATGTTGGCACAACTTTAAGCGTTACGGTTGACGGAAATGTTGTGTCTGGCTATACCGAAACGACAAACGGCAGAAACTTCACGCTTACAATCAATAACGCAAACGGTTGAGTCCTCGGAAACATCCGGAAGTGTTACGATTGTATCCACCTCGCCGTTCACTGTAACATTCAGTTCTACATATATAGGTTTTCCGCCGTCTATAACATACCAGAATGTTGCAGACCTTATGCCTGAAGGATCACTCACCTTACTGCTGCCACTGCTGCCAATTTTGATTTCTTTGTCTGCAGCATTATAAACTTCTACGATATCTGGCGGGTCTCTATCCACATAGAATGTCATAAGGTCGGTGAAATTAAGACCAAAGCCGTAAGATTCGGTTACAATCCAGGTTACGGTGTAATCACAATATTCGCAAGTCATTGCACTGCCAATATCGTCAACATTAAATGTTGAAGTCCAGATATCATATTGCGAATTATAGGTTAAATGTTTAGTAAGTACAACAATGCCTGACGAGTCCTTTATTATTGCAGTAACATTACACGCATCATCATTCGGTGTGTTGAAATCAACCTTTGCATATAATTTACCTTCCCTGTGCGGAGAATTACTTCCGAATACCTGTCCCTTTCCTGCAAGATAATAACCGCCGGCAAGAGACATGTATTTTATTACCGGATTTGCCAATACCAGTACTTGCTGCGCCTCTGCATCGTAATCACCTATCAATTCACCGTCAATATAATATGCTTTAATTGTAGCGCTATTATTGAAAGTTCCCATTCCGCCTTCGGGTTTTTTAGCAGTGCATGTTATAATAAATGATTTTGATGTGTTCGGTTCTAACTCTGGAATAGCATCTGACGGGTTTGTAGTACATGCTCCAAAGAAACTTAAATTATCAATTAATGTTATATTATATGCCTTTCCATATCCGTCATTTGTTATTGTTACATTGTATATTACAGTACCCCCCACTTCAATCATATCCCCTGTCATCATGTTCTTTTCTACTGTGAGGTTTGGTTTGTTTATTATGCCAGTATCAACCTGTTCTTGATTTAGATCGGTGGTGAACGCAATATAAGAAATATTTAATTCACAATTATCCTGCAAAGTTACATTTGCATTCCCATAACTTACAGTTGTCTGAATGCCAGGCACGCTTGAATTTGTTTTTAAATTATAACAGTATGTCTTATTCGCACCATTCGTAATGACATCATTTAAATTCATTACAACATTATTCCCGTTGATATATGCCCCGTTTAAATTCGGCTCCGTTAAATTAAAGTAACTCGGGTAGGGTGACGGCAGCGGGTCAGCGATTCTTATGGAAGTAACATTTGCACTGAGCTGTGCGTTTATAATCTGAATGCATACTTCCGTTACCTCCCCTGGCTCAGTGACATTTGTAGATATCGTTTTCAATGTTGAAACACTAATCGCTCCCTTATTTGGTCCCATTTCAACAGAGGATATTACATCTTCTCCTTTTGTGGTGTCATTTGATATTATGTTTACCGTCATTACATCACCGCTTCCTGTTGACGAATAATGTGAAATTAGATAGAATGTAAATGTTTCACCGGGGTTAAAGGTGGCAGGACTGGTGATTATTCCAGATACTGCACTTCCGGTATTTGAGGTAACTGTCACATCAGCAGTACCGTCTTCTACATCTTCAATTGTCCAGCCGAAAGGCATGGTTATGTTAAACCTTATATTATTCTGCGGGGATGTGCCTTCATTTGTAACTATTATACCGTATCTTCCGTTCTCGCAGGGGTATGAATCGTAACTGCCAGGGGTATGGCGCTCAATTGTTATGTTTGCCTTCTTAAAGGTGGTATAGGCAGTATCGCTGTCACAGCAGGTATCGCACATAGGGCAACCAATTAAACGCCTGTTTTTTGCAGTAACATTAGCGTAATTTTCAAGTTCCTGATTTTCGGTTGTACCTATAACATTAAATCTTATCCTGAAAAGGTCAGTTTTAGGAAGTGTGATGCACTTGTCCCATTTTAATGTGGTGGTTCCTGTCGGCTCATGATTGACAATATCAGACAGGTTCCAAGTTTTACATTCAACACCAAGTAATTCTGTGCAGTATTCAATTTTAGAACTTCCAGAGACATAATTCATCCCCGTGGGTAGGACATCTACAACATTAACGCATAATGCATCGCCTGTTCCCTCGTTTCTAATTAGTAGAATTATTTCCGTTTCTTTGCCTAAATAAGCATTCAGGGGTGCATCCTTCTCTATTATCATCTTAGGATTTAGTTGCGGAACATTAATGTATGTTGGTTCATCTATAGTATCGCTTACAATATTTCCTGCATAATCCTCTGCGTTCGCTGTTGCCGTATTATCGGGAGTTGAACTGATATTTGGTAATACTTTCACAGCATAAGTAATTGTAATATTATCGCCTGCATTAAGGTTTCCTAAATTGTCCCAGTGTATTGTTTGCCCGGTTGCATTGTACGCATTCCCGGAAGTGGAATTGCTCCAGCCCGCCCTGTTGCAGGATATTGTATCAACAAATTCCAATCCCTGTTCCATAACATCAATCACAGAAACATCAAATACGGGTTTAATCTTACCAACAGGAAGGCGTATCGTTAAAGTGTATGTTGCGGTATCTCCGGGGCGGAATTGGTCAATAGGGGCATCTTTCACAATTTCAATTTCCGGCTCGGCAATACCTATATCCTTAGGTGTCCCGTTCATGCACCAGATAACAGTTCCTGCCTGCGGGCTGTAACATGCACCGGGTGTGTCTTCATCCTGGCGGGTCTGGGCGACAGAAACAGAAGTTCCGGAAGCATTAACCTGGAATGTCAGGTTAAATGTTTCATCCACGGCAAGGACTATTCCGGAACCTGCATTAATTGAAATAGTAAAGTTATCAGCGCCGGTTATGTCAGTGGTTGTGACAGCCGGTGATGTGCTGACAGTACTTGCAGAAGCCGATTGCCAGCCGTCGGGCAGTATATCATAAACATTTTTTAAAGTTATCGGGTAAACTGCTGTGTTTTTAACATAGATTGTTATGTTAACCGGCTCACCCGGTTCAATCGGGTTTCCGGTACCGTCTGCTGCGGCATAAGTTTTCGTAACGGTTATGTTCTGTCTTCCTATGACTTCTATTTCCTGTGCATTGTCATCCTTCCATATCATTTGCGCACCGTCACCGTAATAACCCGTTACATTCACATTATTTATAAATGTATCTGTCCCTGTAGGAGGAACGCCTGCCTTTGCCGCTATTGTAACAATCATTGTCTCTCCCGGATCAAGCCCATAATCCCATGCCGTGCAGTTGTATGTTGTATGCGTCTCGTTGGAAGAGTTTGTACAGGTAACTGCAACAGGGGTGCCTTCAACAGTTGCTGTTATTGAATTGACAATAACATAATTGGGTATAGTATCAATAAAGGTAATGTTCCATGCCGTTCCTTTTGAAAAAGCAGGATAATATGTCGGTTCATTTTTTATTGAAATATTATATGTTATATCGTTTGTGGGATAAAATTCATTGTCATTTATCGTCTTATCAACAGAAAGTTTTGGCTCGGTGTAAAACCCTTCGGATAATTGCGACTCCGCTATTGCTACATACTCTGCTTCACAGTTATCCTCTGCCGTAGCCACACCGAATGCGTATAACCTCAATACATCCTTAACACTTGAATTCACGCGTGCATCGTAGCAGTAAGATTTATTATGCGGCTGCCCCGGAGCAGGTATTATAAAATCAGTAAGACCCGAGAATGTGACTTTATTAAGTGATTGATTCCATGTTGTAAGAACCGCTCCTGCAGGAACAGAACTTACTAAATCCAGACCAACCGGTACAAAATCCCAGACCTCAATAATCGTCAGATTCGTATCTCCTATATTGCTTACACCTATACACACGGTTACTATATCTCCGGGTTCAATTGGATTTCCGTTCTCAACGGTTTTATCCGCTTCCAGACCGCCGAACATCGGATTTAATTGAATGGTCCGGGGACTTACTGAGGTATCGTTATTTAAGAGTTCGTCAAAAAAGTCAACATTGATTGTTAAAACATCAAGCAGGGGTGAGCAACTTGTGTTAGGAGCCATCCATAAATCAAAAGATACATCCTGCTGGGGCAGTAATTTTGCCCCGTTGCCATTTCCTGTATTTGTTATGGTCCCGTTTACCCTGTTGTTAGAGCCCGTGTAATCCCATGACAGTGCAGCGTTCCCTATCTTTGTTACATTGGTTATATACCAGCAGCCGGGCGCATCAATCTTAAACCTCAGGTCAGTGACGTTATGCTCTGCCAGGTTGGTTATCGTAACTTTATACGAGTTAATAACGCACGGGTGTGCATGTCGTAGCTTGTCGTCGTCGTCAACCTCAACAAACAAATTTGAGACCTCAAATGTTGTTTCCTGTGAATCGCTGTCGGTGCAGTTGCTGCAGACCGTTCCGTTCCTGTCAACCGCGGTAACATTTGCCGTATTTACCTTTGTGCCGGTTTCATTACCTTTAACATCAAATTTTATATAAAATGTATCATTGAAGCCGAACCTGTCCATGGTGAGGCAAAGATCCCATACCAGTAAATTATTACCCGGCTCATCAGGATCTATCTGCTCAATTGTTCCGTTGGGATATGTTACCCTTGCAGAACCAGATACATAACTTACACCATAAGGCAGGATATCCGTAACATTTACACAAAAAGCGTTATCTCCGCCAGCATTACTTATCTGGAGTTCTATTGGCGTGCTTGTATTAACATACGCCTGGATTTGTCCTTTCTTATCCATACCCATATAAGGATTTAATTTTGTGACATGGATTTGCTGGCTTAATGAGCCGGTTGAATTGACTTCATTTCCTGCATAATCCTTTGCCCTCAGGATTACATCATTATCTATCAATGCTTCTGCATCAGGTAGAATCGATACAATGAATCTGATTTTTATTTCCTTGCCCGTGCCGGATATGATGTTACCGAGGTTTGTAAATGTAAGTGTTTGTCCGTCCTGGTCCAGGTTGCATGAAATAGGAGTACCGTTGCCGTAAGCACATTCAAACTGTCCCGTGTATTCAAATCCTGAATTCAGAGTATCGGTTACATTGGCATCGTATGCAGGTATGTTATATCCTGAGACGGGTGATACTGTAATTATAAATGTTAAATTATCATATATATCATAGTAATAGTCATTCGCCAGCGGTGCCTTTGATATTTGTATATGGGGCTGATTTACAGGTATATAAACATCAATACCTACAGAGCACTCATAAGTGCCGTTCTGCACCCGGGGAGTATAGCATACAGAAGGTTTGTCTGCACTGCTCTCGGGATTGTTTTCGTTGTTGGCGGGTGTCGGGATAGCCGGATCAGGTGATGCGCTGAAAACCCATATAAGTTCTTTTCCTGCACCAAGTATTTTATCATTTGCGTTATTGATTGTAAGCGTGAAGTTTCTGCCGTTTGTCGTTTCGGTATAGCCAGACACAACATTTCCGTCAACCGTAACGCTTAAAGTTGTGCCAACATTCCAGTTCAGAG
>MCBE01000039.1 GCA_001723845.1 Candidatus Altarchaeales archaeon WOR_SM1_SCG
ACTTGTGGGTGCCGCACCCCTTGACCTGGAGAAAGAACGAAAAAATCTCAGGGAAGCTTTTGGAAAAACAAAAGGAAATATTGAGGTTCATTACCTGCCTCATGCGACGGTTAAAAATATCCAAACCGCACTGCTTGATGATTATGATGTTTTTTATTTTGACGGACACGGCACAAAAAAAGGAGAACTTGTCATGGAAAAGGAGGATGGTGAAGCACATTTTTTATCGGGAAATAAATTTGCAAAACTTCTTTCTGAAAAAGGAATAAAATTTGTTATGCTTATAGCATGCCATTCCTATTCAGATGCTGTTTCAAAGAAACTTGAAGGTGAAATCCCTGCAATTATAGGTATAGATAAAGATAAACCCGTTCCTGTGGTTGTTGCACAAACTTTTACCCCGCTTTTTTACACTGCACTTGCAAAAGGCAAGAGTGTGAATTGCTCATTTGAAGAGGGTAAAACAGCAGTAAGCATGCAACATCCTGAAAAATATTCGGATTTATTTGTTATTAAGCAAAAGGAAGACATGTGCCTGATAACAGATTGCTCTGGAGGAAATTACACGGAAATTGAACCCGTTAAAACACCCTGCAATTTACCTCAAGCAGAGCGGTTTTTAGGCAGGTTGGGTGAGATGGTGGCAATAAACAAAAATCTTAAAGGCAAAGACAATCATATAATAAATCTGCACGGTACTGCAGGCATAGGAAAAACCGCACTTGCTCTTGAAGTCGCAAAGTGGCAGAGGGAAAGGGGCTATTTCAAGGGAGGCGTTTTCTGGCATTCCGCGGAATTAAATCCGACATTATCAGGCGTCCTTGAAAGTGTAAGCAAGGCATTTGAGATGGAGTCAACACTAACAGAGAAACAGGTTCTCAGCTACCTGAACCAGAGGGAATGTCTTCTTGTTATTGATAATTTTGAAACTGTGCTTGACCTGGATGATAATGGAGATGAGCAGGCAGGGAAGGTTATTCAATTTTTACAGAATGTCGGTGACTCAACTCGTATTTTAATCACGAGCAGGAGAGACCGTGCGGGCTTAAGAAAAGAAAGGAGTATTTATTTAGGAGAACTTCCAATTGAAACCGCAAAAAAACTTTTTATTGAAATTGCAGGAAACATAGGGTGGAAGCCCGGAAAGGATGTGCCCGATTATAAAACAAACAATGACATAAGAAATATCTGTGAACTTTTAGGATGCGTGCCTCTTGCTATTGTTCTTTCCGCGCCGCTTCTTCATACGGAACGCATATCCCCGGGGGAACTTTATGAAAAACTTAAAAAAGAAGGTGAGATGCACAACTTATTTGACGAGGATAAAAGGGATGTAAAGCGTTTGAAAGATTACAAAGCATCGCTTCTGTTATCACATTCAACTTTAAAAGACGATGCAAAATACGCGTTTGCCGTGATGTCAATCTTTTCGGGCTGGACAGGTGAGCAGGTAGTAAACGAGGTTATTTCAGGCATTACCGAAATTTCAGAAAAGGAAATGCACGATTTAGAAAAGAAAAATCTTGTAAGGTGCATCGGTGAAGGTGAAAACAGGAGATGGCGGCAACTTCCGGTAATCAGGAGTTTTGCGTTTGAAAGATTAAGGGAGTATGAAGTTGATATTGATGCGCTCATGTTGAAGCATGCTGATTACTACCTGGAAATCGCCAAATTGTATGTAAAAGGTTCCGAACATCTATGGAAATTCCTTGACCCCGACTGGGAAAACATCACATCCGCCGCCGACTTAATCTCCGGTAAATTCAATGAAAATTATAATAATTTTAAAAATTTAAATAAATCTCAAATCAAGGAAAATAAAATCATAAATTTAGCAGGGGAATATGCACTGGCTCTCTACTGGGTTGTGTTTTTCAGGCGTCCTGGGAAACAGGGTGAGAGATGGCTGGAAACAGGGCTTAAGGCGTTTAATTTAAAGGAAGACAAAAGAAGAGAGGGATTGATGTGCAATCAAATCGGCTTAATTCATTATGCGCAGGGCAATTATCCTGAAGCCCTGAAATGGTACAACAAAAGCATGGAAATTATGGTAAAAATCGGCGACACCGCAGGTCTTGCCGCAACATACAACCACATCGGCTTAATTCATAAATCGCAGGGCAATTACTCTCTCGCCCTGGAATGGTACAAAAAAAGCGTGGAAATTAAGGAAAAAATCGGCGACACCGCAGGTCTTGCAATAACATACAGCAATATTGGTTCAATTCATTATGCACAGGGCAATTACTCTGAAGCCATAGGATGGTACAATAAAAGCGTGGAAATTTTTGAAAAAATCGGTGATGCAACAGGTCTTGCAACAACATACAATAATATTGGTGAAATTCACAGAGTTCAAGGCAATTATCCTGAAGCTCTGAAATGGTACGATAAAAGCGTGGGAATTACGGAGAAAATCGGTGATGCATCAGGTCTTGCAACAACATACAATAATATCGGTTTAATTCATAAAGCTCAAGGCAATTACCCTGAAGCCCTGAAATGGTACGATAAAAGCGTGGAAATTATGGTAAATTCAGGGAGACTTCATGATGCTGCCGTGATTTATGGAAACATGGGCTTGACCTGTCTTAAAAATAAAGACATTAATTCCGCTCTTAATTATTTCAAAAAAAGCCGCGACCTCTTCAGGAAGTCAGGTCTGGATAAAGACACGGACGAAATTGAAAAAATAATTTCAGTTTTAACAACCGGAGACAAAACATAATTAAAAATTTAAATTACAATTTCCGTCCCCACAAACTCCTTATTTTCAAGTGCCGCTGAAATCCTCCCCGGGAATTTCCCGTTAATTATACAGCAGGGGGTTTTTAAAAACTCGTGGAATTTTTTATCAACGCACGAGTCGTGAAAATTTTTAATTTCATTTAAATTAACCTTCTTGAATAGTTTTGCATCTTGATTTTTCTTCGGGTCCGAATCATACAAGCCGCAGACATCCGTTAGAATAATCAGTTTTTCGGCGTTCAATTTTCCTGCAAGGTATGCTGAAATTGAATCTGAAGTAACATCCCATGAATGCTCTAATTCCGACTCCGGGAGTTCAAGAAAAATTTTTGATGGGATTAATATTTTAACTTTATTATTATTATCATTAAAAAATCCGGAAATTAAAAAACCGGTCTGATCCATTGCAAGAACCGCCATCCTGTGTGAAATTTCCTGCGAGAGGTTAAATTTTTTATCATACTCTCTTACAATGTCGGCAAATTCTCCGCCGCCGGGAACAATCAGCAGGTCAAATTTTTTTGTTAATTTTTCAATTTCCCTGCACAAATTTGCAAGTATTTTTTTATCTTTCGTAAGAGAACCTCCAAGTTTTATTACGAACATGTTTTATAATTAAAATAAAAATTCCTATTTCACGATAATTCCCTCGCTGGTTATATCAAATTTATGAACATTTTCGTCCTGTTTTGTGCTGCGCATTTTTTCAATCACAAGAACTCTTTGCGCTTTATCACCGATTAGCACGCGCTTTAAAATAATTACGCCGTCAACTAAAAATTCGCTTACCGTATCTCTTGATAAACTGTCGGATGCCTTGAATAATTCCGATGTGAAAATACTTGTGCATCCTATTTTTTTCAATTCCCTGATTAATTTATCAATTGCCCTTCTCGTGATTGCCTCACCTAAAATAGGCGGCGTAAACACAGGAAGCCCGTCAAGCACCTCCATAAACTCAAGCCCTTTAACACTTACAAGCGAAGGTGCATAAATCTCTGCGGTTGTTAGAGAATCAATCACCATTCGTTTCGGCTTAATCTCATTTGCCGATTCTTTTATTTTTTTCATGAACTCGCCGAGGTTATCAAGGTTCGGTGCGATAATTTTTACTTTATCGGATACGCTGTCAAGGTCAATTCCTAATAATTTTGCATTTGCCTTTAATTGCTCAACGCCTTCCCCGAGAGATACAAAGATTCCCCCTTCATTGTAATCTTTTGCACCGTTATATATATATTGCAGCGAAAATATTGTCTTCCCGGTGCCGGGGCTTCCTGAAAGAAGAATACTGCTTAATTCCGGGAAACCGCCGCCGATGAGTTCGTCAAAACCAAAAATTCCTGTTTTTACCCGATTCATTTTTTATGTGTTTTAAAATTAAATTAAAATTGTATTTAAATATTAAAACTGAATGGAAATTAAATAATTACCGGAAATTTTATGAAATAATTTAATTTTTGATTCTTACTTATTAACATAAACCCGGCGGGAAAAAAGACAGGGAAGAAGGGTGAATAGAACGGAATCAAGATGCAAATATAATAATAATAAATAAAATTAAAAATCCCAAAAAAAGATAGAAAAAATAAAAAAACCGGATAAAATGCCCCCCGCAATCTCAATAAAAAACCTGACCTACAATTATCCCGACGGAACAAACGCACTAAAAAACATCTCGCTTGAAATACTTAAAGGCGAGTCCGTTGCAATCTTAGGACCGAACGGGGCGGGCAAATCAACCCTTCTTTTGCACCTGAACGGAATCCTGAAAGGAAATAATGGCACAATTAAAATTTTCAACAATGATTTAAAAAACAAAAGAAAAGAGGAAATAATCCGTGAAGTCGGAGTGGTTTTCCAGGACCCTGACTGCCAGTTGTTCATGCCAACCGTCTTTGATGATGTCGCCTTCGGTCCGATTAACATGAATTTGCCTGAAGACGAGGTAAGGGACAGGGTTTGCGATGCCCTTAAAAAAGTTAACATGTCGGATTACAAAGATAAATGCCCCCATCACCTGAGTTTCGGTGAAAAGAAAAAAATCTCTTTTGCAGGCGTTCTTTCAATGAACCCCAAAATCGTGGTTCTTGACGAGCCGACTGCAAACCTTGACCCTAAAAGCAGGAGGGATTTGATTGAAATTATAAAAAAATTAAAAAACGAGGGAAAGACACTGGTAATTGCAACCCATGATTTAAATGCAATACCTGAAATTGTCGATAAAATTTATGTTTTAAATAAAACCCTTATCGCAGGGGGAACTGCAAGAGAAATATTCTTGAACACAAAACTTTTGAAATCACAAAACCTTGACATTCCCGAAACAGGAATATTATTTGAAATTCTCTCGTGTTTCGGCTACGACTGCACGGATTTGCCGCTCACTGCCGATGAGGCGATGGCACATTTAACAAAAACACTCGTTACGGAAGGCGGGCATATTCATCTTCATCTTCACAAGCATACCCACGATAAAATCGCCGAATTTAAAAAGAATCGCGGTCATCACCCACATATCTAAAAATTTTCAATGCAGTGCAAATGCAGTGCAAAAAACAAATAATAAAATAATCCTGGATTCTAATTAATCTAATACATGACTATCGGCTATTCTAAAAAAGTGAGTAAAATAAACTTCATCAATTTATTTACTCTCTTTCCTATATTAATATATGGGATTCAATAAAAATATAAATACTTGAGTTTCAAAGATATTAGATTTCTAACATAATAAATTTTATTTACCCCATTTACTGATGTTGGTTTTTGTTATCTCACTTTTTGTATTTTGTTGCCATGTCAAAATTTTAAATAAAATCAGTGT
>MCBE01000040.1 GCA_001723845.1 Candidatus Altarchaeales archaeon WOR_SM1_SCG
GTAAAACCCCTCCCGTCTTGCGTTCTTCGCGGCAATTTTGTGAATCCATCATCTTTCAAAATCCGATCAATCGTGTTGATGCTGACTTTGAGGTTTTCTTCGCAGAGTTTATCATATATGTCATATACTGAAAGGTTCTTTTTTCTCCATGAGATTATCTTCCCAGTTACTTTTTCAGGTGTTCGCCGACCTTTTGGCCCATTCTTTTTTTCAGGGAAGAATTGCAGTTTTCCTTGTTTGAAATCTGAAACAATACCTTTGAATGTTGGGATAGCATAACCAAAACGCTTTGCGATTTTCTTCTGCGTGGCTCCTTCTTCCAGATAATATGCCCTGAGGGCATCATACTTTTTTTGATCAGGGGTGTTCGGTTCCAGAAAATATTGTTGTGGGTCCATTTTTGGTGTGTAAGTGAGTTAATAGTATATAGAATTATGATACATACTATAAAAATGGATCGGTGCTAAATTCTGTGGATGTTAGAAAAAACAGATAGATATAGCACCCTCAATAATGTGTTTTCTATGAAACCATGTAACTATAGCTCGGATTTTTGAAAATTTTAGGTGTCATGTAGGTCATACTCTGAAGAGATAACAAAATAATAACATATGTCCGCAGGTTAGTGATTTTGAGATTTTTCAGATGAAAAACTTGCAGAGAAGGTAGGGTTAATTATGATAGATAATGCCTCTGTGAAAATCCCTGTTGAAGTTTCTCCACTTTGTGATTTTTGCCAAATCTAAAGCATCTGAATTAGGACATCAATTGTCTATTTTGGTTTTGATTACCATTCTAAATGAAAGGCAAACGGTAGTTCTTACATCTATACCCATACGCTAAAACTCCACTGGAGTTTTTGCATAACTACCACAATCAATTCGCTTATATCTTGAAAATTCTCAATTTTACAATTTTTATTACGAGTTGATTAAGACATTCTCCCTAAGCAATGTGATTTATATGGGTGTCCTAATTCAGATGACTAATTTATAATTCGATATGCTGTAAGTGATTTGGAAAATTATGGAGAAAGTTCAAGTTTTATTTAAATTCTCCTGCTCTTTTTCCGGCAGTTTCCTTAAAAGAAACGCCGCATCCTTGATTGTATTTAAAAATTCAGCCATTCTACATTCTTTAAATTTACAAAGCATTGGTATTCTTTTTTAATTAAATTCCAGTCTTGATATTTAATTATATTACAATTATTTTCAATTCCAAGGAAACATTTATAGGCGGTCATTAAATCATTGTAGTCCTGAACATGAATTCCGTCGTGGTTGAGATCGCAAAAAAGAGGGCATTGATGATTAAATGGCACGGAATATATTGAACAATTCAAATCCTGGCATAAATGAATTGAATCGTTACAAAACCGGTTAAATGAGCAGTTATTATTTGTATCACAAAATCCGTCATCAGTTAATCCGTCACAATCGTCATCAATGAGGTTATAGATTTCACCGGCACCGGGATTTATTGAAACATTATTATCGTTGCAGTCAGTATTATCCGAAACATATCCGGGGGGTGCAGTTGTAATGCAAATTGCTGTATTATCTGTTAAATTACCATAAGAATCATTATCAAGATCCCGGTAATATTTGTGGGGGCAGGAAACATTCAAAGTTCTCGCGGTTCCCGATCCGATATTTGTATTCATTGAATTATCAGTGCATTTAATATTCCAGGTATATGTTCCTCCGATAATTATGGATTCCGTAAATTCCTGCGTTGTTCCTTTTGTAATTGCCGAATCTGTCTGATTTAAAATATTATTAATAATTAATGAACAATTTGCTATTCCCGAAGATGTATCGTTCACAATATATCTAAAGGTTACATTTCCTGTTGTGCTTATATTATTATCTTCCGGATTTTGTAAAGTTATGCCCGGCGGCGTTACATCTATACTGTTAATTGCAGCGAGTATGTCAATCCTTGGGAAAGTCAGCCCTGTCTGCGGGTCATAGATATTCTTGCCGGTATCTTTTAGTATATCTTCTATCCGGTAAGGGGTTAAACTTTTATTGTGCTCCTTTTGATATTGTATCAGCAATACGGCTGCGCCTGCTGCGTGTGGTGCTGCCATTGAGGTACCTCCGTTGGACTCAAATCCACCGTTCAATTTTGTAGAATATATATCTATGCCAGGGGCTAATAAATCTAAAATTTCGTTTCTATTTGTAAGAGCTGCCATACCTTCATTAAGTTTAACGGTTATATTAACCTCAACTGTTTCATTTTCCAATAAATCCAGTAAATAATTACCATCTTTTCGGGATATTGAAACCGCGGGTATTTTTGAAGTGTTTATTAGTGTGCCGTAGAAATTACCCGGAAGATTATTATATATGACAACTCCGGCTGCACCTGCGTCATAAGCGTTTTGTACCTTTTCATAAAAATACAAAATTCCTCTTTTTATCAATGCTATTTTCCCGGTAAAATTTTGTCCCGTGAAGTTCTCAGGATAACCCAGGTCTGCATATAGTAACTCCCCGGTCAGGTCGGCTGCAAGAGCGGAATATTCCAGCGGATGTGAATCTAATTTATTATTTCCATCGGAAATTACAAATAACTCCGTACCAAGTGCTGTGCTATCAGATGCCCCTACAGATGTTGCATTTTCAATACACGCCGGTGATGAAATTCCATTAATATAATATTCATTCCCTGATGCAGCCACGACAAAAATTCCATGACCGACAGCAGCGTTAATGGCGTCTGCCTCGGGTTTATCATTACAATATGCAGAATATTGAATTTCATCGCCAAGACTCATGCTGATTACCGATATATTAAATAAATCTGCATTGTCAACACACCAGTCAATCCCTGCGATAACATCAGAGTCATCTCCTTTTCCATTTGAACCTAATGCTTTTACGGCAACTATATTAGCATACGGGGCAACTCCCCTGTATGTTTCATCTGTTGAGGCAATAATTCCTGCAACATGCGTTCCATGCCCATTATCATCCATCGGGTCAGAATCACCGTTAACAAAATCATATCCCCCTATAATTTTATTTCCCCAGCCGGCGCCTAAATATTCGTGAGTGTAATCAACTCCCGTATCAATAACACAAACAGATTCTTTAAGTCCCGTTATATTTTTACCGTTAACCTGTTTTATCCAGGCATCATCCGCATTTATCAACGGGATACTCCTGTCTAATGAAGCATACATCTTTTTATCAAAAAATATACCTTTAATATCATTATTGTTCTTTAATTTCTCTAATCCCTGTTTTGTCAATTTACCTGAGAACGCATTCACTGTTTTATATCTGTGTTTAATTCTAAAGTCAATGTCCGAATTATTGGAAACTATTTCCCCATCATCCCGGCTTGATACCATGAGTGTAGATAATACTTTATTTTGCCATGCACTGATAATTGATTTCCTTTGCTCTAAAATTTGTTTTTTATTTAATTTTACTTCGGTTATGCCTGCAACTTTCCCGGGTGCATGAGATATATTTGCCTCTTTTAAAAGTACAATAACTTCAACCTCGTAAGTTTTGTTAAGTTTCTCTAAAACCACGGGTTCTATTATTATACTTTCCGAAGGAACTGCAACTGCGTTTCCGGCAAAAAGAAAGAATACCAGCACGCTTATTAAAAATTTAAATTTTTTCATTCTCATTACGCAAAAATTTTTTTGATTTAGAAAATTACCCTGTCTTGAATTAAATTTTGATTTGATTTATACATGTCCTAATTTTAATTAAAATTCTAAATGGGTTCAAAGCCCGTTGATTTTCATCAGTAATCCCCGGTATTTAAACAAAATCCAGCCATTCTCCATACCCCGAGTCGCCGCCTTTAACTATCTCAAAGAACCTGTCCCTGATTTTTCTCGTAACAGGACCGATTTTCCCGTTCCCGATAGTATAATTATCAACTTCTCTTATTGCTGTTACCTCTGCTGCGGTTCCCGTGAAGAACGCTTCATCTGCAAGATAAACCATTCCCCTGTCAATGTCTGTCTCCTTTACTTCATAACCCATGTCTTTTGCAATCGTCATTACGGAATCTCTTGTTATTCCCTTCAAAATGCTTGCATGTTCCGGCGGCGTTAAGATTTTTTTGTCCTTAATTATAAATAAATTTTCACCCGGACCCTCGGAAATAAACCCCCTGTTGTCAAGTAAAAGCGCTTCATCATATCCTATCTTCTTTATTTCAATGCTTGCGAGAATTGAATTAATATACTGTCCCGTTGCCTTTACATTCGGCGGGAGAACATTTGAGTTGATTCTTTCAAAAGATGAAATTTTCACCCTGATTCCTTCATCCCCTCCTCCTAAGTATGCTCCCCACGGCCAGACGGCAATTGAAACATCAATACATGAATTTAATGGGTTTAAGCCCATCTCTCCGTAACCGCGATAAACAATCGGGCGGATATAGCACTCAACTTTCTCTTCATTATTGTTGTTTAATTTTTTATTTCCTTCAATTAACGACTCGCGATTTATGCGAATTGTTTCCTTTGCTGCATCGCAGAGTTCGTCTATCGTGTAACTTCTTGCGTCATTTCCGATTTTATCATCGGTTGTCATAAAATAAATTTTCGCGGAATTATAGAGCCGCTGTATATGTTCATCCAGCCGGAAAACAGCAGGTCCTTTTTTCGTGTGGTAGCACCTGATTCCCTCAAAGACGCCTGAGCCGTAGTGCAGGGCGTGTGTTAAAACATGGCAGTTTGCGTTGTTCCAGTCAATAAGTTCCCCGTTCATCCAGATTTTATCCGTTGGTATAATTGGCATTTTATTGTGTTTAAAATATAATTAAATATTGAGTTAAATATTGAATTTTGAATTTAAACTTTCACATACAAAATTTTTTAAATTAAATTTAAATTTTTGAAATAATACCAAAAGTTGCGGGAAATTTTTGCTCGTGATAGAAAAATTTATATCAAGATCAACCCTGACAAAGCAAAACCCAAAAAAGTCAACGAATTTATAATCAATTTAAAATGCATTCACTATTCGTTCAAGCATTTCATCGTATAACTCTGAAATCCTAATACAACACCAAAACTTAAAAAATGGTTAAATTAAAGGTCCTGGAATTGAGGAAATATTTATCGGCTAAAGAGAATAAGGAACTTGTGGATGAGATTGTGGGATTAGTTAAACTGTTCCCGAATGTAAAAGAATATTATGCATCCGGGTTGAATCCCCGCTCTGAGGATGAACTCCTAAAGAAATATAAAAAAATAATAAGAAATGAATTTTACCCGGACAGAGGTTTTCCAAAGTGGAGG
>MCBE01000041.1 GCA_001723845.1 Candidatus Altarchaeales archaeon WOR_SM1_SCG
TAAGCCCGAATTTCTCGGCATTTTCTGCAATGTCCCGCCTTATATCTTCTGCAACTTCGCCGGGGTGCGAATCAAAATATCCGCCGGTATCCATCGGTATATATTCCCCGCCTTCGTTTTGGAAAATGTTTACAAGATGAGTTTTGAAGAAAGAAAGAAAAGGAAAATAGAATCGCTTCCCGAGACATTTGCCGATGCTCTTGTTGAATTTGAAAACAGCAAAATCATGCAAGAAGCACTTGGCGATGTATTGTTTAAAAATTTATTGAATATTAAAAGGCAGGAATGGGAAGAATACAGGACGCATGTTACCCGGTGGGAAGTTGACCGGTATGTCGGGATGCTGTAAAGAGATTCTCCTAAAAATCGGTGCGCTTTTAAATTCATAAAACACGAATTTTGAGGCACATTGATTTCTTCAATTCTTCAACCTTCCCAAAAGAACATAAATCTCCTCAAAGAACAATTTCTTGCATGCGATTTTTTGAAATTCAAATTTATTTTTATATTTCTCTAAATTTAGTTTTGTAAGCGATGAAATTAAAATTTCAAATTTTCCGTTTACCTTCAGATGCTCGCCGACCCCGGACAAAAACCTGTGAATTGTATTAAAATTTTTCCCGCCGCTCCATGCACCTGCAAGAGTTCCTTTATCGCTCACGGGAAGATACGGGGTATTAAAAACAATAAAATCAAAAATTTCCGGGACATTTTCAAATAAGTCGCTTTTCCTGAATTCAATTAAATTATCAATCCTGTTAAGTTTTGCATTTCTTTTTGCAAGTTCTACTGCCTTTTTGTTTATGTCAATTGCAACAACCCTGCATCCCCGCTTTGCAAGTTCAATTGCAAGAATTCCTGTTCCGGTTCCAACATCAAGGTAGAAGTCGCCTTTTTTTGCAGGTAAATTTTCCAAAAGGAGATATGAGTCGTCTGACGGTTCATAGACGGTTTTGCAGGTTTCAATAATTGTGTTTGAATTTGAATTTAATTTCATTTGCACTTTGCCTGAAAATTAAATCGTGTTTTATCTTGTTTTCCCGTTCCTTTTTCTTTTTTTCCGTACTTTTTTATTATGCGTATTCATTTTTAGCAACTTTTTTTATAATGGAATTTTTAATAATATCCGATAATATTTAAACTGTTATAAATTATTAAATTTAAATAGCAATAAACTTATGAGAAATATAATCTTAAATTCAAGTTTTTGAAATGACACAATTCAAACTAACTGCAAGCTTCAAGCCAAAGGGCTCCCAGCCGCATGCAATCAGTAAATTAGTTTCCGGTCTGAAAAACAACAACCGTTTCCAGACCCTGCTCGGGGTCACCGGTTCAGGGAAAACCTTCACGATGGCAAACATCATAGAAAAATTCCAGAAGCCGACTCTTGTTTTAGCCCACAATAAAACCCTTGCAGCGCAGCTTTATAATGAATTCAAAGATTTTTTCCCGGAAAACAGGGTCGAGTATTTTGTTTCATACTATGACTACTACCAGCCCGAGTCCTATATACCGCAGAAGGACCAGTATATTGAGAAGGACGCGCAGATAAACCCGAAGATTGAGCAGATGCGGCTTTCGGCAACCGCTTCTCTCATGTCGAGAAATGACGTTATCGTTATCGCGTCGGTTTCATGTATCTACGGCATCGGCAACCCTGAGAACTTCCGGGAATTGGGTTTTGAATTAACAACAGGGCAGGAAATAAACCGGAACGAAATTTTAAAAAAATTAGTTGACATACAGTTCGAGAGAAACGACATTGAACTCATGCCTGGAAGGTTTCGTGTCAGGGGCGATACTATTGACCTTGTTCCGGGTTACTACAATAATATCATAAGAATTGAGATGTTCGGAAACGTTATTGAAAGAATTATGGAAATTGACAAAATTACAGGTGAATTAAAAGAAAATTTCAATTATTTTTTTATTTATCCTGCGCGTCATTTTGTAATACCTGAGGAGTCAACGAAAAGTGCGATTGAGTCAATAAAAAAGGAGCTTGAGGAAAACCTCCCCGGGCTTGGCATGATTGAAGCGCACCGGCTTAAGCAGAGGACGCTTTATGATATTGAAATGATTGAGGAAACAGGGTACTGCAAGGGTATTGAAAATTACTCCCGTCATTTTGATTTCAGAAAGCCCGGCGAGAAGCCTTACTGCCTTCTTGATTATTTTCCAGGGGATTTCCTGATGTTCATTGACGAAAGTCATCAAACCATTCCGCAGGTTCACGGCATGTACAACGGCGATTACTCAAGAAAGAAAGCTCTTGTTGACTACGGTTTCCGGCTGAAAAGCGCTTTTGACAACCGCCCGCTGAAATTCAATGAATTTAAGGGCTACATGAATAATGTTATTTTTGTTTCGGCAACTCCCGGGAATTATGAATTAAGCATATCGCAGCAGGTTGTCGAGCAGATAATACGCCCGACGGGACTTGTTGACCCTGTGGTTGAAATCAGGAAAATTGAAGGTCAAATTCCTGATGTGATAAACGAAATAAATTCAACGATAAAGCGAGGCGACAGGATTCTTTTAACAACCCTTACAAAGCGGCTTGCAGAAGAATTAAGCGAGTATCTTGTTGCGCAGGGCATCAGGACAAGATACCTGCACTCTGAAATAGATACTCTTGAGAGAACGGAAATCATAAGGCAACTTCGGCTTGGTAAGTTTGATGTGCTTGTCGGAATAAACCTTCTGCGCGAGGGACTTGACATCCCGGAAGTCGGGTTTATAGGAATACTTGACGCCGACAAGGAAGGATTCCTGCGCGATGAGCGAAGCTTGATTCAAATCATCGGGAGAGCCGCAAGAAATGTAAATGCAAGGGTTGTTTTATATGCGGATAAAATTACGGAGTCAATCAAAAAAGCACTTGCAGAAACAAACAGGAGAAGAGATATGCAAATTGAATACAATAAAAAGCATAACATAACGCCTCAAACAATCATCAAGCCCATCAGGGATAAGGAAGTTGATTTAAAGGATACGAAACACATTCCTAAAAATGAGATACCGAATATGATTATTGAACTTGAATATGAAATGAGGGGAGCTGCGGATATTCTGGACTTTGAAAGAGCAATTGCTCTTCGGGACCAGGTAAAGCGGCTGATGGAAAGGGTTTCGTAAAAGAGAATTTTATTAAAATTTATAAACAATTTTTTGATGAATTCTTATAATTTTAATTTTAATTTTATTATACCCTTGGATTTAATTTTATAATTTATTTTCGCATAATTTGTTATGACATCAACTTTAAATTAAAATGAAAATATCGCACATATCCGACATACATTACGGACCGGCAGGATTTAATGCCAATATGCTTTCCAGATGCATTGATGAAGTAAATGCTCTTAACCCGGACATAACCGTAATAACCGGTGATCTGAGTATGAACGGGTTGAAAAAAGAAATTGAGAGCGTGTTTGAAATATTAAAAGAAATTGACACTGAAAAGTTCATTGTTCCCGGGAACCATGACGCAAGAAATGTCGGTTACCTGACTTTTGAGCGTCTTTTCGGAAGCAGGTACTCGGAAAGAGTTATTGATGAAATCCAGATTCTCTGCTGCGACAGCAGTGAGCCGGACCTTGATACGGGACAGCTCGGCAGGGAAGGGCAGATGTGGTTAAAGGAAAAGTTAGAAAAAACCGGTGCAAAATACAGGATTATTGCAATGCACCATCATCTCATCCCGGTTCCGTTAACGGGAAGGGAGAGAAGTGAATTATACGACTCGGGAGATGTTTTGAAACTGATTTATGACGAAGGCGCAAATCTTGTTTTGAACGGACATAAGCATGTCCCTAACAACTGGGTGATGGAGTCCTCTTCAGGAATTACGATATTCTGCACCGCAGGATCAGTGTCAAGCGAAAAGTTAAAGGCGGATTACCTTAATTGTTACAATATTATTGATTTATCTTGCGAAAGGATTAAAATTGAATTAAAGAATATCGGAAAAGAAGGCAGAGTTGTTGTGAACAGGAAATTTTAATTGATTTTTAACTTGAGTTTCAAAGATATTAGATTTCTAACATAATAAATTTTATTTACCCCATTTACTGATGTTGGTTTTTGTTATCTCACTTTTTGTATTTTGTTGCCATGTCAAAATTTTAAATAAAATCAGTGTGCTTTAATACTTTAACTAACAAATGTTGCCATGTCATTTAATTTATTTAATATCTAATACAATAACATGGAACTAACAACTAAAGAAATAATGGCAATAAAACCCTACATTGAAATCATTAGAAAAAAAGGTAGAATGCCTCAATATACTCTTGTAAGAAAAAAACGGGTAAATGGAGAAGTAAAAAGAGTGTGGAGTAAGTATCTGGGCACAGCAGAAACGATCGAGAAATTCTATAAAAACTGTGAAGAATGCACTGATATGAAACTCAAAAGTTTTGAGTATGGAAGAACGGCAGCACTAATGAAAATAGCAGAAGAACTAAATTTTGTTGAGATCGTAAATAAACACACAACCAAAAAGAAGATTGAAGGGCTGACAGTTGGTGAATACATGCTATTGATTATCCTTAGCAGAGCCGATGAACCAATAAGCAAAAACGGAATCTCCGACTGGTTTGACGATTCTTTTCTCGATTTAATGTGGGTATTTTCGCACAAACTGAACACTCAAAATTTTACGAACCACATGGATTATCTCACAGATGAAGTAATGCGAAAAATCGGGGATGACCTGGGAAAAAGACTTGTTGAGCTTGGTGTGGCACCAACAAAGTTATATATTGATATGAGCAATGTCTTCACATATATGGAAAATGGGGGAACGTATTTGTTTAGCTGGAATAATATTCCCGGAAACGACAGCAAGCGACTCATAAACCATCTTTTGGATAATCTAAAAATAGGTTGGGTAAAAAACGCAACAATCAATAAAAACAATGACTGTAAAATAATAACAGTTACGGAAGGGGAAAACTCAGTTGAACTAAAACTTAACGAGAAAGAAAACAAAGTAGTCTTAAAAATCAGTGGCGGTAAAACCTATGAATATATCTTAAAAGAGAAGAAGGGTAAGCTAAAGGTATACGGCGGGGAGATGCCTAAAAAAGGTAGGGGTAAAGAGAAACGATATGATAAAAATATAATCGGCATAGGAATAGTAACAAGTGATGAAAACATCCCAATGCTTCACGAGTCATATCCCGGAAACAAGCACGATTCACAAATATTTGCCGGGATTTTTATG
>MCBE01000042.1 GCA_001723845.1 Candidatus Altarchaeales archaeon WOR_SM1_SCG
CGGGAGCGAAAAGGAAGTTTGCGAATCAATTAAAAATTTAAATAAAATTAAAAATTCAGATAACATTAAAGAGCAGCCGCCTGAATTGGCAGAAAAAGAATGGGGTGAAAGATTCAAGCCCATGAGAATTAAAAGAAGAGGTCCGACACTGCTTGCAGGCGATTTACTTGTCCCGCTAAAAAACCTGAATACCGTAATAAAAAAACTGAATGGACTTAATATTTCCAAACTTGGAATTGAAGGAACGGTTGTAGCAGGAAACAAAGTTGTTGTAATGCCAATGTATCTGACGGACGAGCGAAAATTCCTTGATTTTATTTTTTCGCTGAGGCACCTGAAAAAGATGAATGATATTGCAATTTCTGCAGGAGGAATTCCTTACGGAACAGGACTCTGGAATTCACCTTATTTAAACAAAATTCTTGAAAGAGAGGAATTCAATAAAAAAGTCGCGTTCAAGAGAAAATTTGATAAAAATAATATTTTAAACCCCGACAAGCATCTCGGTGCAGGTCTTGCAGTCCCTTCATTGATTTTCAACCCAAAAGTATACAAATTATCAATGCTTGCGGCAGAGGTTGTTTCAAAGCCGCTTTCCTTTATGGGAATAATCAGATAGAATTTCATCACCCGATTTCCTCAAGAATAACACCCCCCCAATCCTTACCGGCTTTAATTTATTTGTTAATTCAATTGCAAGTCGGGCAACACCCCTATTTCCTCGCAGGATCGGAAAAGGTGCGAAGGGAAGAAAAGACAGATATACAATTCTTTCTGATGTTGCACTGGAAACCCTGAATTTATATTTAAAAGCATATCAACCGGAGAGGTGGCTTTTTACCGGGGCAAAAAAGACAGGACATTTGAGTACAAGAAGTGCACAGAGAATATTTGACATCGCAGTCAAAAAAGCAGACATTAAAAAGGGTGTTTCTATTCATAGTTTAAGGCACTCGTTTGCAACTCACTTACTTGAAAGCGGTGTTGACTTAAGATACATCCAGGAATTACTGGGTCACCAGAGTTCAAAGACAACGGAAATATACACTCATGTAAGCAATAAAAACTTGAGGAAAATTAAAAGTCCGTTGGATAATTTGAAACTGTGAATTTTTATTTATTTTTATTCCGGAATTTAATGGTTTAATAAGTTTTGATGTAAATATATTTAATAAATTCAAGATTTAATGGTTTATCTGATGTTTACAGCCAATTCATATATGGTCGGTTATCCGAACCAGTTCGGATATTACGCCAGAATCAAAGGGTTATGCGAACAAGTTCGGATATAAATTGTTATATGAAATTTTTGAGGGTGTTTGAAACGCTGGATAATCTCTTGTTTGAGATATTTGAGAGGGCGAGATTTAACATAAAATGTGCGTAAAAATTTAAGAGCAATAAAAAGTCCATTAGATAATCCGATATCATGAATTAAAGTTTTTTATTCATAAAGTAAACATAATAAAAATGTCAAAAATCTTAAAAGGAGTACTTTTATTAGCAGTACTTATTATTGTGGCTTGGGTATTTACGCCTTATCAATTTTCATCAGTAGTATCTCAGATTGATTTTATCTGGGATGAGATTGCTGAACAACCAAAGTGGGCATTGGTAGTTCCAATAATAATTGCAGTAATAGCCGCGCTGGTTTTCTGGCGATTTCCTTATCAAAAACCTGGAGAGATAACATTACCACCACTTGATTCTGATCTAGAAAAAAGTGAAAAGGAATCTTTTGATGACTTCTTACAAAGAGGGGGAAAATCTTATTGGATTGACTTTGAAAAGAAATACATAACGGAAAGAAAAGAAGTTGATGAGATAATTAGTAAACTCGAAAAGGATCCAATACATCTGATTATTGGGGATCCATCTTCTGGAAAAAGTTTTATTGCTAAAAATATAGGTTATAAATCTCTTAAAAAGATATGGTTTTTTAGAGATGATGTTTTCATAATAAAAATTGAGAAAAAAAAGAAATTATCTGCCCATGACCTCTCTGAAATTTTAAAAATAAATAAAGAGAATACATTACTAATTATAGATGATGTTCATTCAGATTTCGAGGGGTGCGATGATCTATTGGATAAAATAGGAGAACCAAAATTTAAAATTTTACTTTGTGGTCGTAGTGAGGTCATCAAGAGGAAGATCGAATTATACCCTGAAACTAAATTAGGAAAACGGGTGCGAGATGAAAAGACCTGTACAAAAATCTATGCGTATACTGCTGTTGAAGATATTTTTAAAAATTTTGAAAATAAAAGCAAGATAAAAATTAAAGAAGAACATAGGGTATCTCTGAAAAAGCGATATGGGCAAGATTTATGGATTCTATCTCGTGCTTTAAATTTCTATAAAAATAATGACTGTGTCCCTGATAGAGAAGAACTCTGTAACGAGATTAAGGAAAAACTTACGAATGACCCTTATAAAAAGATACACGCAGAAGATATAATTTTACCAATATCTTTATTTTATCGCCATGAAGAATCAATTGCAATGAGAACACTCACCGAATCTCTTGAACTTGATAAGGAGGATAATATTTGGAAACTGATAGACTACGGAGAAATAATAGAAACGGATGGTGAACTCTCATTACACCACTCCTCACGGGCAAAATTATATCTTGAAACTTTTAAAAAGTATGAAAAACTAGGTGAGAAGGTCAAAGAAACCATCCAGAAAAAGTTTAGTGGTTGGTATATCGGGTTATATCATCTCTATTTTCGATCAATGCCAAAAGCTTGTGTTGGTGCATTATCTTGGTTGTCAGAAGAGGATAAAGACATCACCAGTGCCACCGAAAAAGATATGTATTTATTTAGATTGGATATATCCTATAAAAAATACTTGAAATCTTTTAAAGTTGATGAACCGCTGAGAAAAATATTTAATGAACAGTTGAGAAAACTTGAACATAACAAAATCTTTTTGTCAAGTAGTGCAAGGATTTTCAGAATAAATGAGAAAAGTTGGGAGATAAACGATGGGGCAAAGGTCTATATGATAAAAGAGTATGATGAACAGCTAAACATACAAAAATCTATTATTTGTGAATTACTAAAAGATGATGATACAAAAAATGCTATTTTTGAAAATATTGTTAAATCGATGGAGATTAAAAATACAGTTAACCTAAACGATGTCCTTAGCCATGTTTCAAACAGAACTTTTTCAAAAGAATTTTTAGGATATTTCAGTGAGGAAGACCTTCTTGAGTTTTTGAATAATTCAAAAGTAAATCAACTTGGTCCTTTTCTAGGGCGGAAAGGCTATTATTCTATTAATGTTCAAAAGGCATATCAAAGATTTTCAGAAGATTCTCTACTCAAAAAAATGAATGACGCTACTTTGGATGAAATTAGAGTATTCATCCGTGGAATTGGTCAAGTGAAATTTGAAAGAGATATTTCTAAAGGGGAGAAGTTGGCAAGAGGTGTTATTGAGAAATTAAAAGAAGTTGATACTTTACCTCAAAAATTGGAAGATGTACCATTAGAAACTATATCGTTTATGATAAAAAATATAAATGATGCTAAAAGTGATCCAAATTTTATAATTGACAGAATCAAACCGCCATTTGATATATCTCAAAAATTGGAAGATGCATCACTAGAAACTATACGACATCTGATTAAAAATATAAACGATGGCAATGGCAATCCAGAATTTATAATAGACCTGCTTAAACCACCCTTTAATTTGATTCCAAAATTAGAGGAAGGTTCACTAAACGACATAAATATGCTAATCATGATCATAGATAGACCAAATACTTCCAACGAACCTGAATCAAATTCAGAATTAATAATAGACCAGATCAAGCAAATGGATCAAAATAAATTAATCCAAAAAATAGAAGAGAGCACTCTGCAATATATAAACCATTTTATTATAAATATCAAGAGAAATGATGTTGACGCATCAAATTATATTTTCGAGTTAATTAAACAAATTGATTTAACAGAAAAGTTAAAGGAATCCAATCTAAAAGAGCAACAAATGTTTATACAGAATGTTATGGATGACGAATCTTTATATCATAAGTACGGAGAAATAATCGAAGAATTAGCACACAACAAGTCAGGAGATGTATTAAAGGAATTGAATAGATTTGAGGAAGCGGAAAAAGAATACAGGGAGGCGATAAGGATAAACCCCGAATTTGCATTAGCCCGCAATAATTTAGGAAACTTATTGCAAATTTTGGAAAGATATGAAGAATCTGAGAAAGAACTCAGAGAAGCGATAAAAATCCATCCTGATTTTGCATTAGCCCACACCAATTTAGGAAATCTATTTTCAGAAACTGGAAAAACCAAAGAAGCAAAACAAGAACTTGAAATTGCATTAAAACTATTTAAAGAGCATGGGCGAAAAGAAGATGTGAAAAAATGCGAGGAATTGCTAAAAAATTTGAATAAATAGTGTCAAGAATAAAATTAGTACCCTCAAAAACTCTCGCTCCTATCGTCTCTCGGTGCTATCGCACTCCGATAACAAAGCATATACGCTGCGGACTTCGTCCTTGCCCTTCGGGAAATTTTGCTATCGCAAAACTTCGTATATGCTTTCTCCGTTATATGACATATTACTCGGCGAAGATACAATACAAAAAATTCAATAATTTATTAAGAATAACGCCCAAATGTAAAGCAAAAAAAATAAATATGAAAATTATAGAAAAGATAGACATTAACTATTTTAGATCATTAAAAAAGGTATCTCTAAAAAATGTTAATGAATTAAATATTTTTTCGGGTCGGAACGACAGCGGTAAATCTAATGTTTTAAAAGCATTAGATTTATTTTTTAACCGTAATAATATATCCTTTTCAGATAATTTCAATAAAGAACGACTCAATGATGTTAGAAAGGAATCTATTAGAGGGAAACAATTTATTAAAATCACTATTACTTTCAGAAATCCCGGAACTTATAAAACACTTCCCAAAAAATTTCAAGTTTCAAAAACTTGGGATAAAACAGGAAATTTATTGGAAAGTAAAGATAATTTGACTAAATTATCTGGTATGAAAAAACTACCAACTACTCTAAACATTTCTAAAAGAGGATTAACAACATTTTTAAATAAAATAAAAAGGGCGTATCCCTCAGAAATCCCTAATTTTCGTTAAATTTTATTTAAATTTGTGTGGTGAAGTAATATTATGGACCACTTCACCACTTATATAATTGGGAATGACATATTAAAATATGTT
>MCBE01000043.1 GCA_001723845.1 Candidatus Altarchaeales archaeon WOR_SM1_SCG
GTGTAATTAACTTGAAAAATATTGCTGACGAAGCATTTTTACAGTGCCCGATTATTGAAACAATGATCGTTGTAAAACACTGCGGGAATGAAGTAAATATGTCTGATCTTAGCGGCAATTATATCTGTCACGGATAATATTCCCCTCATTCTCTTATTTTCGTCAACAACAACCAGGCGGTCTATTAAACCATCTCTCATAATCTCACCTGCCTCCCTGATTGTATTATCCATACCAATTGTTTTCACCGGGGACGACATTATATCCTTAACTTCAATTTCCTCAAAATTCCTGCCGTAAGCCCTTGTGATGTCTATTTCAGATACAACACCCGCCATAACACAGTTTTTACCGGTTACCACCGCCGCATGTACGCATCCTTCAACCAGGATGCCGACTGCATCTATAACCTTTGAATATTCAGGGATGGCGATTGCACCGTATGTCATCAGATCCTTTACTTTTTTGTCTTCAACTCTTGTTTCCATTTTTTGCGTTGATTTAATTTTATTTTTTATTTTTATAGTTTTATTTTTGGATATTTAAATTATTAGATATAAAAATTATTAAATATTCAAATTATTAAATATATCAATATTAATCCTTTAAATTTATTCTTTAAAAAGTAATATTTAAAGATTCAAATATTTAAAGAAACATTATTCAATATATAAATACTCAATATGTAAATATGATGGAAAACCAGGTCAAGATTTTAAAGGCACTTGCAGATGAAACGCGGCTTTTGATAGTGGAATTTTTAAAAGGCACGGAGAAATGCGTGTACGAGATTACCCCGGTTACGGGCAAGTCCCAGCCAACAGTTTCGCAGCACCTTAAAACTCTGAGAGAGGCAGGAATAATTAAATTCAGAAAGGGACCGGTAAGGGCGCCAGGCATATTTGAATTCAAAGAGGGAGTTAAAGAGGATGAAAAATATTGCTACTATTACAGCATCAATGATGAAAAAATATTTGAAATGCTGAAGATTCTAAAGGAAATTGCAAAAAGAGATTAGTTTTACTTATGGGATTTAAATTCAAAGTTGGAGGGTTCAATTAAGGTCATTTGACCCGATAGGTAAAATCCGGATTACTTGAATATCATTTAAATTTCAATTCACTCACCAGCCGCTCGCAGTAGTGGCATCTCATGACCAGGGGATTTTTGGAAATTACATAAAATTTTGTTTTTATTTCTTCATGACTCGTAATGCAGTCAGGATTTGTGCATGAGAGTACATCCGAAATTATATCCTGGATTTCAACCTCGTGTTTTTCAACAACACGGGAATTTTTAATAATATTCACCTTTGCATCAGGCGACAGCAGGGAAATTTTATCTATTTCTTTTTTTTCAAGATTTCTGTTTTCTATCTTTACAATATCCTTCTTGCCGAATTTCTTGCTTTTTGCATTCATCATAACCGTCACTGTTTCGGGATAATTGCAATCAATCCCTAAAATTTTTAAAACATTAAATGCTTTCCCGGGTTTTATGTGGTCAATTACTGTCCCGTTTTTTATTTTTTGAACTCTGAGCGACATTTTTATTTAATTATTTTTATTTGGATTACAATAAATTTAACACAAATTTTACAATTTCATCCGCACACGGAAGCTTCGCCTTGTTCTCCATAAGTTTCGGCTCAATAAAAAGTATCCCTGCTTTCTTTAATTTTTCAATATTTCCTGCAACAAAAGGATTTTCATACATTGCAAGATGCATCGCGGGAACAACTACAACCTTTTTCCCTGAGCCAATCGCTGTTGCCGCATAAGTCGTGACGGGCGTATCGTCAATCCCATGAGCGATTTTTGAAATCGTGTTTGAGGTTGCAGGACATATTAATAATAATTCTGCAACACCTGCGATACCGCAGAATTTGACATGCTCAACTTCGCCTGTCAATTTTGTAACAACTTTGTTTTCGGATGCCCATTCTAAAATGTTTTTGTGAATAATTTTTTTCGCTGATTTTGACATTACGCAGTGAATATCAACATTATTTCTTTTAAATTCTCTTGCAATTTTCGGTACTTCAACTGCTGCTGCACTTCCGCAGACCGCGATAACAATTTTTTTATTGTTGTATGACATTTTTAAGTTGGTTTTTAGGGGTTAGGGGTTTGTTGTTAGGGGGTTGGTTGTTAGGGGTTTGTTGTTAGGGGTTAGGGGTTTGTTGTTAGGGGTTTGTTGTTAGGGATTTGTTGTCAGGGGGTTTGTTGTTGGTTTTTAAACTAACCCCAGGTCCCTAATTCCTAACCCCTTTTTACATTACCTTGAATTTTTCTAATCAATAATCCCTCTCATCTTCTTAACAATCTTATCCCCGCCGTCAAGGGTATTTTTCAAAACATCAACAAGCGTTTTTGCCGTCACTATCTCAATCTTCCCCTCGTATCTTTTTTCAAGCAGCACATCCTGCTCATTGCTTTTCGGTATTATAACTTTTTTAAGCCCTGCCTCAATTGCCGCCTCAATTTTCTGCGTGACGCCGCCGACAGGTAAAACTTCTCCCCTCACGGTAAGGGAGCCGGTCATTGCGACATTTTGAAAGACAGGAACATGTTCAAGTGCCGAAATAACAGCAACCGCAACACTAACGGATGCAGAATCGCCTTCCACGCCCTCATAAGTCTGCAAGAATTGTATATGAATATCATGGGATGCTATGTCCTTTCCGCTGAATAATTTTATAATTGCAGATACATTCTGGACTGCTTCATTTGCAATTTCTCCAAGTTTCCCGGTAGCACGGATACTTCCACCCCTTCCTCCAAGTGCTGGAGCAATTTCAGAGACAATCGGGAGAACGGTTCCTCCTTCACCAATCAATGCCAGCCCGTTAACCCTGCCGATTTTGCTTCCTCTTGTAATTAAAACATTATATTCTTTTTTCTTTGTAAGGTAAATGTCTGCAACCTGCTGCTCAAGTGTCCTTGATGCCTTTTTTGCCTCCACGACATCGGTGCCGTTTACATATTCATGCTCCCTCTCGCGGGAGAGGTCTCCTGCTGCACGGATAAGCCCCCCGAGTTCCCTGAATTTTAATGTTAATTTATTTTTTGCACCCGCCTTTCGCCTGAATTCATTAATGATTGCCTCAACCCCGTCTTTTGTAAAGTGCGGGATTTTACCATCCTTTTTAACCTCCTGGGCAATGAATTGAACAATTTTTTTCCTGTTTTCATTTGTATCCTCCACCGTATCTTTCATATAAATTTCATATCCGTACCCCCTGATTCTTGACCTTAACGCAGGATGCATATTCTCTATATCATGCCAGTTCCCTGCCGCAACAAGTATGAAATCACAGGGAACAGGATCAGTAATTACCATCGCTCCTGATGACATTTCACTTCTCCCGGTAATCGTTAATTTTTTTTCCTGGATTGCCGTTAAAAGGTCCTGCTGTGATTTTCCAAGCGTTCCTATCTCGTCAATAAAAAGAACTCCCTTGTTTGCCTTGTGAATCATTCCCGAAATTATGCGGATATGCGCAGGCGTTCCCAGTCCTCCTGACTGCAGAGGGTCGTGTTTTACATCCCCTAAAAGTGCTCCCGCATGCGCCCCGGTTGCGTCAAAAAACGGTGCCTGCTTTCGGCTGCTGTTGTCAACAATCAACTTGGGAACAGAAGTTTTCCTGCCGCCCATCATCATGGATTTAAAGTTTGTCCCGTAAAATAATAAAAATAAAATTCCGAACGCCATCATTGCAAGAAAGATCGTGGAATCAAATTTATCGCCTTCAATTTCTTTAAAGCCGACAAGATAGGTATATGAGACAAGCGGCAGGACAAAAAATAAAAACATAATTAAAAACACCCTTGCATTGCTTCCGCCTCCTGCCATCATCTCTTTTTCCCTTTCCGCTTTTACAATTTCCTTACCCTCGCCTGCTTTTACAACCGTTATTTTCGGCGAGTTCTCATCCTCTTTATTTTCCGTTGATAAAACATCAACCAGTACTTCGCTCGGCAGGAGTTCAACCATTGCCTGTGCAAGCATTGACTTTCCTGTCCCCGGCTCCCCGATTAAAAGTATGTGCCTTCTCTGTTTTGCGGCTTTTCTTATAATATCCACCGCTTCCTCCTGACCGACAACCTGGTCAACAAGTTTTTTAGGTACTTTTATCTCATCGGTTACATTGAAATCAGACCATAATTTTAATGTATTGACATCAATTTTCTTTTCATTTTCCTCTTCTTCCAGTTCCTCTTTTGTTTTTTCCCCGGCTTTCCTTTCATCTTCTTTTTCTTTCGGCTCGCTTTCCTTTTTCCTTTTTCCTTTTTTGTTCATGTCTTTATCATGTCTTTATCATGTCTTTAATATCGGGTATTATTAAAATTTTGTGATCGTTTAAGGTGGTAATAAATCTCAATTCATCCCGACACACTTGTATATTGTTTGTTCAATGGTTTATAAGTAAACTTACATTTTGAGCAAGAAAAAATGTTTTGATTTTATAAGTTGATTGAAAACTCAAAAAAATGCACTTAATTTTCACAGGACACAAAAAAAGCTGCATGTTTTGCACCGAATAAATCAAAAAATTTATGCAGCCCGCTTTGCTAAAAGCACATTCTTTGTCCCGGCTATTGACAGGTAAATAATTTTTTTGTCTTTTCCGGATAAATTTAAGTGGCTTGAGAATTTGATAATTTGATCAGGATTAATTTTAATTATTAACAAATCTAATCAATAAAAATGCTTTCAAAAATTAAATCAATTATTTCGGAAATTTTATCCGACGAGGACCCGATAAAAAAAAGGTTGAAGGAAGTGAATGAACTTGCAAGAAATTTTAAAGATATTCCTGATGTAAGAAGGGAAAGATTGCTGACAAAATGCACATCTGATTTAAACCCGCAGATAAAAACACTTGCATCCGATATATTAAGACATAATTTTGATTCTATTTCGGAAAATACGCGAAACAAATTGATGGATAAATTAGGTAACGATGCTGAAATCCCTGCCGGGAGAACTTACATTTCATTCTGTTTTTTCAATTTCCACATTAAGTATCGGTAAAACACTAATCCTGTAACACAGAGGAATATATGAACTTTAATGTGGCCATCATCTCTGCAAAATATTGGTTTGATAACAATCAATCG
>MCBE01000044.1 GCA_001723845.1 Candidatus Altarchaeales archaeon WOR_SM1_SCG
TAATGAACTCCAATCTTGCATTAAGGGTTGATGTTTCTCGTCATCTCAAATAATTATCTTGGAATTTTCATCGGGTTTGAAATGGTGGGCGTCGGCTCGTATTTATTAATCCAGTACTGGCACTACAAACCGGAAGCAGTTTCCGCATCAAAAAAAGCATTTGTCGTAACCCGTGCGGCAGACATTTTATTTTTAATCGGGATTTTATTGATATTTATATCCTTCGGGACATTTGACTACGATATGGTCCATGAAGACCTCGGTACAAAAAGCGCCGCACTCATAACTCTAATTGCACTTCTTGTTTTTGCAGGTGCGATCGGTAAATCGGCAATGTTCCCGCTGCATACATGGCTTATTGACGCAATGGAAGGTCCGACAACTGTTTCATCGTTAATTCACGCAGCAACAATGGTTGCAGCAGGTGTTTATTTGATTGCAAGAGTTTATCCGTTATTTTTGGCATCGGCAGCAGCACTTCTTGTTGTCGCATTAATCGGCGGGTTTACCGCGTTAATCGCAGCAACCATGGGTGTTGTTGCAAAGGATATTAAAAGAATTATCGCATATTCAACAATGAGCCAGTACGGCTACATGGCTCTTGCATTAGGCGTCGGGGGCATAGGATACACAGCAGGGGTTTTTCATTTAATGAATCATGCCTACTTTAAAGCACTGCTCTTCCTTTCCGCCGGCTCTGTTATTCATGCACTTCACACCCAGAACATTTTTGAGATGGGCGGTTTAAGTAAAAAAATGAAAATCACAGCAATTGCAGCAATTGTTGCATCGCTTGCTCTTGCAGGAATCCCGCCGTTTTCCGGGTTCTTTTCAAAGGATGAAATATTGCATGCTGCCTATGAATTCAGTCATGGCGCGGGAGCAGGCATCATTGAATTCCTGCCGTTTTTAATGGGGATGATTACCGTTCTTTTAACCGCATTTTATTCATTCAGGTTAATTTTTATTGTATTTTTTTCAAAAGTCAGGGATGAGAAAAAGCATGAGCATGCTCATGAAAATACTTCACCGATTACTGTTCCTTTAATAATTCTTTCAATTATTACCTGTTTTTTGGGACTTCTTGGATGGTACAACGGGTGGTTTGCACACTTCATCCCGCCGTTTGTTGAGGTTGAGCATGTATCCCTTCTAAATCCCGTTGCAATAACATCCCTTGCTCTTGCGGCTGCAGGAATAATTTTAGCTTATATTACTTATCAAAAAGAATTAATAAATTCAGAAGCAATAACACGGAAATTTTTACCGGTTCACAAATTACTTGAAAACAGGTATTATCTTGACTATTTGCAGGATGTAAAATTCGCAAACCTCTGCCTCTGGCTTGCAAAAATTAATGATAAATTTGACCGTTACATCGTGGACGGCTTTGTAACTTTAATCAGCATAACCTTCATTGCAACCGCAAAATTTTTACGGCTGTTCCAGACAGGAAATACGCAGACATACCTTACATGGCTGGTGTTTGGAGCAAGCGTGTTGATTGTAATTATAATGTTCATTAAAATTTAAACATAATGGAAATACCAATTTTAACCCTATTGATACTGGTCCCGTTGATCGGGGCGGCAGCAACCTTTTTCCTCAGGGGCGATTCTGTAAAATTAGCAGGGACACTGACCACCGCAATTGTTGTTGCGCTTTCATTTAAGGCGCTTTTAATGTATGATTCGGCAAATCCGAACATCCAGTTAATTGAACACCACGAGTGGATTCCGTCAGTCGGGATTACCTATACATTGGGGGTTGACGGCATAAGTATTGCAATGATTCTTTTAACCGCTGTTGTGTCTCTTGCTGCAATTTTGTATGCCTACGGGACACAAAAACGAATAAATCATTTATTTTCAATGCTGCTCCTTACGGAAGCGGGACTCATCGGCGTTTTTACCGCAATGGACTTTTTCCTTTTCTATGTGTTCTGGGAAATCGTTCTAATTCCATTGTATTTTGTGATAAATATCTGGGGTGAAAAGTATAGAAAATATGCGTCAATTAAATTTTTAATTTACACGCATGTCGGAAGTGTCATTATGCTGCTTGGAATTTTTGCAATATATTTCCTCGGGGGAATGGACAACTTCATGATGCTTGAAATGCTAAATGACGGGACAGGAAAAATTATTAATGCCGAATTACTTGGAATTGATGCGGCAATAATTCCTTATATATTCCTTGCAATATTCTTTGGAATGGCTGTTAAAATGGCTCTCGTTCCTTTCCACACATGGTGCCCCGATGCTTACCTTAACGCCCCCACGGCGGGAACTATAATGCTTGCAGCACTCCTTTCAAAAATGGGTGCTTACGGGATGATAAGAATCTGCGTTATGATGTTTCCCGGAACAACCGTGGATTACTCATTTATTCTTTTAATTTTTGCAGTTGTAACAATGATCTACGGTGCGATGCTTGCTCTCGCCCAGGTTGATTTCAAGAAACTGCTTGCATACTCGTCTATCAGTCATGTCGGCTACATCATGCTTGGAATTGCAGCGGTTAATGCAATCGGAATGCAGGGTGCTGTCTTTCAGATGTTTAACCACGGGCTTGTAATCGGCTTATTATTTATCGGTATTGCAGTCATAAAACAAAATGCAGGAACAAGAATAATTGACGAGTTGGGAGGAATTGTTAAAAAAATGCCCCTGCTTGTTTCATTTATCATGGTCGGGATATTTGCAACAATCGGGCTTCCCGGGTTATGCACCTTTGTAAGCGAGGTGCTTGTTTACATGGGTGTATTTAAAACATATTTCCCCTTTGAGACGCTTGAACTTACAAAAGAAGCGGTTGTCGTTTTATTATCAGCCCTTACAATTTTAATTACAATCGGGTATGCACTTTTTGCAGCCCAGCGGGCTTTATTCGGACCCTACAACGAGGGGCTTGAAGACACCATGGAAGTTCGCGAGGTTGATAAAAATTATATTTTAATTCCGCTCATAGTTCTCTCATCACTTATCATAATCGTGGGGCTTATGCCTCACCTGGTGCTGGATATATTTAATTCAACAGCAGAACAAATAGGAGCATTATTAATCGGACCATAATAAAAAATTAAAATAATATAACAATAAATATGGAACTTAACATGATACAGGCACTGCCGGAAATATTCCTCGCGGTCTTTGGAATATTCGTACTGCTTATGGGGCAGTTTGCAAAGAAAGAAAATGTTTCAGGGATTGTGAAAGTTATATCACTGTTCGGGCTTTTTGCGGCTCTTGTTATCACCGGAAATATGGCTGCTGATTCCGGCGGGGCGTTTGTTGTTGACTCATTTGCGGTATTTTTCAAGGTCCTGTTTATTTTAGCGGCAATAATTGTTGTTATCGGCTCTTTTTCCACTTTAAAAACAATACATGAATCGGAATATTATTCATTAATTTTATTCATAACCCTTGGCATGTGCGTTGTTGCTTCGGCAAGAGAATTAATATTATTATTCGTGGGAATTGAACTTGCAGGTATCTCATCGTTTGTTCTTGCGGGCTATACAAAAGAAGACCGTAGATCGTCTGAAGCAGCAATCAAATATCTTGTTGTTGCAGCAGTATCATCGGCAATAATACTTTTCGGGATGTCAATAATTTACGGCGTATCCGGCTCAACAAATTATACTGGAATTGCCGGGAGTATCGGGTCATCACCTGCCGCATTGCTCGGTCTTGTGCTGATAATATCCGGAATCGGGTATAAGATTACAGCAGTACCGTTTCACATGTGGGCTCCCGATACTTACGAAGGCGCACCGGCGCAGGTGTCTGCACTGCTTGCATCAGGACTTAAAAAGATGGGAATTGCAGCGCTCATTCCTTTACTGTTCATCGCCCTTCTTTCAATGCAGGCGCAGTGGCAGGTTGTTTTTGCGGTGCTTGCCACAGCAACCATGACGCTTGGAAATATTGTTGCTCTTTCACAGAAAAGCGTTAAGCGAATGCTTGCATACTCGTCTGTTGCTCAGGCAGGATACATCCTGATCGGATTTGCGGTTGCAACAAAACTGTCTGTTGCTTCCGCCTTATTTTACTGTCTTGCACACACGGTAATGGCGGCGGGGACATTCATTATTATTGCAGCACTTGTTTATGTTAAAATCGGCGAAAACCTGGAGGACTACGCCGGCTTATGGAAGAGAGCCCCGTTTATGGCTTTTGCGATGATGATCATTCTTTTATCGCTTGCGGGAATCCCGCCGCTTGTCGGGTTCTGGGGCAAGTTCTGGCTTTTCATGTCGGCAGTTGAAGCCGGGATGGTGTGGCTTGCGGTAATAGGTGTTTTAAACAGCGCATTATCTCTTTATTATTATTTTGCTGTTGTAAAATTCATGTTCTTTAAAGAGCCGGCATCTCACGAGAAATTGGAAATCCCGGTGTCTGCGACGGTTGCCGTTGCGATCGCATTATTATGTGTTATTCTATTCGGACTGTTTCCCGATGCGTTTATGGAACTTTGTTTTGAAGCGACTGAGGGCTTGGGAATTATTTTGTAATTACAGCCTGCGGGTATTTCTCTCCTTGTTACAATTTACTTGCGAAAATAAAGAGGTTGCTTTCTGACTCTGGAATCAGAACTATTGGATGGGAACCGGCAGTGCCGTCAATTTAATACAATTCAATTGTTATAAATAATAACTAACAGATTTAATTTAAATAAAACCAACACCTTTGAAAATGAAAATTGACAGAATCAAGGATATAGAATTTTTTAACAGGGAGAAAGAAAAAGAACAGATAGTGAATATTTTAAAATTCAATCCCCGGTTGATAACCTTCATTTACGGACCTATAAACTCCGGGAAGACCTCTTTAATAATGAACCTTATTGAGGATTTACCTGATGATTATGTTGCTTTTTATGTAAATCTGAGGGGGAAGTTTATTTCGGACTACAACGACTTTGTTCAATCCCTGTTTGAAGTTGATCGGGAAAGTAAAAATAAAAAAAGAAAGATAAGTGAGTTTACAAAGGGGTTTTTATCAAGCGCAGGTAGATATTACGGTATTCCGATAGCAGAAAATCTATTGGAGGGTGTGTTTAAAGATAACGAGCCGAAGAATGTGTTTGAATACATAACAGAGGTTATGAATGAAGTAAAGAAAAATAAAAAACAACCTATTTTAATAATTGATGAACTGCAGGTTATCGGCGACCTAAAAATTGATGATTATTTAATTTATAAAATATTTAATTTCTTCATCCGGCTTACAAAGGAACTGCATCTCTGCCATGTCTTTGCCTTGTCTTCCGATTCATTGTTCATTGAAAAGGTTTATGGCGAAGCGATGCTTCAGGAAAGATGCAAATACCTGCTGGTTGATGAATTTGACAAACAAACTACAAAAGAATTTTTAGGTAAATACGGGATTACTGAATCTGAAGGTGAAGTCGTGTGGAATCATGCGGGCGGAAAGCCCGGGCATTTAATAGAAATAATATCCGCAAAAGAAACAGGAAAGGGTATTGAGTCGGTTGCAAAAGAAACGATTGAAAACGAAAAGAATACATTGTTATTCATGCTCGCAAAAAACAGGGAGAAGAAAGGTGAAATCATGAAAATATTTAAGAAATTTAAACATGAATATGAAATAAAATTTGACGAAGATGTGAACTTTGAAATTCTAAAGTTCCTGATAAAAAAGAATATTCTATTCATAGACGCAATAAAAAAGAGTATAAAAACACAGTCAAAAACGGAGTTGATTTCAATAAGGGAGATTCTGAAGGAAATGAGTTGAAATCATCAAATGAAAATAAATTTAAAATAAATTTAAATTGATTAAAATTACTGCGGGAATTTTGATAATATCCAGTTTAATTATTGGCGGAGTTAATGCGTCAGGTGATAGGCGTCGCTGTTGCTAATGAGAACCGAAGGTTCTCGTTATAACGAGGATTTTCAATCCTCATTATCGCGATATTTTCTTGCATGACTCGGAAAAGGACTTGAGCGCATACCAGAGTAATGATTATGGAACTGCAAATGATGAAACAGGAAATAATTTATTTTATCTTTAAATCTTATAATTTATATAAACTTCAATCAACTAAAAAAATTATAAAAATGGCACCAATATACAAAACAGTAGAAAAACCAATAGCACCTGAAATAAATGTATTATTCATGGAACTCCTTGATAGGTTTAAGGAGGATATAGATGATTTTAAGGAAGAATTGGCATTAGCGAGAAATGAAAAACTGATGGCAGGTCTTGAAAGATCGGAGGAAGATATTAAAGCAGGAAGAGTTCACGAATTAAAAGATATAGATGATCTGGATAAAATCTGGGCGGAAGATTAAAATGAATATTTTCTATACCGATGAGTTTAAAGCAGACATCAAACGAATAAAGGGCAGGGATATCCAGTTGAAAATTAAAAAAGCGGCGGCTAAGATAAAAGATAATCCTCTTGTGGGAAAACCGATGAGACACATCCATAAAGGTAAAGGAAGAGTTCATATAGGTTCTTATGTTTTGATGTATTCAATAAAGGGAGAAACTATCTACTTGAGATCATTTCAGCATCATGATAAAGCATATTGAGTTAAAACGCACGGGATTGGTGTTTAAAAAAACGAAAAAAAAGGGTGGAAAAAATGAAAAACAAAAAATAGATTAAAACAAGAAAAATGGAAAAAATCCGGATAAAAACATCAAGCAGATTACATTTCGGTCTGATAGACCTGAACGGCGAACTCGGAAGAGTTGACGGCGGGATTGGTGTTGCGTTAAAGGAACCGAATATTATCGTAAATGCAAAATTTAATGAAAATTTATATATATGTTGCACTGAACGGCTAAATGAAATTGAAAATGCGATAAACAAAATCCGGGATAATATAAAAAATTTCAACGCGAATATAAAAATCAGCATAGAAAATCAAATTCCTGCGCACTCGGGACTCGGCAGCACAACGCAGCTTCTCCTTGCTTCTGCAAAAGCGGTATGTGAATTGAACAAAATTTCCCTGGCTTCAAGAGAACTATCAAAAATCATCGGCAGGGGAGGGACATCAGGGATCGGTACAGGAGTCTTTGATTACGGCGGATTTATTCTTGACGGCGGGCATGCCTTCGGGAGCGGGAAGGAAAAGAACAGATTTCTTCCATCATCCGCATCAAGGGCTTCTCCCGCACCTGTACTTGCCCGGTATGACATTCCTGAAAACTGGTATTTTGTTGTCGTAGTTCCTGGTGTCAGGTCAAAGATTTACGGTCAGAAAGAAGTTAATATATTTCAAAAATACTGTCCCGTCCAGCCGAACGATGTTGAAAAACTCTCACGATTAATTTTAATGAAAATTTTGCCGTCTGTTGTTGAACGCGATATAGAGTCATTCGGCTCCGGCTTAAAAATGATGCAGGGAATCGGGTTTAAAAAAATAGAGGTCTTGCTCCAGGATAAAATTATCAATGAATTGATTGAAAATTTAAATAAAATTTCTTACGGCAGCGGTATGAGTTCATTCGGTCCGGCTGTTTATGCACTGGAAGACAACAAAAAAAATGCAAAGGAAGCGGCTGATGCGGCAGCGAGATTTTTGAAAGAGAGGGGCGTAAATTTTGAAATATTTATTACAAATGCAAACAACTGCGGTGCAGAGATTGAATATAATTAAAAATTATTCTAATTATTAATGATGATGTTAATGATGAAAAATTCAGGACCGGTAATTGCCTCTTTATTATGTATTGCCGCACTCTGCGGGTGTTTGAGCGATAGTAATGAAAAGGAAATGGAAAATCAAAATTATACGGTACAAAAGGATTCGGAAACCCCGGCGGCAGGGCAGCAAACTAAAGAGCAGGATACGGCGGGGCAGCAGGAAGAGCCAGAAGATCCAGAAGAGCAGCAGGAAAAGTTTGAAAGACCCGTGCTTCCCTCCGCGGAAGATCTGCCGGAAGGTAAAGAACCGGTAACAGAAGATATATCAGAAACTCCCTGTGCTGATGTTTCCGACGAGATAAGCTGCCTTAGAGAACTTGCAATTAAAACAGGAGATACCGCGTACTGTGAAAAATTAGCAACCGGCTCTGCTGTTGACCCGAGAGGAAGGTGTATTGCCGATGTTGCAAAAGCAAAAGAAGATATTTTTATATGCGATAAGCTTTCAGGCGCCAAAAATGATGAATGCGTAAAAGAAATAGCAATAATAAAAGATGATATTTCACTGTGCGATAAGATATATAATGATGATATTAGGGACTACTGTTTCCATGCAATTGCGGTAAAGAGGGGTGATTCTTCAATCTGCGGCAGAATACTTGATGAAACCCGTAAGGAAACATGCGTTTCTCAATCATCTTAGAAGAATATAATTTTTATTTTGCATTAATTTTTTTACCAAATTCTAATTATTAAATTAAATAATCAAAAAACTACCAAAACAAGAAATTAAAATTGAAATTAGAATTTATAAGACCGTTACTAAAGTACATACCTGAAGTAGAACTGCCCAAGAGACATGTGCCTTTCAAGGAAAAATTAATCTGGACGGCGGCAATTCTCTGCATATTTTTTATAATGGGTACTGTCTATCCTTACGGTTCTGTCGGTCCTGAAGGTATGGAAGAGCGAATAAGGGGGTTTGAGGCAATGACTATGATTTTTGCAAGCCAGATGGGAACTATTATTTCCGCGGGAATAGGTCCTATTGTCACTGCATCAATTGTTTTACAATTATTAGTGGGTGCGGGTATGCTTGAACTTGATTTATCAAGAAACGAGGATAAGGCATTATTCCAGGGCACGCAAAAAATTCTTGTTGTTTTCGTCGCGTTATTTGAAGCGGGAGCACTTGTAGTTGCAACAGGAATTGCACTTCCCGGGCTTGCATGGCTGTTAATTGCCCAGATTGCGATCGGCTCAATACTTTTACTGTATATGGATGAACTTGTATCAAAGTGGGGTGTCGGTTCAGGAATCGGGTTATTTATTGCAGGAGGAGTTTCTCAAACAATATTTACCGGCTCATTTAACTTTCTGAAAACACGAACCGGGGAATTTCCGGGTTATATAATAAGTTTTTTATATAATTTATCAAACGGCGAGTTCATGTTAATTTTGCTGTTCCCGATAATTGCAACAATAATTGTTTTTTTGCTTGTTGTTTACGGCGAGTCAATGAAACTGGAAATTCCGTTATCTTACGGCGGAATTCGCGGCGTCGGCGGAAGATACCCTTTAAAATTCTTTTATGTTTCAAATCTTCCCGTAATTTTAGCAGCAGCACTTCTTGCAAATGTGCAATTATGGCCCAGCCTGGTCGGGGTGGATATGCAAAACCCTCCTGCAGATATGAGTTTTATTCAAAATGCGTTTTACCAGGTCACATCTTATATAACCATAAATGGCGGATCAGTTCCGGGACTTTACGGTATTTTAAGACCCGATAACATTGCATCCCAGATGACTGATCCGATGGTTCTTGCACATCTTCTTGTTTATGCGACCGTATTTTTATTTTTGTGCGTACTTTTCGGAAAATTCTGGGTCCAGACAACAGGGCTTGGACCTGAAAAAGTTGCAGAGCAGATACAGCAGGGAGGAATGCAAATTCCCGGCTTCAGAAGGGACCCGAGAGTCGTAAGAAAAGTTCTTGACCGATACATCCCGCAAATCACGATAATAAGTTCAATTGCCGTCGGGTTTCTTGCCGTAATCGCTGATTTAATGGGCGCGCTTGGAACAGGAACCGGAATACTTCTTACCGTCGGTATTTTATACAGGATGTATGAGGAAATCAAAAAAGAGCAGATGGCTGAGATGCACCCTGCACTGAGAAGATTCATGGGTAAAAGTTAATTATTATTTTAATTTTTGAAATCCCCGAATAATTTATCAATCAAAATCAAATCTTTTGTAAAGCGCGTTATACTCTTCAAGAATTTCTCCGGGCAGGCGGTCAAATTTTTCAAAGAAATTTTTTATATCTTTTAACTCATCATTCCAGTCACCGGGGTTTATGGAAAGTAAATCATCAAGCGTTTGTTTTGAAATATCAAGCCCTTTCGTGTTTAATGCATCACTCATTGGAACATAACCTACCGGTGTTTTTTCTGCACCTGAATTATCCTCGCATCTCTTGATAATCCACTCAAGAACGCGCAAATTATCGCCGAACCCGGGCCACATAAATTTACCTTCATCATTAACCTTAAACCAGTTGACATTAAATATTTTCGGCGGGTTCTTTAGTTTTTTGCCCATATCAAGCCAGTTTTGAAAATAATCACCCATGTTGTAGCCGCAGAACGGAAGCATCGCCATCGGATCCCTGCGAATGACCCCGACTGCGCCGAGCTGGGCTGTTGTGGTTTCGGAAGCCATTGTTGCGCCGACATAAACCCCGTGCTGCCAGTTAAATGCCTCGTAAACAAGGGGTGCGACTCTTGCTCTTCGCCCGCCGAAAAGTATTGCTGAAACAGGCACTCCTTTAGGGTTTGAAAATTCGGGCGAAACAATCGGGCAATTGGATGTCGGTGCTGTGAAACGGCTGTTCGGCTGTGCGCCAGCAATAGGTTTTCCATCCTCATCTTTCATATCCTTTGTCCAGGGGTCGCCTTTCCAGTCAAGCCCCTTTTCAGGTTTATTTTCCAGCCCTTCCCACCACACGGTTTTATCGTCTTTTAAAAGAACATTTGTATAAATCGTATCTCTATTAATCGTGAGCATCGCGTTTTTATTTGTCTTCATGTTTGTCCCCGGAGCAACACCAAAGAAGCCGGTTTCGGGATTTAGCGCCCATAGTCGCCCGTCATCCCCGGCATACATCCAGGATATATCGTCTCCCACCACCTGTATTTTGTATCCCGAAAGTTCTTCAGGGGGGATTAACATGCTCAGGTTTGTCTTTCCGCATGCACTGGGGAACGCTCCTGCAATGTAAAAGGTCTTACCTTCAGGGGTCTTTATACCCATCAAAAACATGTGCTCTGCCATCCATTTTTTCTCTTCATGCCTTCCCATGTAACTTGCGATACGCAGAGCAAGGCATTTCTTGCCGAGAAGCACATTCCCACCGTACCCGGAATTTACACTCCATATCGTGTTGTCTTCAGGAAAATGACAGATCCTTCGTTTATCATAATCAAGTTCTGCTTTCCCGTGAAGGCATTTCGTAAAATCGGGAGAGTCGCCTAAAGCATCTGCCGCAATCTTTCCGGCATGGGTCATTATCCTCATGTTCAAAACGACATAGATGCTGTCGGTAAGTTCAATTCCTATCTTGTTCATACTTGAGCCGGGAACGCCCATTATAAAAGGAATAACATACATCGTCCTGCCCTTCATTGAATTCCTGAAATATTCACTTAATTCTTTGTATGCGTCTTCAGGTGACATCCAGTTATTTATGTGTCCCGCATCTTCTTTTTTTGTCGTGCAGATATAAGTCAAATGCTCGGTTCTTGCAACATCGTTTTGTGCCGTCCTGTGCAAAACGCAGCCGGGGAGTTTTTCCCGGTTCAGTTCAATTAATTCTCCTGTCTTGAATGCCTCCTCTGTCAGGTGTTCTTTTTCTTCTTTTGAGCCGTCGCAAAATACAACTTTGTCGGGATTGCAGAGTTCTTTCATCGCCCCAATCCATTTTAAAACATGTCCGTTTGTAACATAATTATTTATGTATTCTTTTGTGTTCATTTTGATTTATTAATTATTAGATATATAAGTCATTATTAATTATGTTAAATTAATCACATTAAATTTTATTATTTCCATGCATGCCTTTTAAATATATGTTTGAAAAAATAAATATTGTTTTAGAAATTTACAATTCCAAAAATTCTTCAACATCAAGCCCGGTTTGTTTTATAATCGCTTTTAATGTTCCCGTCGGAATATCCTTTCCCGCGTGCCTTGGAACGCTTGTTGTTCTTCTTGTGGTTGGATACTTCCAGATTTCATGGCTTCCTTTGCACTGCCGCCGTAAAACAAAACCTGCCTTCTTTAATTTCTTTGTCACCTTTCTATAACTCATTGATGAAAGCTTTTTTGTCTTTGACATTTTACACAGTAACCGGTAAAGCTATATTTGATGATAGTTTCCCGATTTTCGGTTTTGTTTTTATTGGCATCGGGTCGCCGTCTTCAATTGCCAATTCAATCAAATTTTTTATGGCATCCTCCGCGTATTCAATCACCCGGGGTATTGTCTCTGCCTGCACAACAAGCCCCCGGATGTCTTCGGATGTCGCTAAATAATACACTTCTCCTTCCTCTTCCATCCGTTCAATTTTTATTTTTATAATATACTCTGTCATCTTAATCGCAGTTATTTATTGATTTAGATTAAATAATTAAATTTTATTTAAAATCTCGCGGCTGTTCATTCAAATCCGGTTAGTATCTTTCAACCCAATTTCTTCAATTCAAGTGCCGCCTTCAACAATTTCTTATCCATCTCCTCCCGCAAATCCCTGTACGCTGCATCCGATAACGCCCCCGACATAAACTCCTCCCTGATTTTTGCAATCATGTCCTCGTAAATTGCGACCTTTGTTTGAAGTATGTCCTTTTCCTTTAACTTTTTTTCCCTGCCGACTGCGCTATCAATTTTTTCTTCAATTAAATTTATTTCGTTTTCAATTTCCCCTGAGATTGAATTATAAATTACCTCGTCAATTAATTCGTCATCTAATTTATTTTTCAACGATTCCCTGCCTGCCTTAAGCACCCTGTAGTGCGCTTTCATTTCCTCGTATTTCTCCTCTGATTTTGAAATTTTACCGATATTTAATTTTTCAATCAACGGCGCGGATGTCAGCCCCTGGATCGCGATTGAAAGAAAGACAACGGATGCGACAATTCCTGCAATAGCATCATGTCCTTTGATTCCGAGTGCAACAACGGTTGCAACAAGAAGCATGGGAACAGAGCCGCGAAGACCCGCCCATACAATTGCAATTTTCCATGCCCGCTTCATTTTCATCCCGAATGATGCTATTTCCACGATTATAAATCTTAAAATTATCAAAACAAAAACAACTAAAACGCCGAGTGCGAAGTAGTGCGTTAAATAATCAATTTTCATTAGCGTACCAAGAACAAGAAAAATCACCGAATTTGCCCCGAATCTTGCGAACTCCCAGAAATCAAGAACCGCACGGTATTCTCTCGGCGATAATGTGTCTGATCTTGCCGCACTTATAACCATCCCTGCGGTAACACATGCAATCACGCCGCTGACTTCAAAATGTTCCGCGATAAAAAAAGAAAGCACAGCCAAGAGTATCGTTAACCATATAGTGTAATTTTCATTTTTATTTCTTTTTAAAATTTCATTTACAATTAATCCGAAGACTGCTCCCACGAAAATCCCGCCAAGAAGCATTTTAATAAATTCAAGTGAGGATGCTGATAAACTGAAACTCTCGCCCATGATTACCGAAAGTATAACAAAAAATAAAATAATTGATGTCGCGTCATTGTATGAGGATTCTCCTTCAAGTGTTGTCGTGAGTTCTTTTGGAAGTTTCAATGATCTCCCGAGAGCAATAACGCTTGCTGGGTCAGTTGCTGCAAGAATCGCGCCGATTAAGAGACAGTATATCAGTTCAATTCCTGTGATGTAATGAATTACAAATCCGACACCGGCTGTTGTGATAAGGACGCCGGCTGTTGCAAGAATTCCGATAAGCCGTAAATTTTTTAAAAATTCCCTGAAGTGCAGGTTGAAACCGCCTTCAAAAAGAAGTGTCAGGAGGCATACGCTGATTAAAAAATGTATTAAATGCTGGTAGGTTGCAGGGTCAAGAGTTGAAAGGTCAAAGATATGAAAAACAGGACCTGCTAAAATACCGAGAACAATTAAAGTGAATATTTCAGGAATCTTTATGGGTTTATTTATTCTCTCCGAGATGTAGGATGCGAAAATTCCAAGAATAATTAAAAGGCAAAATTCAACTATCAGGATTTCAATTGACTCGTTCATGTAATATCATTAAATTTGAGAATTAATTTTTATGAAATTTTGATTTCCTCTAAATTTTCAATAACCGTGATTCCTTCAATCTTTTCAAGTTTGCCTGCATTTTCAATATCAAGGTCCCTGCATTGAATTTCAACAATTTTCCCGAAACTTACCGCCCCGTAATTGCACGCGAAAATACATTTCCTGCACGCATTGCATAGCATTAAATTAATCCTTAATTTTTTCTTTTCGGTTAAAAATATTGCATTATTCGGGCATACTTCAACACAGGGACAGTTTTTTAGATATTCGCAGCTCTCGCATTTTTTGTTGTCAATGCTTGCAGGGATTTCTGTTTCCTGGAATTTTTCGGCATCCGTCGGGAGAATGAAAACAGGCGTGTTGGTTTTTCCTGCCTGAGCAACGATATTTGTGACAAGAGTATCTGCAATCCCGCAGGCAATCTTTGAAACCGTGTTTGCAGTTGCAGGCGCGACAACAACAAAATCATAGTCCTTTTTGCTCAGCCGCCCGCAGAAAGGTGCGCTTTTACCCTGGTCTTTCTCAAGTATTACGCTGCCTGCATAATTTTTAATTTTCTCCAGCCCGTACATGCAGAGAACTTCGTAGCCCGCAGAAGAAAACGCAATGGTTATTTCATACTTGCCCTGCTCGCTTAATTTTTTTATAAATTTACAGGCGTCCTCAAGAAACTGACCTGCTCCGGTTATGCAAAATATGATGTTTTTTTTATCAGGCATTTTTTGTGAGATTTTATGTATTAAATTTGTTATTAAATTTGTGTCATCTTAATAATTAATATAGCACTCTGGATTAAATATAAAATTAGAAAAACGAAAAAATGACAGGGATTGTTAAAAAATGCCCGATGTGCGGCGGAAAAGTTGAAGGAAAAAAAGTAGATAAAATTATTGATGCAGGCAGGGATTTTGTGATTTTAGAAGTAAATGCGGGAGTTTGCGAACACTGCAGTGAGAAAATTTACACAAAGGAAACACACGAAAAAATCCGGGAAATCAGAAAAGAATTAAAATATAAAATTCCTGAATTAGAACCATCGGGGCATATTTATATGTACCCGGGTAAGGCGGCGGTTTAATTTTGAGAATGCTGGCGAGAATTTAATGAGTAAATGAAAACCAAAAAACAATGAAAGAAAAAATTTCAGAATTCCTTGACAAAAAGTCAAAGGAAATCAATAAACTTGCGGAGATTTATCCTGAAAAGAAAAGTTTAATCATTGACTACGAGGAACTTGAAAAATTTGACTTAAAACTTGCAGAGGACATGCTGCAAAACCCGGATGCTACTATATCACTTTTTGAAGAAGCACTTTCCGACTTGAAAATTCCTATGCAGAAAGCAGATGCAAAATTTTATGCAAGATTCACCAACCTGCCGGATGCAAATTTCGTCCCTGTCAAACATTTAGCATCAGAACATATAAATAAATTAATTACTGTTGAAGGGATTGTTAACCGGATCGGGGACATACTGCCGAAGGTTTCAACCGGGAAGTTTGTATGCAAGTCGGAGTTTCCCGACGAGAAAGTGCGTATTTCCGCTCCGCTCCAATACACATAGAATTTTAATAAAATTTAAAGAAAAATAGTACAACACTCAAATAACAATGAAAGAAGAAGATACGAAATCTACTGGTTCAGGCTCAACGGAAATCATGAAGCGTGAAGAGACACTCCTTAAAAGGCAGGGTTCAAATAAAGAAAAAATCCCAAATTTTTTAGAATCAAAGAAAAAGGAAATCAATAAGCTTGCGGAGGTATATCCCGAGAAAAAAAGTTTGTTTATTGATTACGAGGAACTTGAAAAATTTGACATTGTGCTTGTAGAGAAATTATTACAAAATCCCGATGCAGTGATCAGCCAATTTGAAGAAGCACTTTCCGACTTAAAAGTTCCAATGCTAAAAACTGATGCAAAATTTTATGTACGATTCACCAACCTGCCGGATGCAAATTTCGTCCCTGTCAAACATTTAGCATCAGAACATATAAATAAATTCATTACGGTTGAAGGGATTGTTAACCGGATCGGGGACATACTCCCGAAGGTCTCAACCGGGAAGTTTGTATGCAACAGGTGCGGAAATGAAATGTGGGTTGAGCAGCCGAAAGCAAAAAGGTTTCTCACATCCCCGATAGTTTGCAATTCCTGTGACAGGAGGGATTTTCGGTTTGTGCCTGAAGAATCACTATTCATAGACATCCAGAGAATGGAAATCCAGGAATCGCTGGAAATTTTAAAGGGCGGCGAGCAGGCAAGAAAAGTTGAAATCTGGACCGAGGAGGATATGACTGATCGGGTCACAGCCGGCGATAAGGTAATTGTTAATGGAATTCTTCGCCTCCTCCCGCCTCCCAAGCAGAAGGGAACGGGTTCTGTTTATTTCAGGTTTCTTGATGCCAATTACATTGAACCGGTAGAAAAGGAATTTGAGGAACTTGATATAAGTGAAGAGGATATGAAAGAAATTTTAAAACTTTCAAAGGACCCGAAAATTTATGATAAATTAATTGATTCAATAGCCCCAAGCATTTACGGCTACAGGGAAGTAAAAGAGGCAATTGTGCTGCAATTATTCGGCGGGAGGCACGGAAAAGAACTGCCTGACGGGACGCATGTACGACCCGACATCCACCTGCTGATGATTGGCGATCCCGGTGTTGCTAAATCAAGAATCCTCCAGTATGTGGATGAAATTGCCCCGAAAAGCGTTTATGTTAGCGGTAAGAGTACCACGGCAGGCGGACTGACCGCGATTGCAGAACGCGATGAGTTTGCTGAAGGTGCATGGACACTGAAAGCAGGAGCACTTGTTATCGCAGGGGGCGGGATTGCATGTATCGATGAGTTTGACAAAATGGAAAAAGCAGACCAGAGTTCAATGCACGAGGCAATGGAGCAGCAGACCATAAGTGTAGCAAAAGCCGGGATCATTGCAAAATTCCGCGCCAATACATCAATTCTTGCCGCATCAAACCCGAAATTCTCAAGGTTTGACCTGTATAAGCCGATAGGGGAGCAATTTGACATTCCGCCGACGCTGTTAAGTGTGGATAAAAATGAACCTATTATTCTTAAAGAAAATGGAATTATTAAATGCCAGAAAATAGGTAAAATAATTGACAAATATTATTGTTTAAATTCAGATAGACCGGAACAATCTCCAGTTTATGTGGATAACATTGAAGTATTAGCATTTGATCCTGAAACATACAAAATAGAATGGAAACCGGTTAAATATCTCTACAGGCATAAGATTAATGATATTTTATTTTCCATAAGACTGGATTCTGGAAGATCAGTCAATGTTACAAGAGGACATAGCATCTATGTATTTGAAGATGGTGAAATAAAGCCAAAACCTTCCGATCAAATAAAGGCAAATGACTATGTAGTCATACCAAAAGGATTACCAAGCAATACCTTTAACATTAACTCCGAAATAAACCTTCCGAAAGAGATATTAAAAGTCCCAAAAAAAGACAGAATAGGGATATTTCTTCACGATGTCCCAATGGAAGTATTTGATGGATTGAAAGATGCTAAAAGTTGGTGGATTAAAGACAGAAAATTACCCCTTGAATATGTGGATAATCTAACTGAAGATGAGATAAAAAAGTGTACTTTAAAGTGTAAGGGTGGAGTAAATACGGGCGTCCCAACAACAATACCAATAAACTCAGATTTAATGAGATTGCTGGGATATTGTGTTGCAGAGGGTTCATTATGTATAACAAACAGTAGTTCACATCTGATGTCATTGGCTTTTAATGCAAAAGAAAAAAATTTGGTATGTGATGTTAAAAACATAAGCAAAAGATTATTTAATCACAATGCAAAAACAACCAATGATAAAAACAGCACCAAGGTAAATATAGCGAATAAGATAATATATCTATTATTTGATAAGATTTTAAATTTAAAGAGGGGTGCGAAAAATAAGGAAATACCCTGGCTGGTTTTCAATGTAAAATCAGAATTACAAAAAGAATTTATAAAAGCATACCATGATGGAGATTACTGTGTTACGGTTAGTAAAAAACTTTCATCTGATCTGCTTTATTTATTACTCCAGAATGATGTTATCGCATCAGTACATAAAGAGTATCCAAAAAAAGTAACTTTTCCAGATGGTCATTCAACGATTTCGAGACCATATTATTCCTTGGTAGATGCAGATAAGAAGGTAAAAACATTTAAAGGAGTAAAATGGTATCAAAGAATTCCACTGGAACCAATAAAAGCGAGTATAAAGGAACTTTCACAGTCAAATTATAAAGGCAATTATAGGGGAAAGAAAAGATCCACAAAAGCAATTTCAGGGGAGAAATGGTGGTCAAAAAAAATAATGAACTCCAATCTTGCATTAAGGGTTGAAAGGTTAGAAACTTTACAGAAAACAATGACGGTAGAGGATTTCACTAAAATATGCAGTGGAAAATCGCAAATTTCAAGAACAGAAAGAGAAGGATTCAGATGCTATCTAAATAGGTTACTAAAAAAAGGGCTGGTAGAGCGGAAAAAAATAAATAGATCATACTATTATTATACTTCCGAAAAAGGAAAAAAGGCAGTTCAAACTATTAAAACCGTTGAACATCTATTAGATTCTGATTTAGGTTTCGTAAAGGTGAGGGAAATTAAAAAAGTTAATTCGAGTTCTGAATGTGTCTATGACATCTCTGTTCCGGGATGTGAAAATTTCATTGCGGGTTTTGGGGGAGTAATTTGCCATAATTCAAGATTTGATTTAATATTCCCGATAAGAGACATCCTGGACACGGAACAGGACAAAAAAATCGCGGACCACATTTTAAAAATGCACAAAGGACAGGGGGAACTTGACGAAATAAAACCGAAAATTGAGGTTGAATTATTTAAAAGATATATCGCTTACGCAAGAATTAATATTTACCCGGTTCTTTCTGATGATTCCGCTGATAAAATCAAGGAATATTACACGACGCTCAGGGCATCAAGTGCGGGCGGAAGGATTGCAGCAACTGCAAGACAGCTTGAAGCACTTGTCCGTCTTTCCGAGGCATCTGCAAAAACACGGATGAGCGGGGTGGTAACTATCAGCGATGTTGAAAGAGCAATTGAACTTACAAATTTTGTATTGAGGGAAATTGCAACTGATGAAACCGGGGCAATTGATCAGGACCGGATTATAGCCGAATACCCCAAAACGGCAAGGGATAGGATTCATTCTATTGAGAATATCGTCAGGGAGTTATGCCAGGAGCGAGAAGACCGGCTTGCCCCTCTTGAGGAGATTCTGGAAAAGGCAGCGGAATCAAAAATTGATAAAGGCGGCGTTGAGAAAGTTTTACTTGAGTTAAAGATTAAGGGAATATTGTTTGAGCCGAAAAACGATAAGTGGAAGTGGGTCGGGTGAATGAAAAATTAAAATTAAAATTTTATTATATCCTGAATTTGACAGTTAATCATTAAATCTCAAAAAACAAAACCAAAACCGGATTTTTTGGAACAAAAAATCAGAGTCATATACGAAAATCTATCAAAAAATTCTGAGAAAAACGCAGAATCCCATAAACATCTCTACAAACAGAATTGGCTTACGCTAATTCAACACACCAGAAACCTCCTGAATCAAACTAATTTTTGTCATCCAAATGAAAGATTAATAAATTTCAGCAAAAATTCCCCGACATTAGCAAATCTCTTCCAGATAATATTGCCAAAACCATCAAAATTTACAACAAGTGTCAAACGCCTCAGACGATCCAATATTGTCTTCTTTGTTTTCCGGACACAATTCATTGTCAGTTGAAGCAAACCAACAAATAATGTAGCAACCATACAAATCAAAGCAGCACCCTTCACAGCATCATCGTCCCACACCCTAAATGGTCTTATCTTATGAACACTTTTCAAATCTGAAAACAATTTCTCAATCTTATCCTTTCTTCTGTAAAGGCGCAGCGCATTCTTTGGTTTTAAGTTTCTGCTTGATTCCAGGGCAAAGAAACCATCCAGATATTTATCCTCTTCCAATTCAGCAAGAATTTCCTCATCAGTTTTCTCAACCAAACGCTCTTGAATTGTGATGTTTGTTGTAACAATTAAATTATTTAACTCGGCAGTCTTTCGCTTCTTTTTTGTCACTGCTTTAAAGCCCTTCTTTCGCATCTTTTTTAGCAACTCCTTATTTTTCTTAAGAACTTTATTCATCATTTTCTGTCTTTTCTTCACATCTTTCTTTGCCTTTCGTTCATCATAGTAGAGATATTCGTATACCTCGCCGCACAGTTTCCAGTACCCGAATACTTTATCGCCGTTTTCGTAACTAAATAACTCCATCATTGAATCCTTATCAACCTGATTTATCTTTTCACGAAGTTCAGCGGCATCTCTAATGGCTGATAGGTAATCATTTCCATTGTCACAAATCATCTTACAGTTTCCTTTAGATTTCGCACCTTTATCAAATATTATCAATGTGTTTTTTGGAAGTTTTTTCTTGAACGCCGAATAATCTTTCTTGAAGTGTTTCATATCAACGAGATTGCCTTCTTCAAGAGATATATGAAACGGAATACATTTTCCTGCCGTCATCGCTAAACCTATATTCACTTGTCTTTTGTCCGGTCTGTGATCTTTGCTAAAGCCATGCTTTGCAAGAGAGCATTTATTTCCATTGAAATATGATGAGGTCCAATCAACGAATACATTGTTCATGTCTAATTTGAAGTATTTATTGACCGGTTCCATAATCAATGGATAGATTTTTTCAAAATTCTTCCCGAGTAATACAAGCCCTCTGTAAAATGTTTTTTGCTTTATCCCCTTTGGATTAATATTGAATGCCTGTGGAGCGGATGACATATTCTTTATGTGTTCAACACTATTCCAGACGCTATCTGGTTGATCAATTCGTGCAGAAATTAAAGAAAGAGCGATTTTCTCCAATGCCAATCCTTTTTTCTTGAGGTTCAATGATTGGATAATATTTGAAAACCCAAGCAAATTGTCCATCTTTTTAGTTATTTTTGCCCCACCAGCCTGTAAAGTATTTATAGTTTCATTTGTAATATTCATTGTTGGTACCTCCTAATAGTTTATATTAACTATTAGGAGGGAAACTTTTTATGTTAATTCTTGGCACAGCATTGCGAAATTATATAGAAAAAATTATGTTTGTGTCAAATTCAGGATATATTTTACTAAATGAATAAAAACAGCACTTGAAAACAAAAATAAAAATTTTAAGGGTTTTATACATTTAAATGTATAATCATTTATAAAGGTTTATACTTAAATATGTATAACACACAAAAATGGAAATCGATAAAGAATTACTTACCGGCTATGTTTTCGCTAAGTTAAAAGAAGCACCGAAATTGGCAAAAGACAATACACGAGCAGGTGAAAAAGTATTTGAACATAGGCAGCCGTATTTCAAGATTAAAGAATACATTGACGCATTTCTTTCTAATCAGGATATTGTTTATAACAGGGTTTTAATTATGCCAGGGATTCGCGGCGTTGGAAAAACAACAATCCTCTATCAGTTATATAATTATCTGCGGGATGAGAAAAAAATAGAGCAGGAGAGGATTCTTTATTTATCTGCTGATGAATTGAAGGCGTTTTTAGGTTACAGGATACTTGATGCTGTAGATACATTTATTTCAGAAGTCCATGAAACATCCCCTGTTTACCTCGATAAAAAATTATTTATCATGATTGATGAAGCCCATTATGATAAGGAATGGTCGTTTGCAGGAAAAATATTGTATGATAAAAGCAAAAACATTTTTTTAATATTCACCGGATCATCTGCATTAAGCATTGAAATGGCTGTTGATGCCGTGCGAAGAGTAAAAAAAGAAATTATTTTCCCCGTGAGTTTCTTGGAACATATAAATTTAAAATACAACATTAATGAACCACCGGGACTGTCTGAAAGTTTAAGGGAGTTGATTTTCAGGTACAGTGAAACCTCATTGAAAAACGGGGTAAAAAAAGAAAATGAATTAAAGATAAAATTATTGAACGCAGAAAAACCGCTGGATAAAGAGTGGGAAAATTTTTTATGTTACGGGGGATTCCCGTTCAGTTTACATATAAGCCAGGAAGATGTCCATGAAAAAATAGTCAGTATGATTGATAGGATAATAGAAAAAGATGTTTTTGAATCTCAGTCATTTAGTACGGAAACAAGAAACACAATCTCAAGGATCCTTGCGTTTTTAGCATTGCAAAAGCCGGGAGGAACATCTGATATGAAACTTGCAAAAAGACTGGGGACTTCACCGACTCTCATCAGGAACATCCTTGATGTTTTAGAGAAAACCAGGTTAATATTCAGCATAAAACCCTATAGTTCAGCGGGAAAAATCATAAGAAGACCCTGGAAATACTATTTTTCGCAACCTTCAATATCTGCTGCGATAAGGTCACGGCTGGGTTTATATAAAGTAACCGATAGGGAGATGATTGGAACATTGGCAGAGGGTCTTGCGGGAGCATATTTTTTAAGGATGAAAGAAACCATAAACGAGCCCTCTGGAATGTTCTATGATGTAAAAGAAAGCGGAGTTGATTTTATACTTCAAACTCCTGAAGGCATAATTCCCGTGGAAGTGGGTATCGGGAAAAAGAGGGAAAGACAGATTAAAAAAGCGATTTACGAATATAAAGCAAAATACGGGGTTGTTATATCAAACGATAAAGAGAAAATCAGCGTAAATAACAATGTGATTTACATACCCATAACAACATTTTCGTTTATTTAACTAAAACGCAGCCAGGAGCATTAAAGTTCGGTGCATGTTAATTTTTATAATATTTTGTTTATTCAAAAAACTCCTCCGAAAGAATATATGCTTTCTCAATTTTTTTGATTTTTCCTTCAATCCAGCCGAAGACCCCCCTGCTCCCGCCGTTCGGGTTTAACACAACCGCCACCTGGTAGGGCTGGTTTAACTGGCACTCCACGATTGATGTATCTCTTCCCGACAGGAATATCCCGTCAGAGAACCCGCCGAAAGGATGCGAGTGATACCAGCCGGCAAGCGTGTAATTTTCCGATTTTGTTTTACGGTATTCTTCAAGCGCTAAAAGCCATGCGAGATGGGATGCGCCTTCAATTACAACACCAGCCATTGATGATGATGTCTCTTTTGCAGGAATTGCCTCTGCAATGTATGTGCATAATTCCCCTGAAATTTCATAAACCCTGCCGATTAAAAAGCCGCATCTCTCGTTTTCCTTGTCTTCCGCGACATGCTCTTCCATTTGAGTAACCGATTTTTTTGAAAAAAATACCTCTGAAATTGAGTCATTCATTTTTGGATTTTTATATCTATTTAATTTTAAATGTTATTAAAAATTAAATTATTAAGGAACAAGTTTAATATTAAAAATAAAACCAAAAATTTTCATACAATGGATATTGATAAAATGGATGCCACATCTATTGGTTTATGGATTGCAAAACACATTATCTGGGATGAAACATATCCCAGGGTAAAAAAGAAGTTTGGTGAAGACCCCTTTAAAAAGATAGCGGGGAAGGCGATAGATAATATCCTTAAAGAGAATGAGGATTATGTCTTTCTCTTAACTGAAATAGAAAGAAAGATAAGAGAAGAGGACATAAAGGATATTTCGCAGTTTGATGAAAATTACTTTTGTGATTTACTTGAAGAAGCAAAAAGAACAAAATGCCTTGAATTTTTCAAAAAGGTAAAAAAAGAATATGTAAGGATAATCTGCGATGAAGCAAAGAAAAATAATCCCCCCATGAGTTATGCTATTGCTGAGATAAGCAAAAATAAGGAGGAGGTGAAAAAATTAAAGAAAATTTACCCTGAAATCGGGAAAATTTTTGATAAAATTTCAAAATCAAGAGAAGAGTCAAGAAAAGAGCATAAAGAAATTCTTGATGAAATTAAAGGCAAACCGGAAGATTATGATTTTGAAGAAGTAAGGGAGCAATACTTGGAGCATGTGCTGAGAAACTACGAGCATCTTGATTTCCGGGGCATCCCGCAGGTTAAGATGTTTTTGAGGGTGAAACTTGATGATATTTTTGTATCTCTCAATGCGGTTCCTGAAAAATACCGTGATATTCCGGAAATGCTTGAAAGAGATACCTTACTAGGGGATAAAGAAAAACCGGATGAGGACGAAATAGAGCAATTAAGAAAAGAAGAAAGAGCCGCGGGAAAGTCGGAAATTGATGTCGTTGAAAAGATAAAAGAGGGTAAAAACATGGTGATACTCGGTTCTCCCGGCTCCGGTAAAACAACGCTTTTAAAGTACTCTGCAATAAAAAGCATTGAAAGTAAATCAAAAACAACCATTCTCTTACCGCTGAGGGAGTATGCTTCAGAGCAGTTAAAAAATGATGTTTCAATTATGGATTATATCCCGCGATATTTCCATTTGCAGGGTTTTGAACTGCCTGATGATTTCTTTTCGCGGCTTATAAAATCCGGTAACTGCCTGATTTTGTTTGACGGTCTTGATGAAGTCACGGAACTATCGCAAAGAAAACTTGTTGCTGAAAGGGTTGAGTTTTTCATAAACAAGCACAGTGACAATAATTCGTTTATTGTGACAAGCAGGATTGTCGGCTACAGGGAAGCCCCGCTCAGGAGTGATATGGAGCATTACACGGTAAACGATTTTGATATTGAGCAGATAAGAAAGTTCGTGGAAAAGTGGTGCTGTGCCGTTGAGATGTCCGTAATACCTGAAGACGAAAGAACGCCGGGGAGAATTGCAGAGGCGCATAAAAAAGCAAAAAAAGAATGCGAAAGCATGCTTGATGCCATAGAGTCAAATCCAAGTGTCATGAAACTTGCCACAAACCCGCTGATGCTTACAATACTTTCTCTTATTTACAGGCAGGGTGCGAAACTTCCGCAGCACAGGGTTGAACTTTATGATTTATGCGTTAAGACCCTGCTTGAATCCTGGGATTTGCACAGGAGATTGCACCATAAATTTGACGAGAGAACAGCACTTGACCTTCTCAAACCGCTTGCTTTGTGGCTGCATGATAAAGAGCATAGTTTAGCGACAGGATACGAACTTGAGAATTTTCTTGTTAATAAATATACGGAACAATTCGGAGCAGATAAGAGAGAATCAAAAAAACAGGTGGAAGAGTTTATCTCATACATCAGGGAGAGAACCGGCTTGCTTGACGAGAGAGGAAGGAATTCTTTCGGCTTCATGCACCTTACCTTTGAGGAGTATCTTGCAGCACTTCATCTTTCAGACGGCGATGTTTCAGAGATTTTTGAAAATATTAAACCCAATCTCCACAACCCGAGATACAAGGAAATCATCCTGCTTACTTCAGGATGCTTGAGCGAACAGGGGCAGAAGAGAGCATCGGATTTTATAAGAAAAATCTACAATGCAGAAAGTAAGTATGAGAAGATACTTCACAGGGATTTGTTTCTCGCAGTTCAGTGTCTGGGGGATGATATAAACATTAACTATAAAATGAGAAATGAAATCTTGGATAAGTTTATGGGCATTTATTTTAGTTCAAATAATTGGCGATTAGATGAGTTGTGCAGAAATCTTTTTTCATCTCTGAAAGGAAGCGGCAGTGAAGATTATGCTGTTGATAAGTTAATAAAAAAATTATCCTACGAAAACAGTTCTGTCCGGGGGAGCGCGGCAAGGGCGCTCGGGGCGATGAAAGCAGAGAAAGCAGTTGATAAATTAATAGAAAGATTATCCGACGAAAACCGTTATGTTCGACGGAAGGCAGCGGAGGCGATTGGAGAAATAAAACCCGATAAAGCAGTTGATAAGTTAATAGAAAAATTATCCGACGAAGACGGTACTATCCGAAGGAATGCTGTTTGGGCGCTTGGAAAAATAAAAGCCGAGAAAGCAGTTGATAAGTTAATAGAAAAATTATATGACAAAGATGGTGATGTCCGAAGGAATGTTGCATGGGCGCTTGGAGAAATACAAACTGATAAAGCAGTTGATAAGTTAATAGAAAAATTATCTGACAAGGATGGTGGTGTTCGATGGATGGCGGGATTGGCGATTGGAGCAATAAAATCCGAGAAAGCGGTTGATAAGTTAATAGAAAAATTATCCGACGAAGACAGTTCTGTCCAAAGGAATGCTGCTTGGGCGCTTGGAGAAATAAAATCTAGGAAAGCAGTTGATAAGTTAATAGAAAAATTATCCGACGAAGACAGTTCTGTCCGAGGGAAGGTGGCAAGGGCGCTTGGAGCAATAAAATCCGAGAAAGCGGTTGATAAGTTAATAGAAAAATTATCCGACGAAGACAGTTTTGTCCGAAGGACTGCTGCTTGGGCGCTTGGAGAAATAAAATCCAGGAAAGCAGTTGATAAGTTAATAGAAAAATTATCCGACGAAGACAGTTCTGTCCGAGGGAAGGTGGCAAGGGCGCTTGGAGCAATAAAATCCGAAAAAGCAGTTGATAACTTACTAAAAAAATTATCCGACGAAAAAAGTTATGTCCGAGGGAAGGCAGCAGAGGCGCTTGGAATGATAAAATCCGAAAAAGCAGTTGATAACTTACTAAAAAAATTATCCGACGAAAAAAGTTATGTCCGAGGGAAGGCAGCAGAGGCGCTTGGAATGATAAAATCCGAAAAAGCAGTTGATAAGTTAATAGAAAAATTATCCGACGAAGACAGTTCTGTCCGAAGGAATGCTGCTTGGGCGCTTGGAGAAATAAAACCCGAGAAAGCAGTTGATAAGTTAATAGAAAAATTATCCGACGAAGACAGTTTTGTCCGAAGGAATGCTGCTTGTGCGCTTGGAATGATAAAATCCGAAAAAGCAGTTGATAAGTTAATAGAAAAATTATCCGACGAAGACAGTTTTGTCCGAAGGAATGCTGCTTGTGCGCTTGGAGAAATAAAAGCCGAGAAAGCAGTTGATAAGTTAATAGAAAAACTATCTGATAAAAAACGCGATGTTCGAATGGACGCGGCACGAGCGATTGGAAAAATAAAAGCCGAGAAAGCAGTTGATAAGTTAATAGAAAAACTATCCGACGAAGACAGTTTTGTTCGATCAAGTGCGACACATGTGCTCGGAAGCATCGGGAAATCAAACGATGAGGTTATTAAAGCACTTTTCTCCGCTTTAAACGACGAGGATTGGTTTGTGAGAACAAACGCTTTCAAATCCCTTGAATTGCTTGTTGCAATGGAATATTCTTGAAAATTAATTTTTTATCGGGTTGAAGCACTTTCAACATCTTCTTCTCATTTCCGCTGTGATTTTCTCAAGGGTTTTTTCGTCAACAATAAACCCGTAATTTTCTTTTAATTCCCTTTTTATTTTATTAGTATCCGAATAAGAAATATTCAATTTTTCAATTAAATTGATCGTGTCTTCAATGATGTTCCAGGGGTAGACAATCCATATAAATTCATCTGTCCTGTCCACGGTTTCGGCGTAAAAATCGGGCTTGAATCTTGATGTTTTCACATAATGGATTGCAGCGGTTTTAATTTCACCCGGGTTTAAATTTTTTATAAATTCACAGGCAACTTCAAAACTTTCGCCCGTATCTGAAATATCGTCGGCAATCAGAACTTTTCTTCCCGGAAGAAAAATATCTATATTATATTTTAATTTCGCTTTAGCATCCTTCTCTGCGGTTTTTCCCCAGTGCTCAACCTGTATGCTTACCAGGTCTTTGATGCCGAGAATATCACTTAAATTCATTGCAGGCACAAGCCCGCCGCGTGCTACGGCAATTATTATGTCCGGTTTATAACCTGAATTTATGATTTTCCCCCCGATTTTATCGCACGCTTCCCGGATGCCCGTCCATGACTTTAATTTTGCAGTTATTTTTTTTCTCATTTTGCAGTCCTCTTCTTGATTTTCTTCAACCGCTCAAGTTTCTTGTAAGCATTCTCCGCGGCAAGGACAAAAGGGCTCGGTGCGGAACAAATCGGCGGTGCATAAGAATATTTGAATTTAAGCGTATCGTGCAGGGTGTTTCCTTTTTGAAGTGCCATTGAAGCGAGATTAACATAGCCCACGACATCCTCGCCGCCTGCAATCTGCGCTCCCAACAGTTTTTCGCTTTTTGCATCAAAAATCAGGTGCGTCCAGAAGTCCTTTGCACCGGGGTAGTAATCGGGTTTTGTTTTTGTTTTCACGATTCCCGACACCGTCTCATAGCCCGCATCCTTTGCTTCCGTTTCCATGAGTCCCGTTCTCCCGATCTCAAGGTCCATTGCTTTTGTGACAACAGAGCCAAGCGTGCCTTCAAATGTTCCGACGCCCCCTGCTATATTAATACCTGCAATATGCCCTTCCCTGTCCGCCTGCGTCCCGTAGCCGCTCTGGACTTTCTTTCCCGTTAATATATCCTCAATTTCAATGCAGTCGCCGCATGCATAAATATTTGGTATTGATGTCTGCAATTTTTCATTTACAACAATCCCGTTTCTTGAAACCTTTATTCCCGCATGCTCTGCAAGTTCCGAATTTGCTCTTATGCCTGTTGAAAACACAACCAGATCGGCAGGAATGAATTTCCGGTCAACTATGACGCCCCCGACCTCTCCTTTACGATCCTGTCTTTCTGTTATTTCATTAACCTTTGCTCCCGTTAAAATTTTAATCCCGTTATCCTTTAAATATTCTTCAATGATTTTAGAAAAATTCGGGTCAAAGGAATTTGCCATGATGCGGTTCATAACTTCAACCACCGTAACATCAAGGTTGTAGTTTATAAATGCGGAAGCAACTTCAAGCCCGATTGCCCCGCCCCCGATTACAATTGCCGATTCCGAATCAACAATTCTTTTCATTATTTTCCTTGTATCCTCAATCGTTCTCAGCGTATAGCAGCCGGAAAGGTTTGAACCCTTAATCGGCGGGACATAGCATGATGCACCTGTTGCCATAATCAGGTAATCGTAAACGACAGTATGGTTTTTTGTCCTGAGTGTATTCTCACAGGGATTTATTGATAAAACAGTATCGCAAACTACATTTATGCCTGTTCCCGAAAACATATCTTCAATTTTTTTAATAATTTTTTTTGTCCCGACAATTTCCCCCCCGATGACGAATGGCAGCGGGCACCTGGGGTAAAAATATTTTTCCTTTTCTATTATTGTAATTTCGGAATCCTTACTCATTCTAAGAAGAGTAACAGCAGCACTTATTCCTGCATCACCGCACCCGATGATGATTATTTTTTTATTGTTTTTTATTTCAGTCATTTAAATTAAATTTCAATTATTCAACTTCAATCTCCACACCCAACTCTTTCATAACCCCGTGAAAATCCGGGAATGAAACATCAATCGTTTCTGCCGCATCAATCACCGTTTTCCCTTCCGCACGAAGTGCTGCAACCGCGAGAGCCATGACAATCCTGTGGTCATTCCAGCCGCAAACTTCTGCCCCTTTTAATTTTTCAACGCCCTGAATTTCAAGCGACGCTTTTAATTCGGTAACCCTTGCACCCATTTTTTTCAACTCGGTTGCGATTGCATGGACCCTGTCCGATTCCTTGTATCGCACATGCTCAATGTTTTTTATTGTTGTTTTTCCTCTGGAAAGTGCTGCAAGTGCTGCTACCACAGGCACAAGGTCCGGGTACTGGGAAAGGTCAATTTCAATACCGTTTAATTTTCCGCTGCCCTTGATAATTACATAATCTTCATAAATTTCAATTTCCGCACCCATTTTTTCCAGTATGTCAAGAAATATCTTGTCCCCCTGTTTTGAATTATTAAGTAAATTTTTAATTTTAATTTCCGAATCTGTTAATGCACCCGCCCCAAGGATGAACGCGGCAGAAGAGTAATCCCCCTCAACATCGTAATTCCCTGCCAGATACTCCTGCCCGCCGTTAATGAAAAATTTTTTATAATTTCGGTTCTCAATTTCAACACCGAACTGCTCAACAAGGTGCAGGGTCATCTTGAGGTACGGCTTTGATTTCAAACTTTTCATGATTTCAATTGTTGTATCATTCCCGGACATCGGGGATGAAATAAGAAGTCCCGATATGAATTGCGAACTGACATCCCCCCTTATCTGGCACTTTCCCCCCCTCATCGGTCCCGTGACAGAAACGGGAGGCGTTCCGTTATCGGATTCTGTTTTAACCCCGAGCTCCCGGAGTGCATCAAGAAGCGGCTGCATCGGTCTTTTTTGAATTGATGAGTCGCCCGTGAGTGTTACTTTTTTATCGCATAGAGATAAAACAGAAGTCATAAGCCGTATTGTTGTCCCCGAATTTTTAACATCAATTATCGTTTTCGGAACATCCAACTCAGGGTTCCCGTTAATAATTAAACAATTATTTTTTTCATCAATCACGACTTTAGCACCAATCGCCTTGCAGGCATCAATACTTGCAAAGGTATCGGCAGAAAGTAACGGATTATAAATTTTTGATTCGCCCCTTGCAAGTGATGCAAGGATTATTGCCCTGTGGGTGTAGCTTTTACTCGGCGGTGCTTCCACTTCTCCTTTCAGGTTTTTTGCCGGTTTTATGATTAATTTCATTTTTTGCTTGTGAAATATTATAAATACTATAACTTGAGTTTCAAAGATGTCTAAAAATGACATTTCAGCATATCGTTTTATGTTGCCGTGTCAATTATTTAATTAAACTTCAAAATTATTAAAAGTTGACCTCTTTCAAAACACTCTCAAGATCAAGAG
>MCBE01000045.1 GCA_001723845.1 Candidatus Altarchaeales archaeon WOR_SM1_SCG
CTGCATTAGTTACAATTATGTCTTTTTTCGCATTCATTAATTTCAAAAACCTCCTTAGTTGTTCGGCTGTTTCATCTGGTAAACTACCAAAGGAAAACAATATTCTCATCGGTAAGGTTTGGTAATGTCCTTGGCTCAAGGGGCTCCGTAATCCCTTTGTGGATAAAACAGATAAAAAACGGATGTCCTGTTACAGTGACAGATTCTACAATGACCAGATTCATAATGTCCATGGGTAGTGCAGTTGAACTTTTATTTAAGTCAACTAAGATTGCGCAGGGAAGCGAAGTTTTTATATTCAAAATGCCTGCTGTTCGATTAAATGATCTTGTTGAAGTTGTAATAGAAGAAACCGCACCAAAATATAAATTTAATCCGGGGGACATTGAAACAAAAACAATAGGGCTTAAATCAGGTGAAAAATATTATGAGGAATTGATGACAGAAGAGGAAGTAACACGCTCGCTTGAAACCAACGATATGTTTATTGTTTTCCCACAATTAAAAGAATTAATAAATCAGGAACATTTCAGGGAACTTGGTGCAACTGATGTTCACAGCAGTGATTATAATTCACATAAAATGCCTCTTCTGAATAAAGATGAAATTAAAAAGATTCTTTATGAATCGAAAGCATTATCGTAAATGATGTACAAAAAACTAAGCAGGAAAAAACATATTCGTGAAGACGGATGGCTTTCCGAACTTGTTTCAATGAACTATGATGATGAGCCGTTTAATTGCGTTCACTCTTATTTAGTTTCAATTGAGGCAGATAAAACAAGAGCAAAACATTATCACAATAAAAAAGAAGAGTGGTTGTGCATCTGCTCGGGAAAAATCGAATTAATACTTGAAGATATCACGACAAATAAAAGGAAAACGCTTATTTTAAATTCAAATTCAGAGAATTATGATATAATTTATATTCCTCCGGGTGTGGCACATGCAGTCAAAAATATAAGTGGAAATAAAGCAAGCGCTGTGATTTTCAGCAAACCCCCTGAAGATACTGACGACACGTTTGGATATGAATTTTAATTTGATTAAAATTTAATTTCTAATTGTTATGATTATTATTAATGTACATTTAACATTCTCAATCAACTAATATGAAAGCAGTTATCCTTGCCGGCGGACTTGGAACAAGATTAAGCGAAGAAACCGATTTAAAACCAAAACCGATGGTGGAAATTGGTGGGAAACCAATACTGTGGCATATAATGAAGATATATTCACATTACGGTATCAATGATTTTGTTATATGTCTTGGGTATAAGGGTTTTATGATAAAAGAATGGTTTGCTAATTATTTCATGCATAATTCAGACGTAACTATAAAAATTAAGAAAAATGAAAAGATTATCCATAACACGCCAACCGAAGATTGGACAGTTTCATTAATAGATACGGGATTAAATACCCAGACGGGAGGAAGATTAAAAAGAGTGAAAGATTATATTGGTAATGAAACATTCATGTTTACTTATGGTGACAGTATTGCAGACATAAATATTGATGAATTACTCAAATTTCATAAAAGCAACGGAAAACTTGCAACAATGACTTCTGTTCAGCCACCAGGTAGATTTGGTGCAATTGAACTTAATGAAAATAAAATAACAAGTTTTTATGAAAAACCCGCAGGGGATAATTCATGGGTAAACGGTGGTTTTTTTGTGCTGGAATCTGAAGTTATCAATTATATAAAAAATGATGAGGCAATCTGGGAAAGAACACCACTGGAAAATTTAGCAAAAGACGGGCAATTAATGGCTTACAAGCACAGGGGTTTCTGGAAACCAATGGACACATTGAGAGACAATCGGGAATTAAACTCTTTATGGAATTCAAAAAAAGCACAATGGAAAATATGGAACGACTAAATTTCTGGAAAGGCAGGAATGTTTTAGTTACGGGAGGAAACGGATTAGTAGGTTCGCATATAGTTAAAGAATTACTGAAGAATAATGCAAATGTTATAGTGCTTATAAGATCCAAAAATCCGAAGTCGTATTTCATTACAGAAGGAATGAACAAAAAGACAGTATTAGCATATGGTGATTTAAAAAATTTTAAAAGAGTTTACGACGTAATCTCAAAATATGAAATTGAATATATCTTTCACATTGGCGCGCAACCTATTGTTCAAACAGCGGTAATAAACCCTGTTGAAACCTTTGAGACGAATATAAACGGAACAGTAAATGTTTTGGAATCAGCAAGATTATGTAATTCAGTAAAAGGAATTGTTGTTGCATCATCGGATAAAGCATATGGAATATCTAAGGAATTGCCTTACACGGAGGAAACATCATTAAAAGGAATATTTCCTTATGATGTCTCAAAATCCTGTACGGACTTAGTTGCGCAAAGTTATTTCAAAACTTATGGGATCCCAATAACAATCGCGAGATTCGGAAATATTTACGGGTCGGGTGATTTAAATTTTAATAGGATAATTCCGGGGGCAATAAAAGCAGCACTCTTGAATGAAACCTTGGACATAAGAAGTGACGGAAAAATGATTAGAGAATACCTGTATGTTAAAGACGTTGCTGACGGATACTTAATGCTGTGTGAAAATATAAATAAATCAAAAGGTGAGGCATTTAACTTATCAAGCGGATTAAAGTTAAGCGTTATAGAAGTATTAGAAAGAATTTCAGAAATACTTGATAAAAAAATAAATTATGAAATATTGAACACTGCAAAAAATGAAATTTACGAGCAATATCTGTCAACAGAAAAAGTCGAGAATTTTTTTGGCTGGCATACAAAATATTCATTTAAAGGGGGGATAAAAGAAACGGTTAAATGGTATGAAAAAATATTAACGTCTTAATGAAAATTACCTTTCTTGGCACTAACGGATGGTATGACACAGAAACAGGTAATACGATATGCACACTTATTGAGTCTGATAAGTATTTTATTATACTTGATGCAGGAAATGGAATTTATAAAATAGATCGTTACATAAAAAGCGTAAATAAAAAACTGGTTTATCTTTTCATCAGCCATTTCCATCTTGACCACATTATCGGATTACACATCCTTAATAAATTTAAATTCAGCAACGGACTTCGTGTTTATGGACCTGCAGGTACAAAAGAAATTTTAGATAATATAATTAATGCTCCCTACACAGTTTATTTTGCAGAACTTCCCTTTAAGGTGGACATATGTGAACTTTCTGAAGGGCTTCATAGGATCCCCTTTTTAGTAGAATGCAAACCCCTGCTTCATTCATCAACTTGTATGGGCTACCGATTTGAACTTGATGATAAGATAATAATGTACTGTCCCGATACAGGATTTTGCGAAAATGCAATAGAACTGGCAAAAAATGCAGATTTACTTATCACCGAATGCTCGTTTAAAAGCGGGCAGCGTAATCCGAAATGGCCTCATTTGAATCCTGAGGATGCGGCACAGATTGCTAAGGATGCAAATGCTAAAAAACTGGTTCTGACTCATTTTGACGCAAATATATATAAAACATCAAATGAAAGAAAGTTAACAGAATCACAAGCAAAGAAAATATTTATAAATTCGTATGCAGCGTTTGATAATATAGAAGTTGTAATCTAATTTAAACCCATCTTTCCCACGATTAGGTATTAATAATTAAACTTTTTAATATAATAAATTGAAAAATACTTGTTGAGCATATAGTTTCTTGTATTCCTGTTATAATGTGCGATTTTCATTTTTGCCAATTTTAAGAACAGATTTTTTATAATAATACTTTTATATACATCTATTTTTAATATATAACTAAGAACATATAAAATGAAAACATTACAACTATTATCTCATTCAAAGAGAAACGAGAAGGGCAAAATTTATACATATTACAGCATTGCTGAACCATACTGGGATAAAAAAACAAAGAAAAATGAAAAGAGAATAGTATTATACCTGGGTAGTTTACCAGATGAAACAGCCGAACAACTAAGGAGGTTTTTGAAATTAATGAATGCGAAAAAAGACATAATTGTAACTAATGCAGAGGACATTATATTTGGTGAGCATTGGCGTTATCTTGATACAGCATTTTTGAATCACTTGTGGGGGCAATGGGGACTTTCAAAGATATTTCCGTACTCAGAAAATAAGGATGTTCAGACATCAGATATTGCAAAGATATTGAGTATATATCGCTGTTTAGACACTGGAAGTTATCTTTCTGCGGTGGGATGGTTCAAAAAAACTGCATTGAACATTATACTGAACATAGATGAATCCCGGATAAACAAGTCAAGAATATTTAGGGAACTTGATGAAATTGAAAATGTAAAGCAAGATATAGAGAACCATTTATACAAAACTTTGAAAGAACAAGATAAGGATGGCCTGAGAATTGTGTTTTATGACCTTACTGATTCGTATTTTGAGGGGAGAAAATGTGAATTAGCAAAACCGGGAATAACTAAAAGTAATGGATTTAGAAAAAAGAAAATTGTCCTTTCGCTTCTTGTAAATTCAAAGGGTTACCCATTTGCATGGGATATACTTGGGGACTACACAGCGGATGTTAAAACAATAAAGAGATTATCAGTTAAGTGGAAGATGCAATTTAATTTTGCCGATCATGAGGTTGTATTGGTCTTTGACAGAGGAATGGTTTCTGATAAAAATCTTAAACATTTGGAGGATCAAAAACAGCCATATGTCACAGCATTGGATAAAAATCAAATCCAAAATATAAAAGGCGCAAACATTGAACGCTTTGAGGTGCTTGATGAAGGGAATATGAATGAGCAGATGGCAAAAATGGGCTTCAAAAAACACGATGATAGGACATACTATGAGGATATGGGGGTGATTAGTGGAAGACGATACATTTTGATATTCAACTCAGAAATGTTTGCGGATGAAAGAAAATCACGGAAAGAATTGATGCAAAGGGTAGCGGATTATATGGAAGAAGAAAATAAGGTGTTGGCTAAAGCAGAAAAAAGTAGGAATGAAAAGGTGTTGAGAAATAAAATTGATAAAAAACTCAAAAAGATGAAAGCAGGGAAATTCATAGATTATGCTCTT
>MCBE01000046.1 GCA_001723845.1 Candidatus Altarchaeales archaeon WOR_SM1_SCG
CATAAAAATCCCGGCAAATATTTGTGAATCGTGCTTGTTTCCGGGATATGACTCGTGAAGCATTGGGATGTTTTCATCACTTGTTACTATTCCTATGCCGATTATATTTTTATCATATCGTTTCTCTTTACCCCTACCTTTTTTAGGCATCTCCCCGCCGTATACCTTTAGCTTACCCTTCTTCTCTTTTAAGATATATTCATAGGTTTTACCGCCACTGATTTTTAAGACTACTTTGTTTTCTTTCTCGTTAAGTTTTAGTTCAACTGAGTTTTCCCCTTCCGTAACTGTTATTATTTTACAGTCATTGTTTTTATTGATTGTTGCGTTTTTTACCCAACCTATTTTTAGATTATCCAAAAGATGGTTTATGAGTCGCTTGCTGTCGTTTCCGGGAATATTATTCCAGCTAAACAAATACGTTCCCCCATTTTCCATATATGTGAAGACATTGCTCATATCAATATATAACTTTGTTGGTGCCACACCAAGCTCAACAAGTCTTTTTCCCAGGTCATCCCCGATTTTTCGCATTACTTCATCTGTGAGATAATCCATGTGGTTCGTAAAATTTTGAGTGTTCAGTTTGTGCGAAAATACCCACATTAAATCGAGAAAAGAATCGTCAAACCAGTCGGAGATTCCGTTTTTGCTTATTGGTTCATCGGCTCTGCTAAGGATAATCAATAGCATGTATTCACCAACTGTCAGCCCTTCAATCTTCTTTTTGGTTGTGTGTTTATTTACGATCTCAACAAAATTTAGTTCTTCTGCTATTTTCATTAGTGCTGCCGTTCTTCCATACTCAAAACTTTTGAGTTTCATATCAGTGCATTCTTCACAGTTTTTATAGAATTTCTCGATCGTTTCTGCTGTGCCCAGATACTTACTCCACACTCTTTTTACTTCTCCATTTACCCGTTTTTTTCTTACAAGAGTATATTGAGGCATTCTACCTTTTTTTCTAATGATTTCAATGTAGGGTTTTATTGCCATTATTTCTTTAGTTGTTAGTTCCATGTTATTGTATTAGATATTAAATAAATTAAATGACATGGCAACATTTGTTAGTTAAAGTATTAAAGCACACTGATTTTATTTAAAATTTTGACATGGCAACAAAATACAAAAAGTGAGATAACAAAAACCAACATCAGTAAATGGGGTAAATAAAATTTATTATGTTAGAAATCTAATATCTTTGAAACTCAAGTTATAGCCATTAATCCGGGTGATCTGCATTCTGCTGCTGCTAATGTTATTATCATCACTAATAAAAGTAATCCCGCAAAGATATTTTTTAGTTTCATTTTTTTGTTTTTTAAATATTATATTGTTAAATTAACGGATTCCGTATTAATAAAATCAAATGCGGTGTCTATGGATAAATTAAAGGTCGGGACATCAACCCCGCAAACATAGCCAAACCCATAAACGCCGTCAACCTGCGTGTATAATGTCTTTGTGCCGCCGCCTGTGATTCCTGAACAGAAATTGGATTGGGTTCTATTTTCTGTTGGGTCAGTGTGCGCTAATGTGAAATATGTGCCACCGATTAATGATAAATTTTGAGATTGAGTTGTTAATCCTGCGTTTGTAAATGAAAGATTATCTCCGGAAGATAAAATCCATAAACCAAAACCGTCAGATAAGGGTAATGTATTAAAGTATTGACGCCAGGGGCAATAAATCGCTGAATTTAGGTTTGTGGGATTCGTGCCAGAATAAACAGTAAGAACGCCGGGAATATAATCACATAACTCATTTGCTGTCATGTTCGTATAATCAAGTGTGAGGAAGTTGTTTAATAAAGCCCACCCAGACTCGGATGAACCACATTCAAGTGTTTTATTTTCCCATGCAGCATATTTATCTGTGTAACAAAATTCATGCGAATTTGTGAAATTCATACACAATTTAAAAAATGTATTATTACTACCGGAAACATTTAAAGTTACGCTTCGGACATCCTTTGCGAAAGAAATATTGATCGTTGAAAAATTATCTGCATAATTCATGGATTGTCTCAAATAAATATTATCAAGTCCGGTTTCATTATTTAGAGCCCAGTTTAAACTTAAATTTCCGGCAGTTCTGTTAAAGGTTGCATTTGTAAAATATAAACCATAATTGATTAAACTTTCGTTAATAACTTCTACTCCTCCAGCCTCATCCGCACTAAAGTTATAAACAAACAGATGATCTGCCGTATTTGAACAATTTACAATGATTTTGTCGGCATCCGAATATAAACTCGGAAATTCCGTTGGCTCTGCGAGGTTAAATTGACACACAGAATAATTTAAATCGTTGTAACAATGCTTTGTTAAGTATTCAGTTGTGTTAAGGTTGGTGGTTGTGCAGTAAATGTCGGTTGTGTTTAAAAGCCCATTAATGTCCTCTGCAAAAATAAAAATAGGATAAGGCGGCATAGGTGCTGCGACATTTGAACTTAAGAATAAGAATACTACGAAAAATAATAGTGTTGAGATTCCTAAAATATTTCTTGGTTCTTTTCCTGTTTGGTGTGGTGTTTTCATTTTTTGTTGTTTAAATTTTTATATTTTTTAATAATAATTTTAATCCTAAATTTGCGTAAAAATTGATATAATCAATTGTGCGCTTATGTGAGTTTAATTCAAAAAGGCATCTATTTTCAAAAATATATTTGTCTGCGCTTATTGAATATTTTATTTCCTTCCGGCAGAACGGACATTTGAAAATATAGCCGTGTTTTGTGGATTTTTCAATATAATTGTAAATTGATAATTCCCCAGGATTAAGTGCGGTTAAATTATTCCAAATTAATGGGGTTTTGGTTATTGTGTGCATTGTTTTTTATTAAATTTAGTATTAAGTTTATTATCTATTTTGAGAGTTAAATCAGGCGGGATTGGAAGGCGGGATTGGATCATGATTTTAATTTTTGGATTTATTTTTATTTTACTTTCCTGATTGAATGATATGTATTCCCCACGCATTGTTTTTAATTTTTTCTCTAATTTTTGTCTGTTAGTTCTTAAGGTGGTGTCTGTTCGATTAACTAAGTCAATTAATGATGCCTTCTGATCGGAGGTAATATTTTTGTGATTGATAATTTCAGTGTCTTTTAAATAATTTTTATATTTCTCAACATTTTTTTTTAATTTGATTTCCTTGGATTGTTTATGGGTTGAGGTCATCTTTGCTTTGTTTCGTAAAAATTTTTATATTCGGATTTAATTTAATATTTTTTTGATGCGATCCATACAATTCTTTATACTTGATATTTCCATCTTTGTTAGTTGTATTGTAAAAAATTTAAATGAGTTTATATCCAACTTCTTTAAATAATAAGTATCAGTAGACGGGTTCTTTGTTAAAAAAGAACGAGTATCACTCAAAAAGAATTTATTATAGACGGGTTTTATTTTCTTAACCCGCCTGTCTTTGATTGGGTTTTTGATCGTCTCAATGAATTTATAATCATTCTCCGTTATAGAGCAAAGCCGCAAGGTCTCCTGTAATGTCAATTTAACAGTAAAACCGCCTGTGATTCTCCTTAAGAATACATAAACAGTGGTATCGTTTTCTTTATGCTTCAGTATTTCAATTATGACCGTATCACATAACACCGTTTTTGGCAATTTTTGATCATAAATTTCCCGTTTCCTTTTTTCATATTCATTTTTACTATTCATTTTATTTATTATTGTGTTTATTGTTATGTTTATGTTTATGTGGGTTTTACCCAAAAATTAGAAAATTTTTTGAATATAATTATCAAAAATTTTGACTGAAATTATCCAAAATTTATATTCTTATGGGGGGGTATTTTTTTTTAAATGACATTATTTGAATTTCGCAGTTAGATATTTATTTTGATTTATAGTTTTAGGTGTATTTTGGCGTGTATTTTGGCATCTATTCTTAAGGTATTTGGTATTCCTCTCCGATAAACTTTATATGCTGTGAATTTTCAAGGGTCAACAAAGCAGCCATTATGTCAGATTCTGGGGTGTCGGGGTGTTGTGTTCTGATTGTTTTGATTATGTTCTCTTGTTTTCCACTAATTTTCTCATCTAATATTAAAGATTGTATTTGAGGGATCATTAATTTACTTTTGGTTTTCGGTTCAGTTTTTAGTGCGTTATTATATTTCTGTTCATATTCGTTTTTGATTTTTTCTTTTGTTTTGATTCTCTTTATTTGTTTATTAATATTGCTTTCCCGCAAGTCATTTTCTACTTCCTTTTTAAGTATTTCGTTCTCCATTTCATTGATTTTTTCATCCGCTTCGTTTCGTTTATCTTTAATTTCGTTCTCAATTTCATTGATTTTTTCATCCGCTTCGTTTCGTTTATCTTTAATTTCCTGTTCAACAGGGAGTTTCACAGCCCGTTTAAATCCCTTAATTTCACCTACCTCAAGACACCCACTTGTAACCCAACTTTTTATTCCCAAACCATGGTATCTCCCAGGATTTCTTAAAGACTTCGTTCGATTTCAATACTGGCGTATGTGCCTTTTTTCTCATTTTTACGACTGCTTTGTTGCCTTCCACTTCCACAACTCCTGGGCTGTTTATAAATTTTGAAAATAGTGTTTTAGCTGTGTTGTTCTCAAATCTTTTCAGATCACTTGCCAACATCTTGTATAGCGTGTCTGCCACCATCGTCATCACTACATCAAACTGTATGCGAATCATAAGCGGAGAACTTAATGCGTTGAGATTGAAAAACTTTACTAACTCTGCAATTTTGTTTTCAATTCTCCATCGCCGGGCATAATGGGTGACAAGTTCTTTGAGCTCAATATCCTCGTTATTGGTTATCACAAATGTTGGCTTCTGCCTGCCGTTATCCGTTATGATGACCTCCCGCAAGTCCATATCGTGCCCTTTTGGTTGGAATCTATGTTCGTAAACTGAAGGTGTGGGATATTTTCTCTTTGGTATATCAAGTTTCACTTCTTTCCAGTCGCTGGCAGGAATCTCTAACGCATCATCTATCATTTTTTTACCTCTAC
>MCBE01000047.1 GCA_001723845.1 Candidatus Altarchaeales archaeon WOR_SM1_SCG
TGATTGTGATTTTTTTTTATTTTCATGCAGCAATTGTATCGTTTCTCGGAATGTTTATCCAGTAACCTTTCCCGGGCTTAATTTCCGAAAGGTCGCCGAACCAATCGCCGTAGGCGTAGGAGCGGTAATTCCACCGCCCTTCCCAGGTTGCAAGATCAATGTATGTTAGTGTCAGGTTTTGAACAGGCACGGCAGTTGTTGAAGGCCAGCCGATAAGATTCCATCCGCGATATAATGTAATGTTAAATTCGTTTATTGTTTTCCCGCTGATTGTTAAGTTATCCGCTTCTTTCATATTCAGCCAGTAGCCTTTCTTCGGCTCAATTTCCGCAAGGTCGCCGAACCAGTCGCCGTAGGCATAGGAGCGGTACTGCCACCTGTTATTCCATGCGGCAACATCAATGTATTTTCCTTGAACAGGGGCAAGGATTGAAAAGATTGAAGTGTCGTCCGGCTGGATTGGAATTGAAATCAGGTTCCATCCCTTTTCAAGTTTCAATGTGTAATTGAGTTCTGTCGGATTGGTCAAATTAATATCTCCTGCAATTGCAATAACCGTTGACGAACTAATGTTAAACTCGCAGTCAGGGCAGAGTTCGGGATGCTCAGGGTCAAGGTAGGAGAGGGTTACATTGTTTCTTGCCGTGCTTCCTACACCGGGAATTACCTGCGCCCTGTACTTGATTGATACCTGCTGTCCCGGCGTTAAGAATAGCCATTTTGAAAGATTCCAGAACAGTATCTCACCCATGCCGTCGCCTGTCTGCTCACCTGTCACATTAAACAGGTCGCCGGAGTTACCGTCAAGTAGTTCGCCGTGAAAATCGCTGCAGTTGCCGCCGTACTGCGCGGTGTAGTTCCCTGCTGCTTTATCGGTATAATCGCCGCAGACCGTCGGCTCAATTTTTAAGTCGCCGACATAAGTATAGCCAGGCACATATTTGATATAGGGGGGCATTGTGTCTGCAAGCGTTAAGGGTGCGATATTTGCACCAGCGGGATTGTTCCAGATTACAACCATGTAGTCAATGTATTCAAAGAATGTGGGTGAATTTGTTGAAGCGTACTTGTAAAGTTCCGCATCCGCGATATAGCCCCTCATTTCAAAAGATGTGCTGTTCGGTCCTACAGCCGCTCCCGCACCTGTATATCCTGAAACACTCACGGTGTTGTTGAATGTCGTGTTCTGAACATTACACTTGACATGAACCCTGAATGTAAGTATCCTTGTGGTCTTTGGAGGTATCACGACCAGTGCTTCAGTATCGGTATCTGTAAAGTTTGTGTTTGTAAAGTTCCAGGTAAGGTTTAACTGCCCGGTATCATTTGAGCCGCACTCAAATTCCCTGATTCCCGTCCAGTTGGGGTCGCTGATTTTCCTGCCGTCAAGTTTTGCAGTCCCGTCTGTGTAATTGAATCCCCTTGGTAAAAATTCCGTTATCGTGATGTTGTAAACGGTTGCATAAGTCGGGTTTTCAATGATTATCGTAATTAGCGGCTCTGATCCCGGCTCAACATCATGCTGGCTCACATCCTTGACTATTTCAAGCGCGGGCTTATAGACCGTAATTGTTATGCAGTACTCGTCCGTGTATCCTGTATTTGTGTTATCATAGCCCGTGATATTTGCACAATTTTCATTGATTCCTCCCGATGCGTTGTCGGTAACTCTTGCCGTGTATTTTATTGTTTTCTTTTCACCTGCGTTTAAGGTAATGTTTCCGAAAATTATGATGTTATTTGTTGAACTTTCGGCTGAACTTTGTTCCGATTCATTCATCCCGGTGATGCTTTGCGTTACTTCCAGGAACTCCCAGCCGGGACTCATTGTATCATTGACGGTTACATTGTAAAGTGCTGCTTTCCCGTTATTTTCCAGCATTAATGTAAACTCCACCTCGCTTCCGGGTTCTGCTGTTCTTGCATCCGATAATTTCCTTATGCCTGCACCGGGTTTTAAGACGGTGATACATTTTTCCGCGTATTTTCTTAAAATTGAATTATTCATTTTATCAGTTGCGTTGTATGATGCTTTATCGCAGTCGTAGTCATAAGCGGCTGAAGAAACCGAGGTATTGAAATATAATATTAATTCTTCTCCCGGTGAAAGAATAATGGGTCCTGCATCGGGGGTAAATTTAACCGGATCTGTTGTTAAATTAACGGTAAAATTATACGGGACTGCTGCTGCTGTTCCCGTCCCGTTTGTTGTTATGGTGTGACCGTACTGCACATCATCCGTAATATCCCGGATTTTTGCATCCGCCTTTGCAGAATTCGGGTTTGTAAGCCGTATCCTGTATTGTACGGTATCGCCGGGCTTTGCAATTGCAAGTGTTGCAGGTATTGTAAATTTCTCTATAACAAGATACGGGCGATTGATAATAACACATTCCCTGTCAAAATCGGATGACGCTACCTCGTTATCGTAATAGTGACCCCACGCCCATGCCTCGTCGCATCCCGAGTCAGAATTTGCACCTGCTGTCATATTGAATTTAATTGTAATTCCGCCGTAGGATGCAAGGTTTCCATTGTTGATGGTTGATAAATCAAAGTAAAGTGCGGTTTCATTTACGCCCGTGCGGTTTACCGTTGAGTTCGTGATGTTAATTGTCCCGAGTGGTATGAGCCATTCCTTAAAGCCGTTGCTTCTCAGTTCATAGACACCTGCATTCCAGTTCTCGGGATAGAATCCTGTCTGGTTGAATTCATAAACCGAAACATTATATGCAACGGCTTCGGAAGGATTGAAAACAGAGATTTCATATCCCAGGATGTCACCGGGCTGTGCTTCCGAAATGTTAACATTCTTTCTTACCTGTACCGCGGGATGATAGACGGTAATACTCCAAGCATCCGTTGCATTAACAAGAGTGCATCCCGCGAAATCTTCTGCCGATACCGTGACAAGATTTATACCCGGAGGGCTGCTCTGGTTTGCAGTTGCTTGTGCAGTGCATTTAATTGTCAGGGTGCTGTTTTTTTCAAGCGATGACAGGTTCCAGGTTACCGTGTTTGTTACGCTGTCGTTAATCCCTTCGGGAGAACTGCTGATGTATGTAAAGCCCTGCTGGAATACATCCGTGACGGTAATGTTGTAAGCGTTTGCCTGGCTCGGGTTCCTGATAATAATCGTATAATTAATTAAATCATAAGTGTCCCGAGCAAGTCGGGATTTGAAACAATATTACCGTATCCGTCGGAAGCGTTTGCATAAACCTCGTCTATTCCCATATTTACGGAGCAGTTTCCTATCTGTGTTGTTAAATTGAAATCAAGAATTACGGAACTTCCGGGAGTTAAATTTGTATTGTTTAAAGTTGTTGAATTCCAGAACAATGTATTTGTGCTTTCCTCCGGGTCGTTAATTCCCGAGCCGTTGAATACCGATGAGTTACTTACATATTCCATCCCTATAAGCGTGTCCGTAACGGTGATGTTGTATGCGGTTCCCGTTCCCTCGTTTGTGATTGAGACATGATATGTCATTATTTCTCCCGGCTCCATTGAGCCGGAATCAGCCCATTTGTGAACTTTCAGTTCCGGTATGCCGACGGCAAAACTTGCAAAATCCGTATCCGTAATTGCCGGCTCGCACGGACCGTTTCCTGTAACAACTACCCTGTTGATGTTCGTGCCTTCAAAGGTGTCATCCGTGATAGTTGCTCTTATGTAAAATATTTTATATGAATTGCCGCTGATGTTTCCTGCCGAGAAATTTACCGACTGCCCTGCGTAGGGCGTTCCTGTCGTGTTTGTTGTTACCGTATCTCCCGTTTCATTTGTGCAGTTTATGAATTGCAGCCCCACGGGAAGGGTATCGTTCACCGTGACATTGTAGATTGTCGTATTTCCCCTGCTGCTTATATTAATAATAAATTCAATTACGCTGCCGTATTCGTACTTTAATGAATTGTTATTTAATGAATTGTTAATGTTTTTTGAAACATCAAGAACACAATCGGATACTATATCGGTTGAAGCGTAAGAAGAATCATTGAGCATTGTCCCGCTGGCATAGTAAGCGTAAGCGGATATGTAATTGTAATATTCCCCGAAACATGTAAGATCAGGGACTGAAACATCATACCTGAACCTGCATACAGCTCCCGGTGATAGGTTACCGGTTACTATGAAATGGGTGCCGTTGTGTGTGACATTACATGTGGAATTTGTTAAATTTATTATATTATTCGCGTACTGCCAGTTGTTTGGGGGGGTATCGTTTAAGGTGATGTTGTAAATGGTTTCCGTTCCCGAATTGCTTATTATAATTTCGTAGGTAACATTATTCCCGGGATAAGATAAAGAATCACTCGTAATTTTATCAACCGTTAAGACCCCTTTAAATACGGGGCATGATTCCCACTGTGCCTGTATGTAAGGCATCCCGGTCCCGTCGCCGTCGCGGTAATTAATTGTAACTATATTTTTTCCGCATTTGGCATCCGATGTTACCGAGGTGTTGTACCTTAATGTTACGCTCTTTTGAGGCAGGATGTATGGAAGCGTGTAATTCCAGTAGACTGTGGAGCCGGCAGGAGGGTTTGTTTCGTTAAGGGTTTCGTTTATTGTAATATCCGTTGTTGTCCCGTTCCAGAATGTTAGAGTCCCGTTACTTATCAATTTAAAGCCGTACTGGAGGTTGTCTGAAATCGTGATGTTATAGGCGGTTGTATATTTCGGGTTATTTATGGTTATCGTATATTCAACAATATCTCCCGGTGTTGCATTTGTTGCGTTTCCCGTTTTTGTTAAGGTTAACGCGGGGTAGTAAATCCAGACATCCGCGTAATCGCATGTTGTTCCCGATGATGTGCCGAGAAGGTTTGTTGCATTCGCGCAGGCTCTGTTCCTGTTCTGGAGTACCGATGCGTTTGACATTACATGCACTTCCGCTTTTATTGTGAAATTTTCCCCCGCGTCGATGCTCCCGTACGCCGAGAGGTTCCAGGTGATGTTCGAGTTCAT
>MCBE01000048.1 GCA_001723845.1 Candidatus Altarchaeales archaeon WOR_SM1_SCG
TTTAAAGTTTGGTTGATACTAATTTATCAATTAGTATTACAAGTTAATAAAAGATAGTGAAGATTAGGAGAAAAACAAGAGAATTTTATAATTTAATTCGGATTAATCTTAATTAGCAACAACTCTATTAAATAACAGAGTAATTTAAGATAAATTCAAATTAAATTCAAATTAAATTCAAATGATTTCTCTTGGCATTGAAGGAACCGCCCACACAATAGGCGCAGGGATTGCAGATGATTGCGGGAATATCCTGGCGGATACAAGAAAAACATACAAGCCGGCTCACGGGCAGGGCATAGTTCCAAGGGATGCCGTGCAGTTCATGGGGGACAATATAAAAAGAACGCTAAACGATGCACTTGAGCATGCGGATTTGAATTTCAATAATATTGATTTAATTTCATTTTCTAAAGGTCCGGGTCTTGGTCCCTGCTTAAGGACGGCTGCAACCGCTGCAAGAGTTCTTTCACTGCACAATAAAATTCCTGTTTTAGGTGTAAATCACTGCGTTGCCCATATAGAAATCGGGAAATTAATTTGTAAATTCAACGATCCGTTAATTCTTTATGTTTCCGGCGGGAACACGCAAATTTTGAAATTAAAGGACAAAAGATACAGGATTTTCGGCGAAACCCTTGATGTCGGGATTGGAAATATGCTTGATAAATTCGGAAGGGCGATAGGATTAGACCATCCGGCGGGACCTAAAATTGAAAAACTCGCAAAATCCGGCAGAAATTACATTGAACTCCCGTACATCGTTAAAGGCACGGATTTAAGTTTCTCCGGGGTTTTAACTTCCGCTGTTCAAAAATTTAATAAAAATTATGATCTGGAAGACCTTTGCTTTTCCCTCCAGGAAACCGCATTTTCAATGCTTACTGAGGTTACTGAAAGAGCGCTTGCACATTTAAAAGCAGATGAGGTTTTACTTACGGGCGGCGTCGGGAACAATTCCCGGCTTTCGGAAATGCTAAAAGCAATGGCAGAAGAGCATGACGCTGTTTTCGGAGTCCCGGAAAAGTACTGCTCGGATAACGGGGTTATGATCTCATGGTTGGGAATTTTAATGTATAATTCAGGGGTAAGGCATGAACTTGAGGATACGGTTGTAAGGCAGAAATTCAGGACGGATGAGGTTGAAGTGTTGTGGTAATTTAAAATTCACCCAAAACCTCACAAAAATCTTCTGCCCGGTCAATTTCTTTAATGATTCTGCCACCTTCTTTTAACCAGTTTAAAATTAAATTTAAATTTACATTCCCGGTTGTATCAAGTTCAAGAATATTTTTGCAGCCCAATGATTCTTCAAGACAGACCCCTAAAAATTCCGCCTCCAGGTTTTCCTTAACTTTTGCCTTTGAATAACCCCTCAATTCAAGCCGCTTCTTTAAAACCAGGGGATTTGTTCTTAAAACAATGATGTGCGTTGCAGGCATGAAATGGCTTAAAAGCCCTTCAATGATGATGTTCTCCGAATCCGGAAATTTTGTTTCAATTAAATTTACAACAAATTTTTTCAATTGAAATTCATCAACAATTTTAGTGTCGCGCTCTTTATCAATTCCTGCGTACAGGTTATTTTTATTGACAATACCGGTTAAATTTATTATCTCCGCGTTTAATTTTTGTGCAAGTTTTTCAGCAAGCATTGTCTTCCCTGTCCCCGGAGTCCCTGTGATTGAAATAATTCTTTTCCCTGTTTTATAATTGCAATTTTTCATCCTGCTTGATATATTTATTAATTTTATATTTAATTTTTGTTATAGTACTGAAAAAAAAATGAAAATTGCAGGTATTGACCTTGCCGGAATCCCGAAGAACAAAACAGGTATGTGCATACTTGAAATAAACAAAAATGATGAAAAATTCGTAACCACGCAGATTTTATATACAGATTCGGATATTATTGAAAATTTAAAAGAAATTAAACCAAAAATCACTGCAATTGATGCCCCGCTCACATCTTCGGGTGAGAACCGGCTGTGCGACGAGGAATTAAGAAAATACGGCGCGCTTCCCGTGACACTCCGGGGAATGAATGTTCTTGCAATGCGGGGAAAAGAATTTGCAGGCGAACTAAAAAAACTGCAACTTGATTTCATTGAAATTTTTTCAACCGCGACCGCGAAAATCTTAGGGCTTTATGACAGGGATTTGATGAAAATGCAGAAAAGTTTAATAAAATTTGGCGTGCATGGCGATACGGAAAAAAGAATTCTTACAAAAGATGAGATTGATGCGGTTTTTGCCGCGCTCACAGGCTACCTGTATTTAGAGGGTTTAACAGAGGAAGCAGGAGATGATAAAGGTAAGATTGTTATCCCGAAGGTTTGAATGCTTGAAAATGCAGCGGGAAACATAAAAACCGGGAAGTTAACTAAAAGTTAATTAATTTAAATTCTATGACTTATAAAAATAGTTTATAGAACAAAACATTAAAAGCTTCTGATTTCTGGCATTTTGAAGGTATTTATGTTTAGGCGTAATAATTTAATGAACCCGGGAACTTTTGGCTACATTTATTTAATTCAAAAAATAATAATTAATAAAAATGGAAAAAGTTAAACTTGAACCAGAGGAATTCCGGGATTTTGGAAATCAGAGATTTCCGAAATAACGAGAACCTTCGGTTCTCATTATGATATGATATGAAATGGGCTGGAGAACATTATTCAGAATTATGGGAAAAATATCCGGATTAGAGACACAAAAGACATCCCGGCGATGTTCGTGGAATGTAGCATATATTTATTAGAATGAAAATAAATGTCTGCATAAGCAGTGGAAAAATCTAAATGTTTGCATCCTTGCAACAGGGGTGTAAAGATAATATTACATTTATTGAGGAGAAAAATGAACCGGGAATTTAAAAAAATAACACAACATGAAAATTCTTAACTATTCACAAAACAAAAATGAAATTGAATCTATAATTAACAGAAGCACGGCAAACTTTGAATCCGCGCTCGCAAGAGCAGGAGAAATAATGGGTGATGTAAAAAATAACGGGGACTTTGCATTGTTTAAATACACGAAAAAATACGATAATTTCAATTTAAATTCCAGAAATTTAAGGGTCTCGGAAGAGGAAGTCGCAGGTGCCGTAAAAAGAATTCCTCAAAAATTATTTTTTGCATTAAAGCATGCGCACGGGAATATTAGAAAGTATCACGAGGCACAGTTTAAAAGCATCAATAAAAATTTAAAGGTTGAAATTGATTCCGGGATTGAAATATCTGAAAAAATTACCGCGGTTGAAAGCGCAGGGTTGTATGTTCCCGGCGGGCGGGCACAATATCCCTCGTCAGTTCTTATGACAGCGATTCCTGCAAATGTCGCAGGAGTTAAAAGAATTGTAATTACATCACCCCCGGAAATCAGCGATTCAATACTTGCAGCAGCGCATCTCTGCGGTGTTTTTGAAATTTACCGCATCGGCGGGGTCCAGGCAATTGCTGCTCTCTCCTCAGGAACAGAAACCATAAAGCCCGTAAATAAAATTGTAGGTCCGGGAAATATTTATGTTATGGCTGCAAAAATGCTTGCATATTCAAGGGGGATTGGAATAGATATGCCTGCCGGTCCCTCAGAGGTTTTACTGATTGCCGATGAGACCTCAAACCCGGGATTTATTGCGGCGGATGTTTTAGCCCAGGCAGAACACGACCCGGATGCGCAGTGTGTTGTTGTATTGAATATAGATGACAGGGGAGAAATTGAAAAAATCATAAAAAATATAGGGAAAGAAATTGAAAATCAAATTAAAAATTTAAATAGAAAGAATATAATTGAATCATCATTAAATAATTTTGCAATAATTTTAACAAAAGACATTTCCGATGCAATTGAATTTACAAATAATTACGCTCCCGAGCATCTCGGGATAATGTGTAAAAACCCGGTAAGCGTTGCAAAAAAAATTAAAAACGCGGGAGCGATATTTATCGGAAATTACGCACCGGTTCCCGCAGGCGACTATGCTTCAGGCGGCAATCATGTTCTCCCGACATCAGGAACTGCAAGATTCGCATCCGGGCTTTCGGTAAGGGATTTTTTGAAATTCTCATCCGTCCAGGAAATTACGAAACAGGGATTAAATAAAATTAAAAATTCGGTTGAAGAAATTGCAGAAGCAGAGGGGCTGGATGCGCATAAAAATTCCGTTAAAATAAGGTTTGAATACAATAAAAGATGAACACGACAGCATTATTTTTCATCGGCTTTGCAGTTTTTTTGTATGTGGTTTGTTATTTTGTGGCGCCGGCAAAGGCAGTTGAGGGGCTGAAGGCAAGCTGGGGCATGTTCACTGACCCCCGGATTGGTCTGATACCTCTTATTTTAGCAGCCATTTTGATAGCGGGCTTGCTCCAGGCAGCAATTCCTGCCGAGGCAATTGCAAAATATTTAGGTAAAGAATCCGGTTTCAAGGGACTGTTTTTAGGAAGCGTTCTTGGTGCGGTGATGCCCGGAGGTCCCTATGTTTCGTTTCCGATAGCAGGTGCGTTATTTAAATCAGGAGCGAGCGTGGGTGTCATTATAGCGTTTGTATCCGCGTGGTCTCTTATTGCACTGTCAAGGATTCCTCTGGAAATCCCGTTTCTGGGAAAGGAAATCGTGATTGTGAAAATACTTGCTTCACTGCCTTTCTCTGTTATAATCGGGTTTCTTGGTGAGAAAATTTATTACCTGTTTTTTATAAAATAAAAATAAAATTTTCAAGAGATTCTTCAGATTCTTCAAATTCGTGAGCGGCATTTAAAAAATATTAGCGGGGGGAGGGATACGCCCTTAAATTCCAAATCCCTTATTAATTCTATTAGATTTTATCCTTTAAATATTAAATTAAGTATTAATCTAATTACTAATATAATTACTAATATAAAATCAATCAAAAATTAACTGAAAAATGCCAAGATTCCAGGTTAGAACGGATAAAGTCGGGTATGTAATAATA
>MCBE01000049.1 GCA_001723845.1 Candidatus Altarchaeales archaeon WOR_SM1_SCG
GTTTTTACATACCGCTTCAATACTAAAATCGCTTTCAGCATTGGGTATATGCTACATGGCTTTCTGTTTTACCATGACGGGACTTTCACCCGCAAGCATTTGTAAGCTTGGCTGGGCACACAACGGAGGGCAGGTATCTGAAGTCCGAGCGAAGCGAGGATTTGGGCGGAGGTGCGAAGCACCGAAGCCAGATACCTGCTTGTTATACGCTGTTGGTCACCCCATCATTTTCGTCTTTTATTCGCCCTAATCTTCTTCAAAGCATTTTTTGCGCTTTCTCGAGTCCGCCGACTCGCATTCTTCAAAGCCCCATCATCCCTCAAAGCATGAGTAAGGGGTTTTACTGCAGGTTTTCCTATCAGTACAAGAGCATCTGCTGCTTTCTCACGACTCCACCCATCCTCCATAGAATGAATAATGGGTTCCACTGCTTTCACATCTCCTATCGCTCCAAGAACCATTGTTATTCCCTCTCGAACATCAAGATCGGAGGTATTTTCCAAAGCATGAATAAGAGCATCTACTGCAGGTTCTCCTATCATTCCAAGGGCCCATACTAACCTTAATCTCAATTTAAGGTCACAATCTCTATCCATCAGAACAGGAATAAAAATTTCTATTGCTCTCGTGTCTCCTATCATTCCAAGAGCAGATACCGATACCAATCGAACATCACTACTTTTATCACTCAACGCATGAATAAGAGGATCTACTGCTCTCGTGTCTCCTATCTCTCCAAGAGCCATTGCTGCTTCAGAGCGTATCATCTCATCTTTATAGTAATTACTATCTCTCTTATACTTTAATGCTTTTATTAATCCTTCAACATCTTTATTAGATTTTAAAGTTGCCATATTTGGTGGTCCTGATAAAAAATCAAATATTCCCATTTTTTACATTTAATAAATTTATATGTTTTAAAGTAAATAAACAAGACAAATCTTTTATTAGCAACGAGGCAATGTTATTAAGTACTCTAGTATATCTGGATCCATAACAACATCTACATGGGAAATTTTAGTTTCTGGTGGATCGTCTCCACACTTATATATTCTAGATACCTCACATTCTGTTTTGTGAATAATAGAAATACTATAACAAACCACATACGCTGAAGTACCATCCGTATACTCGCCTTCTTTAGATTTATATTGCTTTAATAATACTATTGTGTCCACTTCTCCGGGTTTTTGAGCTATTGGAAACTTTTTTTCTTTAAGTTTTTCTTTAAGTTCTTTTGTTGGAGGAAAAAGAAAATCAAAAGTAATGCTTGATATTTTTTCTTCCTGAGCATTGACGATAATCGCTTGTCCACTGATGCACGGATTAGAAGATTCCTTCTCACACTCATCCTCAAGGGCTATATATTCATTAAGATATGGTGAAAATGTCTGTTTGTAATCTTCTTCGGAATAATATTGAGGTACTGCTATGAACGTCATAGGTAATAGAATAAGAAGCCAAAATACACTTAAACCAACAAAGAATAAAAAAGGGACGTGTTCTGTTAGTTTTATACCTTGAGATTTTGCTTCTATAAAATTTGCAATTGCCCCACACATAAAAAAAATCTCAGGGCACCATAAAAGTATTAATAGTACTATGTGGATTTCTGCCATTTTTATTTAAACTTTCTATATTTTTATCGCGACCAATTGCGTATAACGGAGGAAGCATATACGAAGTTTTGCGATAGCAAAATGTCCTGAAAGGCAAGGGCTGGAAGCCCGCAGCGTATATGTTTTTGTTATGTGAAGTTGACGAAGGACGCCAAAATTAATTCTGAATATTTTGTTTGAGTTTAAAATTAAAAAAATAAAACGAGAGAGGATATACCTCTCCCTGTCTTTTAATCGCTGTTTTGTTTGTTCTTGCTTTTTCATTTATCTATCACTCTGATTGTATCGCTACCCTCAAACCGTGTTCCATCATAAAGTTCTCCGGTTACTACTATCTCTACTTCATCTCCGACTTCAAGTATGTCTTGTACGGCAGACCTATCAAATTTCACCATTCGCTCTATGATTCCATCACTATCATAATCAAAGCAGTATGAACTCTCTGAATTCACAAACCCATATTTTGGATCGCTTACTGCTGGTATTGTATCATTTAGTTTGACTGTTGAGCCGTTAATATTGGTACAATTGTAGTCCTCTGGGAGTTCTATGTATGCGGTAATCCATTTGCCTTTGCTGTTTAAGTTCAGGGTGAATGGGTCGATGTCAATGGTCGCTTCTATCTTGCCACATGGGTTATTATAATGTTGTTGTATTTCTTCTGCTGTTAACGCTCTGTTGTAGATTTTTACTTCGTCGATGATGCCATTAAAATATCCAGTCCAATCCGGGTGTTTTCCAATTAAGAGTGGTTCGTTGTTCACAGACATCTTTTTATCTGTTGGTTTCGTTTGGTGGGCAACTTCTACACCATTAACATAGAGTCTTGCAGTATCATCATGTGTTGAATAAGTCCCCACAACATGATACCACTTTCCAGTTTCAAGATTGCTCAAAGGATAGTCAGCTACGCACCAGTCATAAACATCAGGAGTGCCCCTATTTACCATAAAACGAAGGTGTAGGAGGGGAGAAGGTTTTTGTTCCCATTGTAAGAGCCATCCTCTTTGAAAAAGCTCGTGTTTTGCCATAATAATCTTTCTTACACTAAAATCATTTGACTTTATCCAGCATTCAACAGTTATTTCTTCGGTTAACTTAAGATTTGGGTTATCTGCTACAATCGCATAATCATTCACACCATCAAAACCCAACGCATTTTCACATACTCCATCAGTCCATCCTGCACCGTAAATTATTCCATTGTTGTTTGTTGTTTCGTCATAAATAATATTTCCGGAACCTTCATCCATGTGCCATGATGCTACTAAACCGGTTTCAGCACTGGCACTTTCGCTCAACCCGAAAACCACCACCAAAAGCGCTAATCCACACACCAAATTCCTCCCTAAATTTTCACTCAATAGCCCAAAAACCGTAGCCGCTCTCTCATGGGCTCTGGCGGCACATTTAGTTTTGTTTTTCATTGTTTTTTTGTTTATTTTTATTTTGATTTAAAGTTAATAAATGTTTAAATTCTAAAGGCGTCCGTAGTCAATTTCATATAACAATTTATATCCGAACTTGTTCGGATAACCCTTTGATTCTGGCGTAATATCCGAACTGGTTCGGATAACCGACCATATATGAATTGGCTGTAAACATCAGATAAACCATTAAATCTTGAATTTATTAAATATATTTACATCAAAACTTATTAAACCATTAAATTCCGGAATAAAAATAAATAAAAATTCACAGTTTCAAATTATCCAACGGACTTTTAATTTTCCTCAAGTTTTTATTGCTTACATGAGTGTATATTTCCGTTGTCTTTGAACTCTGGTGACCCAGTAATTCCTGGATGTATCTTAAGTCAACACCGCTTTCAAGTAAGTGAGTTGCAAACGAGTGCCTTAAAGAGTGGACTGATGCCTCTTTTTTAATACCTGCTTCTTTACACACCCTGTTGAACATCTTTTGCACGCTTCTTGTGTTAAGACGTTTCCTATGCGTTGCTCCCGGGAAAAGCCAATTCTCTGGTTGATATTCTCTGATATATTTTTTAAAAATATCAAGAGCAACATCGGAAAGAATTGTCTGTCTGTCTTTCCTTCCTTTAGCGCCTTTAACCATAATTAAGTTTCTATCAACATCAATATCATCAACCTTTAACCTCACAACCTCGCTAACTCTCAAACCAGCAGAATAGATTAGCATTAAAATTGCCTTATGCTTAATATTTGAAACCACAGAGAGAATCATCGTAACCTCATTTTGACTTAAAACGACCGGTAGTTTTTTATCTTTCTTTATACGTTTTACTTCATACACAAAATCTCTCTTTAAGATTTTGCCGTAGTAAAACCTCAAGGCATTAACCGCAACATTCAAAGTAGAAGTAGAAACATCTTTCTTCTCAACAAGATGAAAAAGGTAATTTTTTATGTCGGATTCATCTATGTCGGATGAACGATTGCCTGCGAATTTAACGAGTTCCCTGTTGTAGTGGATGTATGCTTTAACTGTTTTCTTACTGTACTTCCTTGAAACAAGTTCTCTTTTAAGAGTGTAAAATTCCTGTAATGCAGGGTCAATATTAATCTTTTCACCGGAGAATGCAGATAAAATCTTTTCTACAGTTCCATCATCGTCCGGGAAATACCAGTATTTCTTTTGAATATGCCACCTGTATCCGTCAACGGATTTAATCTTCTCAATGTAATCCTTATTGTATGGAAATTTAACAGGGAGTTTCACAGCCCGTTTAAATCCCTTAATTTCACCTACCTCAAGACACCCACTTGTAACCCAACTTTTTATTCCCAAACCATGGTATCTCCCAGGATTTCTTAAAGACTTCGTTCGATTTCAATACTGGCGTATGTGCCTTTTTTCTCATTTTTACGACTGCTTTGTTGCCTTCCACTTCCACAACTCCTGGGCTGTTTATAAATTTTGAAAATAGTGTTTTAGCTGTGTTGTTCTCAAATCTTTTCAGATCACTTGCCAACATCTTGTATAGCGTGTCTGCCACCATCGTCATCACTACATCAAACTGTATGCGAATCATAAGCGGAGAACTTAATGCGTTGAGATTGAAAAACTTTACTAACTCTGCAATTTTGTTTTCAATTCTCCATCGCCGGGCATAATGGGTGACAAGTTCTTTGAGCTCAATATCCTCGTTATTGGTTATCACAAATGTTGGCTTCTGCCTGCCGTTATCCGTTATGATGACCTCCCGCAAGTCCATATCGTGCCCTTTTGGTTGGAATCTATGTTCGTAAACTGAAGGTGTGGGATATTTTCTCTTTGGTATATCAAGTTTCACTTCTTTCCAGTCGCTGGCAGGAATCTCTAACGCATCATCTATCATTTTTTTACCTCTAC
>MCBE01000050.1 GCA_001723845.1 Candidatus Altarchaeales archaeon WOR_SM1_SCG
GAGCCAAAATAGGAGCAAAGATCGGAGCCAAGATCGGAGCCAAGATCGGAGCCAAAATAGGCGCCAAGATCGGAGCCAAGATCGGAGCCAAAATAGGAAGAAGAGTAGGTCAGCAAATCGGGCTTGACATAGGTAAAACTGTCGGTGCAAAAATCGGGCTTGACATAGGAAGGCGACTTGGTGAACAAATTGGCGAAAAAATCGGTGAAAAGGTCGGTTATCGTATTGGCGGGCAGATCAGAGCAAAGGTAAGTGCCGGAATTGTCTTCAGTATGAGAAGACACGCAGATGTCAGAGTAAGACCTACCGGTGTAAGAATAATGCCTGATGCAAAGTCCTTATGGAAGATTACTGGACTCAATAACTTTGATTCGCCGTTTGCATTGTATCGCCAGGTGTGGCTTGGTAAGGATGCGTTAAATAAATTAAACAAACTTCCTTTAACCTCTGCACAAATGGCAGCGACAATTGATAATTATATGCTGCTTGTCGGTGAAATTGATGAGAATATGATAGCATTTGAAGCACTTGAACGGCTCGTGGATCTTAACCGGGATGAAATTGATGCAATATTACTTGCAACAACCCGCGGCGGCGATCTGATATTAGACAGAGATATTGCTGTTGGCGGAGGATTTATGACAGGTAAACTGCCGTACACCTATAAGAGTTTCCTTGCAAGAGTAGGTCCATAAAAAATACGGCAGACCTGTATGGCTATGGCATTGACCAATGAATTCAAAAATCATCCTTTACGAAATAGCGCAGAGAATGAAGTCCGTTGATGATAGAATTTCTATTTCATCAATGCAATTTGCAGAACTGCTGGATGTTTCACAGCAGACCGCATCAAGATATTTGAAAAATCTGGAGCATGAAAATTTAATTAAAAGAAAAATCGGTGCAAGAGGTCAGGAAATTGAATTAACGGGCATTGGCATCAAAATTTTAAATGAATTTTACTTAAATTTAAGGGACTTTTTTGAAAATAAAAAAGATAAAAAAGAAATTTTTGAAGGCAGGGTGATTAAGGGCATTGGCGAGGGCGCATATTATGTAAAAGAGTACTGCGGTAAAATTAATGAGAAATTAAATTTCATGCCGTTTGAGGGAACATTAAATATTAAATTAAATGAAAATTTTGTTGGTTTTAATTTTGACAGATTCGTTCCCGTTTTCATTGATGTTTTTAAAAAAGGCGGCAGAACTTTCGGAAAGGTCAAATGCATCCCGGCAAAACTCATGGTTAAAGGCAAAAAAAATGAAAAAGAAATTGGAAAAGAAATTAAAGAAAATTGTTTTATTATAATTCCTGAAAGAACGCACCACGAGGATGTAGTTGAAATAATAAGCGAGTTTAATTTGCGGGAGAAATTAGGTCTTTTTGAGGGTTCTCGTGTCAGGGTTGAATTGAATGGTTTTTAGTGGTTGGTGGTTGTTGTTAGTGGTTGAGCCGCAAATGCCTTAAAAAATAAGCAACCTGTCCAAAGGAAACGCCGCCGTCGCCGGCTGGAACCTTTTCATTCACAACAACCTTCAGAAAGGTTGATCATCATAGCGAATCAGGGGGTTTCCAACCCCCTAATGCACAGATGAGAGACACAGAGTATATAGGGAAAATTAGGAAAAGGATATGGCAATAGAATTATATAAAAAACGACTTAAAAGCCATAAGAAAGTAAAATGTGGAATATGTCACGGCACTATTACTACAGGGGGGCTTGAATGTATTAAATGCAAAAAGGAGGGGCACACTACAAGATGTTATATATGTGATGAACACGCAGCAGAGTGGAAAGAACGAGGAATGCCATGTTTAATAAATCCTAAAATAAGGTTATCCTCCGGAGATATTAGGAAACTCCGCATATAATCAAATTAATTGTCAGAGATAACGATTTTGCATAAAAGACTAAATTCCGTAACCATTCCTTAAAAAATAAGCAACCTGCCCGAATGAAATTCCCCCATCACCTGCCGGGACTTTCTCGTTTAAATAAACTCCTTTTCCAACTAAATACCCTGTCATCAGCCGGTTGTAAGCACACCCCCCTGAAAAAACAATTGGTTTTTTATATTTTTCAGCAATTTCAAATAATCCTTTTGCAATGTAGTACTGAACAGTTGCAGCCAGCCGCTCTTTATCTTTATCAATATTTTCAATCAAATATTCAAAAACAGGGGTTGTTTTAAGAATCCATCTGTCTTCTTTTTTAATCACCGGCTTCAAGTAGTATGGCTCTCCTGAACTTGATTCAAGCATCATCGCCGGCTCCCCGTCATAAGTTCTCTTATCACAGATTCCGAGAAGTGCAGATGCTGCGTCAAGAACTCTTCCCATGCTTGTTGTTTTTAGGCAGTTGAAATTTTCTTTGTATTGGTTATGCAGTAAATTAATTTCATTATGTTTATAGTATTTTAATTTAATCATTATTTTTTTAACCTCGTTTTCATCAAGAAATTTCATTAAAATTCCAATAAGCATCTTTGGCGGATTTTTCACGGAGGAATCGCCGCCGAGCATTACATGCTCCTCAAGCGAGCCGATTCTTTCATTATTGTGGAAAACTTCACCACCCCATATTTTACCGTCTGTCCCGTAGCCCAGACCGTCGCATGCAATGCCTGCAAAATCATCAAGTTCGTGTTCCGCCGCAGCCGAATAAACATGCGCATTGTGGTGCTGGACTTTAATTAACGGAATATTTAATTTTTCACTTAACTCGCGAGCATACTTTGATGTGTTGTATTCGGGATGCAGATCAGAAATTAACACTTCAGGTTTTGTTTTCGTAAAATTTAAAAATTTATTTATTATTTTTTTTGAATATTCAAAAGTTCTCATGTTTCTTGTATTTCCGATGTGTCCCGAGAGAATTGCATTTCCTTCCCTGTAAATACAGAATGTGTTCATCATCTCGGCACCCAGGGCAAGAATTTGCTTGTTTACTCCCCGCACATCCGCAATCTTTATTGCACCGGGGACAAATCCCCTGCTTCTCCTGATAAAAAGTTTCTTTTTTGCAATTACCTTTATCACGGAATCATCAAGCGGGTTTACAATTCTCCTGTCGTTGTCAAGAATGTATTGAACAAACTGTTCCTCTAATCTGGTGGTGATGGGACTTTCCGGCTGATTTGACGAAGTCATAATTATCGGCTCATCAAGGTAATCAAAGAGCAGGTAATGAAGTCCGGTATAGGGAAGCATAACGCCTATCGTATCAAGTTTTGAAACGGAAGTAAGGGAATTTTTATTTAATTTTTTTAATATTACGATAGGTCTTTCATTGCTTGTTAACAATTTTTTAACGACTTCATTGAAGTCCGCGATTTTTCCAAGCATGTTAAAATTTTTAACCATGACTGCAAACGGCTTGTTTTCCCTAACTTTCACGACTTTCCTCAATCGTAAAACAACGCAATCTCTTGTTGCGCAGGCAATATGAAACCCGCCGATTCCTTTTATTGCAACAATTTCACCTTTTTTTATGAGTTCTGCCGTTTCTTTAATTCCCCCTTTTATCTTTTTTCCGTTATGATACAATGCAAGTTTCGGACCGCAGGTTTTACATGCAACGGTCTGCGCATGATACCTCCTGTTCATCGGATCAGTATATTCTTTCTTGCAAAAATCGCACATCTCAAAGTCAGACATTGTTGTTTTATCCCTGTCGTAAGGGGTCTTTTCAATAATAGTGTACCTTGGACCACAGTTCGTGCAGGTTATGAAAAAATAATCATTTCTCAGGTTTTTTTTATCTTTTAATTCCCTTAAACAATCATCGCACAAAAAACCGTCAGGCGGTACGAATGCGATACCTTCCGATTCACTGCTCGCAAGAATTTTAAAATCATTGAATTTTTTATTAATTTTAACCTCTTCAATTGTGTAATCGTCAATTCGTGCAAGCGGCGGAATTTCATTTAATATTTTTAAAAATTGTTCACTGTCATCAACCAGGACTTCAACTCCCGCACCTGTATTTTTCACATAGCCCGAAAGTTTTAACCCTGTACATTTCCTCCACGCCCTCCTTCATATAAATACGATGGCTGCCCTTTCCACCCTTATATTTGAAACCAAAAGCTGCAGCGATATTACACATTTTCCCAAAGCGAACATTCTTCGGATTCTCTTTCAACTCGTTAAATAATCTTATTTTGTCCATTAATTATTAAATAATTATGTTTGAGTAAATAAATTAAGTGAAATTTTAGAATTAAATTAAATGTCAAGATTAGTAACCTCCTTTGCATGTGCCTGGATAAATTCCCTCCTGGGTTCTACGGCATCGCCCATCAAAATTGTAAATAATTCATCAGCAGCAACCGCATCCTCAACCGTGACTTTAACAAGGGTTCTTGTTTTTGGGTTCATTGTCGTTTCCCAGAGCTGCGTCGGGCTCATCTCACCAAGTCCTTTGTACCTCTGGATTTGAACTTTATCACCAAGTTCCTGCAATTTTTCATCTTTCTCGGAATCCGAATAAACATAATATTCTGTTTTGCCTTTTTTCAATTTGTAAAGCGGCGGCTGTGCAATATAAACATAACCCTCTTCAATCAGGTGATTCATATAACGATAAAGAAATGTCAGAAGAAGTGTTCTTATGTGCGCCCCGTCAACATCGGCATCAGTCATAATAATTAATTTATGATACCTTGTTTTTTCAATTTTGAATTCATCACCGAAATTTGTGCCAAAGGCGGTTATCATTGTCTGAATTTCCTTATTATTTAATATTTTATCAATTCGCGACTTTTCAACATTCAAAATTTTTCCTCGCAGCGGAAGAATTGCTTGAAATTCCCTGTTTCTGCCCTGCTTTGCAGAACCGCCCGCGGAATCGCCCTCCACAAGATACAATTCACAAAGTGCAGGATCGCGATTTGCACAATCGGCAAGTTTTCCCGGTAGCGTTGACCCTTCCAAAAA
>MCBE01000051.1 GCA_001723845.1 Candidatus Altarchaeales archaeon WOR_SM1_SCG
TCCAAATGTTTAAGATTTTTATCAGAAACCATTCCTCTGTCAAAGACCAATACAACCTCATGATCGGCAAAATTAAATTGCATCTTCCACTTAACTGATAATCTCTTTATTGTTTTAACATCCGCTGCGATATGATATAATTGATTTTAAATTTTTAGATTTATATGCTTGTGGTGATAAGGATATTTAACTGTTCAATTTTAAAACAATAAAAATGTTAACTGCAATTATCGGGGGAACGGGACTCTACGAATTTATTGAAGATTCAAAAAAACAAATCGTTAAAACACCTTACAAAACGGCAGAAATATTCAGGGGAAAAGTAAATAATAAGGAAATTATTTTCCTGAACAGGCACGGGAAAAATCACGAAATCCCGCCGCACAAAATAAATTTTCGCGCGAATATTTTTGCACTGCACAAACTGCAAGTTGAAAGAATTATCGGGGTAAGCTCGGTTGGTGTGATTAACGAAAAAATAGGGCTTGAGAATTTAATTGTTATTAATGATTTTTTTGATTTAACACGCGATCTTACATTCCATGACAAAAAAGCGGTGCATGTTGATATGACAGAACCGTACTGCTCTGAGTTAAATGAAATTATCCTAAATGTTTGCAGGGAAAACGGCATAGACGCATGCATCGGAAGCTATGCCTGCACAAAAGGACCCCGGCTTGAAACGCCTCTTGAAATCAAAATTTTAAAAAAATTAGGATGCGATGTCGTCGGCATGACCTCTGTTCCCGAGGCGGTGCTTTCAAGGGAAATGGGAATTTGCTACTCAACCATTGCGGTTCCGGGGAATTACGCGGCAGGGATAAAGGGTAAACTGAATGCATCGGTAATCAAAAAGGAAACTGAAGATAAAGTCATTAAATTAAAAGAAATCCTGCCGGAAATCATAAAAAAAATTCCCGATGAGAGAAAATGCCCCTGCAGGGAGGCACTTCTGGATGCGGAACTTTGAATTGGGGGTTGGGGGTCAGGGACTTGGGATTAGGGACTTGGGGTCAGGGACTTGGGATTTAGGGCTGGATATTTGTCTAACCCCTGAAAACTAAACACTAACAACTGACCCCTGAAAACTAAACACTAACAACTAACCCCTGAAAACTAAACACTAACCCCTAACCCCTAACACCTAACCCCTAAAAATCCAATCTTGCACCGGGCATCTCTATTTTGCACGGGATAACGACAACCGGGCAGGGCAGTGTTTTTGTCACCTCCTGGACAATTTTTTCAGCAACACTTCCGAGTATTTTCCTGCCCAAAAAATCCTTTCCGCTGCCGCCGATAATAATCATCCTGACGCTTTCTCTTTCCCTTGCGTACTTGACTATCTCCTCGTGAGGATAGCCGTAGCCGATAATGCCCTTGCAGTGAACTTCCTTTCTCTCGCATATTTCCCGCACTTTATTTAAATCCCCCGTAACTTCCTTTTCCCTTTCTTTCATAAATTTTTCCTTTACCGAGAGCCACCCCATCTGCCCGGTGAAAGTATGCGCAATGCTTTCGTATTTATGCACATTAATAACACCGATTGCAACAACTTCTGCCCCTAATTTTTTTGCCATGTTCGCCCCGTATTCCGCAGCAGAAATCCCTGCCTCTGAACCGTCTGTCGCAACCAGGATTTTGTTGACCGGCTTTTGTGATTTATCCATTTTATTTTTATTTTTTGATTATTAAATTTTAATTAAATTTTAAATTTTACCTTTTATTAATGCTTTATCCCGCCGAATATCATGCCTATACCGAGACCGCAAATCACCGCAAACAAGGTTGAGCCGACGGCATAAATCCAGGGGTCAATGCTCATAAAACTTATCACCCGGCTTACGGAATCGGTTCTGTCGTCCTTTTCCACGCCTACTTTAATTGTCACGCCACCTAAATCCGCCTTTGTAGCAAGATTTTTTTCAACGACATAAACCCCGTCTCCTTTTTCGTCTGCGAAGATAGGGTCAAGCCGGGACTTTATTGTTATCTGTTCAATAATACAGACGCCGTCGCCGTCTTCTGTTCGTATTTCTTTTGTCTCCGTGAAATGTCCCTGGTAGATACTTATGTTTACACTAACTCTTGCATTCTCAACCGGCTCATGGGTTTCTTTATCCGTAACCTTAATTTTTAATTTTATAACATCGCCGGGGGCAAATATTGCTTTTTCCGTTTCTATTGATATGTCAAAGTAATTTGTTTTTTCTCCTGCACTTCCTCCCCCGCCTGCCAGGACATCTCCTGATGCGGATATTAAAAGAATTCCCGCAAGTATGAATATTAATGTGTTTTTTGTTTTCATTTTATAATTTAATTTATTTTAATTTATTAAAATTTTATAATTTAATTTAAATTATTCCTGTTGTTGTTAAGACATCCATGAGTAATCTCAGCATGACAACGGCAATAATTACGCCGAATAATAACCTGATTCTTGGTCCCTTCAATGTTTTTGACGCCTTTGCCCCGAACTGCGCACCGATCGTTGAGCCGATAAGTATCATTATAACAAGGTAAATGTCAACATTACCGCTCAGTGCGTGCCCGATGCTTCCCGAAGAAGAGGTAATCACCATCTGGAATAAATCGGTTCCTATTGCTACAACCGTCGGGATCCCGAGAACATAAATCATCACGGGAACCATTATAAATCCGCCGCCTACACCCAGGATTCCCGCCATTATACCTACAAAAAGACCGATAAGCGGGGGAACAAATAATGGAATCCTGACTCCTGATTTCGGAAGTTCAATTGACATAAATTTAATGTTTCTCAGTTTTTCAATTACCGGGTTTTTTATTTCATCCTTCTCTTCACTGATTTCTTTAAACTCATATTCCTGCTCAACGGATTTTTCTCTTGTTTTAAATATCCTCTGGAAATCATCCATGCTGCGAACATCGGGAAGCCGTTTTAAACCCATAACAGCCCTGCTTATGCCTATATGCTCGTGCCTCCTTCGCATTGCCCTGTAACTTTCAACAATCATTATGCTCCCGATAATTGTAAGCATTACAACATATATTCCCTTGATAACAAGATCAGACATACCTATGTCCCTGAGATAATTTACTATTATAACCCCTATTTGCACACCTATAACAGAACCGCATAAAATGAGAACCGCAAGTTTTATGTCAACATTTCCCATTCGCTTATGTGCAACCGCACCAGACGAGGATGTTGCTGCAATCTGCGTTAAATCGGAACCCACGGCAACATTCATCGGGATTCCAAAGACAATGTTTAATGCAGGTGTCATTATAAAGCCGCCGCCTACACCAAAAAGCCCTGCAAGAAAGCCGACTAATCCGCCTAATATAATTACATGCAGCGCATTCACTGTTATATTTGCTATTGGCAGATAAATTTCAAACATTTTGTATCACTGTGTTAATTTGTTAGTTTATATATCTATAATTAATTAATTTACCATAATTTTAAACCCGGTTGAAGGTTCATTATCGTTATTAATTATTAAATATTGTTAATTATATATCACTGTTAATCGTTATTGAATTTCATAAATCGTAAAGCAGTTATAAAGCAGTAAATAACTAAAAAATTTAAAAAATTAAGTTAAATTTTAATTTATCTATAAATCAAATATTGAAGAAAAAAGAGGTGAAATAAAATAAAATGTACCGCTTCCTTATTATTATTGAAAAGGCAGGAAAAAATTATTCCGCGTACTCCCCGGATTTACCGGGCTGCGCGGCAACAGGAGAGACCCGCGAAGAGGCAGAGCAAAATATGTATGATGTAGTAGAAATGCATGTGAACGGGTTGGTTGAGGATAATCTGGCAGTTCCGGAGCCGCATGCTGCTGCGGAGTATGTTGTTATCAAGGCGGGTGCGGGAGTGAGTTGAAATCTGCAATTTTGATGATTGTTTTCATTTAGTTTTATTGTTTTCATCAATCTTTCTGTTTTTCATTTCTATACGAGTTGCACCCTCACCATCTGGCAATCTCCAGCCAGGTGCAGTAACTTTATTATCCTTCTCAATGTGACGAGTATCTGAATCTTTAGTCATAGTTAAATATTAAAATAAAGAAATAAAAAGATAAATATCAAATAAAGAAATAAACCAATAGGAAAATAAAAAAATGCATCTTCAATTTTAGCTATTTTAAACATATTTATTTTCATGTTGTGAATAGAACATTCTGCATAATCAGTAGTGACATATTTCAATGCAGAAATATAGTCTTTATCTGAGTATTTATTTATTGATTCTACAGGATCAATCACTTGGTATTTTTGAGGTTTAAGTGAATCAAAAGCATTTTTTATTGAAACCCATCTTTCCCACGATTAGGTATTAATAATTAAACTTTTTAATATAATAAATTGAAAAATACTTGTTGAGCATATAGTTTCTTGTATTCCTGTTATAATGTGCGATTTTCATTTTTGCCAATTTTAAGAACAGATTTTTTATAATAATACTTTTATATACATCTATTTTTAATATATAACTAAGAACATATAAAATGAAAACATTACAACTATTATCTCATTCAAAGAGAAACGAGAAGGGCAAAATTTATACATATTACAGCATTGCTGAACCATACTGGGATAAAAAAACAAAGAAAAATGAAAAGAGAATAGTATTATACCTGGGTAGTTTACCAGATGAAACAGCCGAACAACTAAGGAGGTTTTTGAAATTAATGAATGCGAAAAAAGACATAATTGTAACTAATGCAGAGGACATTATATTTGGTGAGCATTGGCGTTATCTTGATACAGCATTTTTGAATCACTTGTGGGGGCAATGGGGACTTTCAAAGATATTTCCGTACTCAGAAAATAAGGATGTTCAGACATCAGATATTGCAAAGATATTGAGTATATATCGCTGTTTAGACACTGGAAGTTATCTTTCTGCGGTGGGATGGTTCAAAAAAACTGCATTGAACATTA
>MCBE01000052.1 GCA_001723845.1 Candidatus Altarchaeales archaeon WOR_SM1_SCG
CGGAAGGGGAAAACTCAGTTGAACTAAAACTTAACGAGAAAGAAAACAAAGTAGTCTTAAAAATCAGTGGCGGTAAAACCTATGAATATATCTTAAAAGAGAAGAAGGGTAAGCTAAAGGTATACGGGGGGTACAGGAAATATGACGAATTAAATGGAATAATAAAGGAGGAATCATAACACTTATCACGATGATGAGCATGCACTACGCTGAGCTTTTAAGCTGTGATGATTCAATTGAGTGATGAAGTTTAATTTGCTCAAAATTTAATTTAGCCGATAGTCATGTTCCATGGAAAAATACCCGGAAATTCCAGACAACTTTTAAACAACTTTTAAAGGCGTAATCCCTATATATAATCCGATACAAATTTTAAATAAAAATTCAATAAAAAATGGAAAACAAAAATAAATTAAAATTAAATTCAGTGAAGAGTTTTATTTGTGCGGTAATGGTTCTTGGGTTGATTTTTGGGTTGAGTGGAAGTGTTAGTGCCTGCTGCGACACCGGAGGTGGAACCTGTTACACCTGCGGACAGACTATAACACAAAGTTGTACTTTAAATGCCAGTTTAACTTCAAACGGCACATGCTTCACAATCGGAGCAGATAATATTGTAATTGATGGTAATGGTCATAGTATAACCGGAAACAGCACCGGGGACGGAATTGAAACAGAAGATGATAAAGATGGTGTAACTATAAAAAATTTTAAAATTTATAATTTCTCTACCGGAATTTATTTAGGGGGGTGTGGGAGTGATGACAATCAAATAATCAACAATGAGGTATCCCTTAACCTGGATGGAATAATTATCACCGATGTGGAATGCGGGAGCGATAATAATACAATTAAAGGTAACAATGTAACAAATAATACCAACACAGGTGTTTATTTTGATTTCGGTGCATACAACAACAACCTAACGGAAAATTTAATCTGCTGGAATGGTCTGGATGTGAATGATGACAATGCTGCAAATTCCGGTGATAATAACGCCTGCAATACAACTTATAACTGGAACGACACAGGAACGACAGGATGCACTTACCAGTGCATTGTATGTGTTGATAATGACAGTGATGGTTATAACATAACCGGGGGCGTATGCGGACCGATTGACTGCGATGATAACAATGTAAGTATATTTCCCGGAAGCGTGCACGGCTGTAAGTTTTGTAACGGAACTACAGGAAACTTAGAAAATGTGGCTGACGGAACATCCTGCGAGGACGGGCTGTGGTGTAATGGAGCGGAAACTTGTCAAGCGGGCGTATGTACCGCGGGAACGCCGCCAACCTGCGATGACGGGGCATACTGCAACGGAGTAGAAACATGTAATGAAGCAACAGATTCCTGCAATGTGGGAACGCCGCCAACCTGCAATGACGGGGCATACTGCAACGGAGTAGAAACCTGTAATGAAGAAACAGATTCCTGCAATGCGGGAACGCCGCCAACCTGCGATGACGGGGCATACTGCAACGGAGTAGAAACATGTAACGAAACAACAGATTCCTGCAATGCGGGAACACCGCCAACCTGTGATGACGGGGCATACTGCAACGGAGTAGAAACATGTAACGAAACAACAGATTCTTGCGATGCGGGAACGCCGCCAACCTGCGATGACGAAGCATATTGTAACGGAGTAGAGACCTGTAATGAAACAACAGACTCCTGCAATGCTGGAACACTAATTAACTGCTCGGCAAATAATATACCCGGAATAGCAACATGCACTTATGATCCCGATAATAATCCGTTTACATGGGATTATTTTCCAGGTTTTACTTCTGTCTGTGACGAGGATAATGATGTGTGTACAACAGGGACTATTAATTTAACCCATACAGATAACTGCACTTTATGCGGTTGTCCGAGTGGACAGTGTTGTAATGCGATAACTGAACAGTGCTGCATTCCGTACACTTCCAGCATTAGTGGTGTATCCGGGCGACTGCCAAAACCAATATTTTTTGAAGGATGCGGTGATGGTTTATGTGTTCCAACAGAGAATTATGAAAACTGCCCTTCCGATTGCAAAAAGCCGATAGTTTGCGGTGATGGAACATGCGAGGGCGATGAAACTTATGAGACCTGCCCATCTGACTGTGAAAAGCCGATAGTTTGCGGTGATGGAACATGCAAAGGTGATGAAACTTATGAGACCTGCCCATCTGACTGTGAAAAGCCGATAGTTTGCGGTGATGGAACATGCGAGGGTGATGAAAACTGCAAAAACTGTGAGAAAGATTGCAGGGCATGTCCTCCGAAAATAGTTTGCGGCGATGGAAAATGTGAAGGTAATGAAACCTGTAAAACCTGTGAGGCAGACTGTGGGGCATGTAAAATACCGGAATTAATAATTAATTGTACAAAAAATGTCGGGGTTGGCGAAACAATAACCTGCACGGTTGCAGACGAATTTGGTAATCCTGTTCCGGGCGCTGCTGTTACACTATCTGATGGAAGAACCGGTACGATTGGCGATGACGGAAGGGTTCAATTCCTCGCGGAGCAATCAGGTAAAATTGATGCAGCCGCAGGTAAAAAAGGATATGCAGAAAGTGAAAGGGTATATATTTCCGTAAGCGAAGGAACGCCATGGATGTGGTATCTCCTGATTTTAATCCTGATTTTAATTTTACTAATATTATTATTAATCAAAAAGAGAAAGAAAGAATAGATGAGTAAATCCTGTCTCGTCTGGAATTTAGTTAAATTTCACCCTAAATTTTAATAAAATTCGTAAGTGGGCTGAAGCATAGCGGAATGCCTGCCGATTGTCGTTAATGAGAATCAACTATTTTCCATAATTCAAGACAAATTTAGAATTGATTAAGAATTAAAATTAAATTCGGTAAATGATGCCTCAATCCAGAAAAATCCTCATAACCGGACATCCCGGAATCGGGAAAACCACAATAATCAAAAAAGTAATAGAGAACCTGCAAAGGAATGGCTTTGATGTTTGCGGCTTCTACACTGAAGAAATTCGTGAAAACAATAAAAGAGCCGGTTTTAAAATCATCGGCTTGGACGGCTCCTGCGGAATACTTGCGCACATAAATTTTAAATCAAATTACCGGGTCGGCAGGTATTTTGTGAAACTTTCTGCTCTTGAGGAATGTATTGCTCAAATTCCGGGTTCCGGAATCCTTGTTATTGACGAAATCGGGAAGATGGAGATGTTCTCTAAAAAATTTAAAAATTTCGTTGATAGAATTCTTAACGAGGAAGGAATTGTTATCGCGACGATTGGTGAGAAATTCGTGCATAAATTTGGAAAAAATTCTGAAGTGCTTGAAGTTACCCCCAATAACAGGAATTTAATGCCCGGTATAATTTTCAATAAAATTTAATATGTAAATATATGGTAGAATAATACAGGCATATTAACATAAAACAATGGCAAAAATAAAATTTTACATACCAGACGGGCACCTGGAGAAAAAAACGCTGGAACTTTTCAAGAGAGCGGGATTTATTATAGAAATATCGGAGAGGGGCTACAATCCTGAAATTAATGATGATGAGATTGAAATGAAACGGCTCAGACCGCAGGACTTTCCTTTTGTAATTTCTCTCGGCAGGGGAGATGTCGGAATCAGCGGCTCTGACATATTGGCGGAATTTAAATTAAATTATCCTGATAAGGCAGATGAGGTTGTTGAACTGCTTGACCTGGGTCTTGGCAGGACAAAACTTGCGGTTGCGGTTTCAGAGGCGGCGCTTCCCGGTGTAAAGACAATCTCCGATTTTAAGGAATATGCACGGGAAAAGGGGGCAAAAGGTAAAAAAGTGGTTGTTGCAAGCGAATATCCTAAAATTGCTGAAGAATATTTAGAGGGGCATGGAATTTCGGCGATAATCAGGAAGCCCGCGGGAAAAACAGAGGCATGGGTAATTCCTCCGAAACCGGAAGCGGACATGGTTATTGACACAACGGAGACAGGAACAACGCTTGTTGCAAACAGGTGTCTTGTCATTGATTATATCCTGGAAGCAACGGCAAGGGTTATTGCAAGCAAGACAGCCCTTGAAAGCGATAAGAAAGGTAAAATAATGGAAATTATTGAATTATTTAAAGGAGCGCTTGAAGCAAAAGGAAAGGTCAATGTCTATATGGATGTTATAAACCCGGATGACCTTGAAGGCGTGATTGAAATAATAAAAAATTATGTTGAAAAACCGACAATCTCTGAACTCCGGGGCGGAGGGTATGATATTTTTATCCTGATTGACGAAAAGAATTTGAAATATATCCTGCCCAAATTGCTTGAGAAAGGAGCAAGCAAGATTTCCGTTTCGGACACAAGAATGGTTTTGGGCTGAAAAATAAAATTATTATTCTATTTTTTAATACTATTAACAGGCAGGATGATGAAGCGAACAACCGCTGATTTCGTGATGACTGATGGGCGAGCTGACTGTCTTAATTTTAAATAATTTTAAACTAACTGATGAAAGCATTACTTGTTAACTCCTTCCCGTTGGAAGGCTCAGGAAGCGGGATTTATACAAAAAACCAGGCAGAAGAGTTAGTTTAATTAGGGCATAAAGTTAAGGTGATTGTCCCGGAACATGAAAAAATATATCTTTTATATGAAACATAACCATTAATGCTATTCCCACCAAAATTAAAAATTTATATTTCATTTTTCCCATTTGTTATATTTTTGTTTTCAAAATAAATATTTGAATTTATGTTAAATTTTAATTAATATTAAATTATTAATATGGAAAAGGTAAAAAGAAAATTCAGCAGAACCCATGTAATCGCATTCATAATTTCATCTCTATTATTTTTCGTGGGGCTTCTCATGGGTCTCCAGTTCAGTTACTACGGGATGTCTGAA
>MCBE01000053.1 GCA_001723845.1 Candidatus Altarchaeales archaeon WOR_SM1_SCG
TGGCGCTGGAAATTATGCAAAACTTGCATCGCTCATCGCCACATGGAAACTTAATGATAAAAATATTAAAGATGAGTTGAGATCGGTGATTGTGAGCAATTTATGTTTGAGTAGCTAAACAAACACAGATGGTTTATGAGTCGCTTGCTGTCGTTTCCGGGAATATTATTCCAGCTAAACAAATACCATAAAAGAATATCAGATTTCAAAGATAAAAGTTACATGCATGAGAATTTTATCGGTACAACTTACGTAGAATTTAATTAACAAGCTGGGGACACGAACAGAAATTGCAAATTTAAGAAAAAATTATATGAAAAAGATTTTAAATTCACGCTGTGTTTGCTAACATAGATATATACGCGACAACAAGTTCCTTTGACGGTTCCTGAGTTAATTTTTTAATATTCCTGATAATTTTGTGTGAAAGAAAATTCAATTCGGCGGTTGAAAGTTCCCTTACCTTCCTTTTTTCTTTAATCATTTCTGAAATTTTATCCCTGTTCCAGACCTCAATTTTTGAATCAGCCATAACATTTAAATTCGGCTCTATGAATTTTTTAAACATATCTGCTAAGTTATTATCAATATTCTTTAAATTTGCTATTGCCATATCTCCTATTTCAGTGGTGCTTATACCATCATAGAGTGATTTTGAGACAGAATTTAAAACACATATCGCGTCCTCTATCCTCAAACCGGCGTCCAGCAAAGCTCCCATGAGGATGCTTGGATAGAATTTCGTTTCTTTACCCTCTTTTCCGACAACCTTTAGTTCAGGAATCTCAATGAGCAGGACATTTTTGGTGTCGTTTGTGTCTTCACATCCGTTTGCATAACCCAGAATTTTTGAGATCGTTGCAGGACTTAGATTAATGGATAGAAAAGAAAGCGAGTAATAGGAAAGCGGTCTCTTTCCAGGTATTCTTGCAACCCGTTTTTTTATAATTTCCGCCAAAAATAGATCATTTAAGTATTTATATATCGTGGATTTGTTGGTTGCCGGGAAAATTTGTTGTATATCCGTATAAGATTTCTCGCCGCTTCTGAGCGCGTGAATTATCATAAATTTTTCATTGATTCCCGTGGATATCCCATTTATTTTCTTTATCGTGTCGCGAAGCTGTGCGGTGCTTGAATTTTTACTTTCATTTTTCATTTCATTTCATTTTATTTTTATGAATTTATTTTAAATTTATACATCCCCTGATTTATTCCTGCTTTCATATACCTGTGCGAGAATCATATTTTTTACTTGCCAGAGCCAGGAGTTGTTCGGTTGAACTCTCCGCTCTTTTTATTATTTTGTTCATCATATTCACTGTTTTGAGGGGGTATTTCCCGGTTGCCGTCTCCCCGGACAGCCACAGGTAATCTGCGCCGTCCAAAACGGCGTTTGAAACATCTGTTACTTCGGCTCGCGTAGGGCGAGGGTTTTCCGTCATGGACTCAATGAGGTGGGTGGCAACCGCAACGGGTTTTCCCAGGTTATTACATTTGTGCACAATTAATTTCTGGAGGATTGGCAGGTTTTCTATCGGGACCTGGACACCCAGGTCTCCGCGGGCGACTATCACCCCGTCAGATGCCTTTATTATTGATTTAATATTTCTTACGGCATCGTTTGTCTCGATTTTCGCGAAAACTTTTACTTTTTTGCCGTCATTGCATTCACCTAATAATTCCCGCATAGCGCGTATATCTTCTGCATTGCGAACAAATGACTGAGCAATTATATCTACGCGGTGAGCAACACCATCTATTATATCTGCCTGATCTTTTTCAGTTAGTTCAAAGTACTCGGATTTTTCCGCACTTGGTATCGCAACATTCTTTCTGCTTGAAATCCTTCCGCCGCTTATTATTTTGCAGATGATCTCTTCTACCCCGATATCCAATACCTCAAGCTCTATTACGCCATCTTTTATATAAATCATATCCCCGGGTTTAGTGTACTTTGTAAGGTGCGGGTAATTCATAGACAACTGCTGTTTAGTTCCGATGACATCATGTGTTGTAAGTGTGATTTCCTGGTCGTTTTCCAATCTCACAACACCATCTACTCTCCCAAGTCGTATTTCCGGTCCCTGGGTGTCCAATATGATCGGAATCTTGACCCCTATTTTTTCACCGACTTCCTTCACCAGATCTATCTTTGTGATCTGATCTTCCCGGATGCCGTGTGAGAAATTTATCCTCACACCGTCCATTCCCTCATTCACGAGTTTCTCAACCATTTCCCCGGAATCTGATGCGGGTCCGATGGTGCAGATTATTTTCGTTTTACGGTTTCGTTTGATGTTTGACATACTTGTTTAATTTTTCATTTTCATTTTCCATTTTTAAATTACCTTATGACATAGTCCATAAAATATAAATATTATTATTTTAGGTATATAAACTATCTATGTTCTTAATTCATAGAACACCCATAATCTGTTTTGGGTTTTTATATATGTTCTTTTAATTATTAAATAAGGTACTAAAAAGAATAATAAATAATAAATCAAAAATAAAATTTAAAAACAAAAATAAAACAAACAATAAATCAATAAAAATGGAAGAATTTAAACGAGAGGGCGCCTTAATAATTGTTGAAGGTGTTGATGGATCTGGAAAAAGCACACAAATGGAGCTGGTTGGCAAATGGCTTGAATCTAATGGATTTTCAATTGCATACACGGACTGGAAATCATCACGGGAATTAAAACCATTATTCAAAAAGATGTGGCGAAATGACATCTATATAAATCCCTATGTGTTCAGTCTTCTGCACGCGGCAGACTTTTACCAGAGGGTGAAAAAGATAATTATTCCTGCGTTAAAGATCGGACAAATCGTTCTTTGTGACAGGTATTATTACACGCCCCTTGTAAGGGATGTTGCAAGAGGAATGAACCCGGAATGGGTTAAGGAATTATATAAGAATGCTCCTGCTCCTGATTTAGCATTCTACTTTGATGTTCCGCCGGAAATAGCACTCCAGAGGGCAGGTGCAAAACCAAAGTATTATGAATCAGGAACCGACCTGGGACTTGGAGATGACCGCTGGGAGAACTTCAAATTGTTTGAGACGAAACAGATAGAACTCTACAGGGCTATTGCAGCAGATAAAAGCAATAATCTGACAAGAATTGACGGAACGGGTCCAATCCCATTGGTTTCGCCAAAAACGAGAGAATTGGTTAAAGAATTCTTTAAAAAGAAGTATAAGGTGGCATTTTAACAGGTAAAATAAAAATAAATAAAATATAAAATAATAACAAATCAAAAAGATAAAATTAAAAATGGAAATTGATACTAAAATTGTGGATGAATGCGCGAAAAGTATTCATGAAGGATTAAAAACTCAAAAAAGAGGACTTCTAATCGTCTTTGAGGGCGTTGACGGTTCTGGAAAGACAACTCAATTAAATGAAGTAAAAAAATGGTGCGATAAGCAGAATTACCCTGCTGTTATAACTTCGTGGAGGGGATCAAAACTCATTGGCAGTTACCTTGAGAATCTTCAGGCAAAAGGCGTTGATCTTGTTCCAGAGGCGTTTTCCCTTGCAAATGCCGCTGATCTTGCATACCGGATTGAAAATGAAATTAATCCTGCGCTAAGAACTGGTAAAATAGTTCTCTGTGACCGGTATTATTATACAGGCATTGTAAGAGATACAACACTTGGACTTAATAAAGAATGGGTTAAAAACAGGTATGATTTTACAATTGAACCGGATTTAGTGCTTTATTTTGATACGCCTGTTGATGTTTCACTTGACAGGTTGATTAAAAGAGCAATTGAAATCAGAATGAATAAAAAGAAGAAAGGTAAAGGTAAGAAAGGAAAAAAGATTAAGGGAACCATTGCAGGAACGATTGCCGGAACTATTGGAGGGACAATAGGCGGTCCAATCGGGGTGCTTAAGGAAGGTGTTGTTGATTCTAAAACAATATTTAAGAACAAGGAAAAGGAGAAGGAATATTATGACTTTATGAATAAAGTCAGAGACGCTTATGAGGGCTCGTTTGGAGATGCGAATGTAAAAACCATTAATGGAGTAAAACCAATTCCCCTGGCAAGAAATGAAGTTATTGAGAACATCTCTAATTTGATTTGCAATTCGTGGAAGTAGACTTTTTGATTTTTTCCATTGTTTAATCTAATATCGTAAATTATAATGATTAAACATCAAAAATTTAACATGAAAAATCTTAAAGCAAAGGATGTAATGAATGAAACTCAAATCGGAGAACTCCTGATTATAAATCCGGATACATCAATCTATAATGCAGCAGAAAAAATGCGCAAGAATGAAGTTCATTCCCTGCTTGTAGTTTCAGGCAAAAATCAGAAAGTTTCAGGAATAATCACAACTTATGATGTAGTAAAAACAATCACTGAGAGTCGCAGTCCTTATGAAACACTTGTTGGGGATGTTATGTCTGAAGAATTAATATATGTGTCTCCTGACAAAGATGTTATTCATACCCTGGGTGTAATGCTTGATAAAAATATACGAAATATGGTTGTGTTTGAAAACAAAAAGATAATAGGGATGCTTACATTTACAGATATTATAACTGCTTTTTTAAAACAAAAATTAAAGTAACTATTACAAAAACCGGAAATTATCGCCTGCGCCATACTTATATAATAAGCAGGTATGCGATTCCACCTATCGCTCCCTCAAAATTGCCTGCATAACAAGAATATCAGATGCAAGCAACTTTGCATATCGTGCAGCCAGTAACATAATGAGACTTGCTGGTGAAAGTCCAGCCACAGGAATTGGCTATTTACCTGTGTAGTTATATCGGACATCCATTCAGGTGACTGGATGGGTGAAAGCTCCGAAGTAA
>MCBE01000054.1 GCA_001723845.1 Candidatus Altarchaeales archaeon WOR_SM1_SCG
GTAGAGGTAAAAAAATGATAGATGATGCGTTAGAGATTCCTGCCAGCGACTGGAAAGAAGTGAAACTTGATATACCAAAGAGAAAATATCCCACACCTTCAGTTTACGAACATAGATTCCAACCAAAAGGGCACGATATGGACTTGCGGGAGGTCATCATAACGGATAACGGCAGGCAGAAGCCAACATTTGTGATAACCAATAACGAGGATATTGAGCTCAAAGAACTTGTCACCCATTATGCCCGGCGATGGAGAATTGAAAACAAAATTGCAGAGTTAGTAAAGTTTTTCAATCTCAACGCATTAAGTTCTCCGCTTATGATTCGCATACAGTTTGATGTAGTGATGACGATGGTGGCAGACACGCTATACAAGATGTTGGCAAGTGATCTGAAAAGATTTGAGAACAACACAGCTAAAACACTATTTTCAAAATTTATAAACAGCCCAGGAGTTGTGGAAGTGGAAGGCAACAAAGCAGTCGTAAAAATGAGAAAAAAGGCACATACGCCAGTATTGAAATCGAACGAAGTCTTTAAGAAATCCTGGGAGATACCATGGTTTGGGAATAAAAAGTTGGGTTACAAGTGGGTGTCTTGAGGTAGGTGAAATTAAGGGATTTAAACGGGCTGTGAAACTCCCTGTTAAAATAAGGGAATATGGGTGAATACAACAGGTAAAAAATTAGGGGTTAGGGATTAGTGAATAGGAGTTAGGAATTAATTTAAATTTTTGAAATATTTAATTAAATTTAAATTCATTAAAAACAACCTTCAGAAAGGTTGATCATCATAGCGAAATAGGGGTTCTCCGAACCCCTAATGCACAGATAAGTGCTCGCTGTGGACTATATAGTTTGTATTACGATTAAAAATTTGAATATTATTCCAATTTTCTGGGATTTGACAAAATATTAAATAACATGGCTGAAAGTCAAGATAAGGGAAAGGAATTTGAGAAGAAGGTTGCTGAACTTTATAGATTTAGCATTATCAATCAATTTAATAAACGGAGGGGCAATTATGGCAATTGAAATTTTTATAATAGAACGGATAATTGAATGGCTAATAAGCCATTCTGCATGGGACGGATTAAAGAAATTTCTAAATAAAGTTTTAGGAAAAGATACTCACACTAAGATTGTTTCGGATGCGTTTGAAAAAGTAAAAAGAGAGAATAAACATTTAAGCAAAACTTTAGATGTTATTAAAAAAGTATTTCATGGTCACATTGAAGATGTCCTGGGGAGGGATGTAAAGAGTATAGAAAAAGAACTTAAGGATAAAGGTTATGAAATTGAAGATGTAAAGAGTTATGATCTCGCTCTGAAAAAAATAAAAGAATCTTACTTGGTGCTTTTAAAAAGTCAAAAAAGAGATGATCGTGTTGATTTCCTGATAGACGAGATTGAAAGATTAGAGAGTGAAGGAAAGATCATTATCCTCCCTTTTGAAAAATTTGAAATTGATTTAAAGGCATGGTTCAATTCATTAAATTATAACTTTGAAGATCACGAATATCGAGAAGATGATCTGTTTGAATTTATTATAAATGTTCCCACGCTCCATGGATTTAATAGGATTTTAGTTCGAGGTGTTGATGGTGCTGTTGAAATAAATGATGTCAGGGGTTTGATCAAGAACCATAAGAAATTGGGAACGCATGAAGCATGGCTTGTTTCCATTAGACGAGTTACTCCTGCCGCACAGAAGGAAGCCGATAATAATAAAGATGTCTATGTTTACAACTTTGATAAATTGATTGACGGATTTGCAAATTTCAAAAATTATTTTTTATGGCTTGAGAAAGAATGTGAAAACAAGAGCATTAATAAATATTATGTTGATCTCTCCTGCAATAAACCCGAAGTAAATAAATCTGGAAAAGAGATAGGAACGAGCAGATATGAAACTATTGACAAATATATTGACCTCTGGATTGCTGACCCTGCAAAAGAGCATATTTCACTGCTCGGCGAGTTCGGCACAGGTAAAACATGGTTCTGCCTGCATTATGCTTATGAAATGCTAAAGGAATACAAAAAAGCAAAGGATAAAGGGATAGAAAGACCTCGTCTTCCTGTTGTCATTCCTCTAAGGGATTATGCAAAAGCGGTGAGTGTTGAGTCACTTTTCTCTGAATTTTTCTTCAGGAAGCATGAAATAGGGCTTCCAGGCTACAGTGCATTTGAGCAGTTGAATCGCATGGGAAAGTTTTTATTGATATTTGACGGTTTTGATGAGATGGCACAGAAGACCGACTACCAAGACACAGTAAACAATTTCTGGGAACTTGCAAAGGTTGTTGTTCCGGGGTCAAAAGCGATTCTTACATGCAGAACGGAGCAGTTCAGATATGCACGGGAAGGCAGGGATATTTTAGGGGCAAAGATTAAAGCATCCACTAAAAATATTATTCTTAAACCACCAAAGTTTGAAGTTGCTCACATAGAGGGGCTAACTGATAAGCAAATCAGAGAGATTATTGTAAAAAGGAAAGGTGACAAAGAAGGAAACGAACTTGCAAATAAAATATTTGCAAATGAACATCTTGCTGATATGGCAAGAAGACCTGTTCTTATTGAATTTATCCTTGATGCACTTCCTGAAATCAAAGAGAAAGAAGATGTGGATATGGCACAGGTATTTCTTTATGCGTGTACCGAAAAAATGCGAAAAGATATTAGAGATGAACGCACCTTTACCTCTATGGCAGATAAGGTTTATTTTATGTGCGAACTTGCATGGGGAATGATTTCAAGAGATGAATTGAAAATAAATTACAAGATGTTCCCGGAAAGCATGAGAAGGTATTTTGGCGAAACCGTTGAAGAGGTTGAACTGGATCACTGGGAATATGATTTAATGAGGCAGACTCTTTTAATCGTGGATCATGACGGTAATTATTCCTTTGCTCACAAATCGCTGGCGGAGTTTTTCGCGGCGTATAAATTCGCATCTGAACTTGGAATTCTGAAGCCGAAATTCTTAAAAATTGCAAAGGAGAGAAAGGTATGCAGTGAGAAGCCCGCGGAGAAAATGAGATGGTCCGATTATTTCCACCAGTCAGAGAAAGAATGCCCTCCGATTTCAAATTTTGAAACAGAATCAATTGAAAATTTAAGAAATACTTTTGGTAAATTGCCGCTGACCCCGGCAATCAGAACACTGCTTTTGGGGATGGTTGGGGATTGTGAAAAATTGTATGGTATAATTGAGCAGACAAGAAATAAGAAATTTGAGTATGTCGGTTATCTGGCTTCAAACATCGCAACACTCTTAAATGACTGCAAAGAGAATTTTTCAGAGAAAGGCGTTGATTTTTCAAACTTGATTTTACAGAATGTTGATTTTTCAAATGCGAAACTGAAGGGATTAAATTTTGAGAATTCCGATTTAATTAATTCAAAATTTCATTCTGCGGATCTTACAGAGACAAACTTCAGTAAATCAATATTAAAAAATGCAAACCTGAATAACACAATTTTAAAGGATGTAGATTTCTCATACGCAGATTTAGAAGGGACAACCTTTGAGGAGATGGGTAACGTAATCTCGGTATTTGTAACTTCTGACAAAAAACATATAGTGTCTGGAACTTGAGTTTCAAAGATGTCTAAAAATGACATTTCAGCATATCGTTTTATGTTGCCGTGTCAATTATTTAATTAAACTTCAAAATTATTAAAAGTTGACCTCTTTCAAAACACTCTCAAGATCAAGAGTTGAGAACAATCTCATTTGATCCAAGTCCATCTCCTCAAATTTAAGTTTTGGTGTCCCATCATCTTTTTTCACTAATGTGACTCTTATTTTCTCTAATTCCTCAATAACTTTCGTTTCAGATAGCGTTTCATTCTGTTTTTTCAATTTCCACATTAAGTATCGGTAAAACACTAATCCTGTAACACAGAGGAATATATGAACTTTAATGTGGCCATCATCTCTGCAAAATATTGGTTTGATAACAATCAATCGTGTATTCTTTAACCACTTAAAATCCTTCTCTACAAAATCTTTTTGGTTGTATGTTTTAACAATTTTTTCCGAATCCCAGTCAGGCTTATCAGTAAATATCGGATTTTTACCGAAAGTAGCTCGCAGCTCTTTCTCACCGTCAGCATCAATGCTATGTTCAAATACCTGCTTGTTATCTTTTACATAACCGTCATACTTGAACAGGGAGTTTCACAGCCCGTTTAAATCCCTTAATTTCACCTACCTCAAGACACCCACTTGTAACCCAACTTTTTATTCCCAAACCATGGTATCTCCCAGGATTTCTTAAAGACTTCGTTCGATTTCAATACTGGCGTATGTGCCTTTTTTCTCATTTTTACGACTGCTTTGTTGCCTTCCACTTCCACAACTCCTGGGCTGTTTATAAATTTTGAAAATAGTGTTTTAGCTGTGTTGTTCTCAAATCTTTTCAGATCACTTGCCAACATCTTGTATAGCGTGTCTGCCACCATCGTCATCACTACATCAAACTGTATGCGAATCATAAGCGGAGAACTTAATGCGTTGAGATTGAAAAACTTTACTAACTCTGCAATTTTGTTTTCAATTCTCCATCGCCGGGCATAATGGGTGACAAGTTCTTTGAGCTCAATATCCTCGTTATTGGTTATCACAAATGTTGGCTTCTGCCTGCCGTTATCCGTTATGATGACCTCCCGCAAGTCCATATCGTGCCCTTTTGGTTGGAATCTATGTTCGTAAACTGAAGGTGTGGGATATTTTCTCTTTGGTATATCAAGTTTCACTTCTTTCCAGTCGCTGGCAGGAATCTCTAACGCATCATCTATCATTTTTTTACCTCTAC
>MCBE01000055.1 GCA_001723845.1 Candidatus Altarchaeales archaeon WOR_SM1_SCG
AGGCGTGCATGATGTTTTCTCTTGTCTTTGCAGGTCTTGGTGCAAATGCAACCGGACTTATGATTGCAGCAGCATGGATCGGATTCATGTTCGGGGGAAACTTCGCATTATTCCCGGCAGCAACAAGAGATTTCTTTGGAATAAAGAACTACGGGGCAAACTATGCACTTGTATTCCTTGGTTACGGTGTCGCGGGAATATTGGGTCCGATTTTAGCAGGGCAGGTAAAAGACATACTTGGAAACTATGAAATGGCATTTATTATCTGCGGGGTAATGTGTGTAATTGCATCAGTTCTCGCGTTTATTACAAAGGCACCGCGCAGGGGAATAATTTATTAATTTCAAAATATTGATGGCTGAATGGAAGATTATAACCTTTTTGTGCAAAGCCAAATAAAGAAATTTTATTAAAATTAATAAATCACATCGTTTAGCATGTCCTTCTCAAATTTGCAAGTCGGAAATTCCCGACGAGAATCATACAGGATGCGCTTCGCTTACCCATATTAGAATTTTTGTTAAATTTACGGCGAAATTGATCATCCTGAGCAAATAAAGAAATTTTATTAAAATTAATAAATCACATCGTTTAGCATGTCCTTCTCAATTGCGATTTTAATTTCCCTTGCAATTCTTCTTCCCGTGCTCATCGGCTCATTGTAAAGAATCTGCGAGTATGGTGATCCTTCAATGTAGAGGTTTGTCCCGGCAACAATTCTTGCAGACACCTCAAATGCAATAAATTTTAAATCATCGGTGCAGATTGCTTCAATGCAGAACGGTCCGGTCATTCCTGGGGGAAACAATTTTTTTGATGCGAAAACAACATTATCGCCCATCTCAAGCACTTTATGCAGAAGCGATTCTCTTATAACCACGGGAAAATTCCCTGTAACTGTGTAACTCGGCTCCGGGGCGTAATGCTTGAATGCCCAGTGCGGGGTTCTTGCAAGACCGTCAACATTTGACTCATAGCGAATGTCCATGCTCATCAGTTCAACTTCTCCCGTTATGGGGCTGTAAAAGTAATGGGGATAAAACCTTGTCCCGGTAATATATTCCTGGATTGTGTAATCCTCATCTTCCATTCCCCTGCTTCTTATTTTCTTAAAGAATCCTACCTTATGATCAACAAGAAAATAGCCCCTGCCACCTCTTGCCCCCGGGAATTTAACTATGACCAAACGGTCAATTTCTTCCGGGCTTTTAAATTCTTTCGGCATCTTAATTCCTGCTTCCTTGAACCATTTTTTCTCTTTGTTCCTGTCCGACTCCCACTCAAGAGTTGCCCGGTTCCCGGATAAAGGCACCCTGAATTTTTCCTCTATATTTTTCGCACCCACATATTCAACAAGAGAGCCGTGCGGGACAAGAATTAAATTTTTATTTATTAATTTATTTTGAAAATCGTCATCAAGAATTTCCCTGTAATCAGAAACCCCGATTATCTCATCCGCGGAGTGAAATCTCTCGTAAACAAACTTCCGGTTATTTTTACAAATTGCAAGTGTCTTAAAACCCTCGTCTCTCGCTCCTTTCAGTATCTGCAATGCGCTGTGGCTGCCGATTGTCCCGATTGTGATGTTTTCTTTATCGTAATTTTTCAAAATTCCAGTGATTGTTTCGTGTGAAATCATTTTATTGAATCGTGTAATTAATATTTAAATAATTGAAATAATAAATCAGAATAATAAACCAGAATAATAAATCAGAATAATAAATCAGAATAATAAATCAGAATAATTTACAATGACTCTTGTATTACTTGATACGAATTTTTTAATGGTTCCCGAGCAGTTTGGAATTGACATATTCTCGGAAATTGAGCGTATTGTCCCGGAATGCGAACTTGTAACTTTAAAGAGCGTTATCCTGGAACTGGAAAAAATCAGGGAGCATGCAGGAAAAGGAAGGGATAAAATCGCAGCGGATGTTGCCCTTAAATTAATTGAAAAATTCAATGAAAAAATAAAAATTGTTGAAAGTTCTGGGAATGTTGATGAATTTATTTTAAAATTTTCCGTTGAAAATGCGGCGGTTGTTTGCACGAACGATAAAAAATTGAAGAAGAGGTTGAAGAAGGAAGGAATCAGGGTTATCCAGATGCGGGGGAAAAGCAGGTTGGAGTTTTTATGATAAAGTTTTTTTTTTAAAATTAAAAACAGGTAATAAATCAATTTCATTTTGATTTTTGAAAGTTCCGGGATTTTCATGTTTTGTTATTTTCATTTATTTAGATTCAATTGAAATTTTATAAAAAATCAAAAAGGTTCTTGAAAATGAATTATAAAAATATTGCAAAAATTTTAAACCTGGATGTTGAAAAAGATATTGAATCAGCGAAAATTTTAAACAGATTGATTTGTGATTTAAATAAAAAATTTGCCCCCGGGATTCTTGAAAATTTAATAAAAAATAAAGTTGTAATTGTTTTCGGGGCAGGTCCGTCTCTTTTGAAAGATATAGAAAAAATTAAAGCAAGAGGAATGCATGAGAAATGCACGCTTATTGCAGCAGACGGTGCAGTAAAAGCACTGCTTGAAAAAAACATAATCCCCGGAATTAATGTTACCGACCTTGACGGCGATATTGAGGCGATTATTGAGGCAAACAACTCCGGAACCGTAACATTGATTCATGCACACGGGGATAATATTTTACAATTGAAAAAATATGTCCCCGAATTCAGGGGAGTTATTTTCGGAACATGCCAGGTAAACCGGAAAAATTTAAAAAATATTTATAATTTCGGCGGGTTTACAGACGGCGACAGGTGTGTTTTTCTCGGGAGGTATTTCAATGCGAAAATAATTGCAATCGCGGGGATGGATTTCGGGAAGGTAATCGGCAGTTACTCCGGATGCTACGACTACAACTTTAAAATCAAAAAAATGGAAATTGCAAAAATACTGCTTGAAGAAATCGCATCGGGATGCGGGATTTTTAACCTCACAGTCGGCGGCGATAATTTAAAGAATATTGAAAAAATTGAGGTCGGTGAATTTGAGAAGTTGGTTGAAGAGTTGCAGGTATGATTTTATTTTATATCGTTCAATGAAATTTCACCTTACAATTCTAATAATTAATTATGAAACTCCTTAAAACAGGGGATGCAAAAGCAGTTTACAGGGAACTTTCAAATATAATTAAAGGATATGTTGTGACAGAACCTGCCTGCAAAAAATTTTCCATTGATTTAACCTGCAATCCCGATGAAATTAAAGATTCGCACGAAAAAATAAAAATTTACAATACTATTGACGATTTTACGCTTGAAAAAACCAGGGAAATCCTTAAAGATTTTAAGTTAAAAGAAACCGGGAATTTTTTTGTTGACAGGATAATTGCAACGGATGATGAGGAAATTTATGAAAAATTACTTCCCTTGAAAAAACACTGTGAAATTGTTCATCTGACAATGCAGCAGGATAATCTGGGGGAACAGGGAAAACATGTAGTGTTCATTAATTATGAGCCAAAGGTTGCGGAAATACTGCCCGAATACATTTTAAGCGATTTTATTGTAAACAGGGGTGCTTTAAAGAAAATTTTTGAGATATTTTTGCTTCTTGAAAAATTCCCGGGATTTAATGAGTTCATTATTGAATCAAATATTTCAGAAGAAATTATAAATGAAATTTTCATGTTCAACGACAAGATTGAACCTGATAGCCCCGCGATACGGGAAAGGAAAGAAAATCTCAAAAATTTTAAAGATTTCGTCTATGAAGAGTTAAATGAAATAAATTCCGAAATTTTAAAGAGGGTTGATGAGGAGGAAATTAAAATAGGCGGCAGGGAACTTCTTGAAATGAATGCAAATATACAAAATATCTCGGAACTTGATATTTTCAAGAAAATCATTAAAGATGTTATAGATGAGCACATCAAAAAAATTTCCGAAAAATTTAACATACCCCCTGCGAAATTAAGCGAAATATTTGAAAAAAATTACCCCCCGGAAGTGAACGAGGACGAGATTAAATTCCTGCTGAACAAAATAAATTCGGAAATTCTTGAAGAAGAACACGGTTTCAAGGTTAAATTAGCGAGAAAACTTGCAGGCAAAGAAGATTTTTTAAAAAGTGCTTATGAAAAAATTATTGAACTTGATAAAATTCTCGCGGTAATTAAATTTTACAGGGAAAACAATTGCAATCTCCCGAAAATAAGCGAATCAAATAAAGCTCTCTATTTCAAGAACGCTAAAAACCTGTTTCTTGAAAAAGAGCCGGTTATTCCTGTCTCATATTCACTTGGCGGTGAACTTGAAACAAAAAAGGTAGCGATTTTAACGGGTGCAAACTCCGGCGGGAAAACAACGCTTCTAAAGACGATACTGCAAATGCAAATACTTGCGCAGGGCGGGCTTCCGGTGAGCAGCGAGTATTATGAATTCCCGCTTGTTGATGAAATTTATTTCCTGAGTAAACACGCGGGAACACTGAATGCGGGCGCGTTTGAGCGCACGCTAAAAGACATATCAAAAATTCTCGTATCCGGTAAGAAAAAAATCGTTTTGATAGACGAACTTGAATCAATAACAGAACCCGGAGCCGCTGCAAGAATGGTTTCAAGTATTCTTGAAATGCTCTCCGAAAAAGATGATTTCGCAGTTGTCGTAACACACCTGTCCGAGGATATTTTAAAACACATCGGAGAATGCGTGAGGGTTGACGGGATAACTGCAACAGGGCTTGATGAAAACCTGAACCTGATTGTTGATCGGCAGCCGAAGTTCAACACGATAGGGAAAAGTACGCCTGAGTTGATAGTTGAAAAACTCTACAGGAAAAGCGGTGCCGGGGATGAAGAAAGGAAAGTTTACGAGAGGATTCTTGGAAAGATGAAGGAGAGGTAGGGAGGAAATTCTGGTGGATTATCAGTCAATACAATCTAAATTTGCATAAGATACAAATCAAACCGTGTAATTGTTTAGCACCGCAGAGGCGCAGAGGACGCAGAGAAATGATAAAAATAAAATGATTGCCATACTTTCAATTAAAGTAAAATATGTAGAGAAAATTTTGAACGGAAACAAGAAATACGAGTTCAGGAAGACCTCTTTTAAAAGAGATGTTAAAAAGATTCTGGTTTACGCTGCAAAGCCAACCAGTGCCTTTGTTTGCTTTCTGGATGTCGGAGAGATTATAGAAGATGAACCGGAAAATTTGTGGAGAGATTTTGGGGAATTTTCAGGATTGGAAAAAAAAGAGTTTTTTGATTATTTTGGCGATAGAGACACTGGAGTTGCGATTGAAATTAAAAAGGTTGAGGAATTTTCCAGACCAATAAAGCCGGAAAAAATATTTCCTGAATTTATGCCGCCGCAATCGTGGGTTTATGTTCTTGCTGAGAGTTTTATTTTTCCTCAAAAACTTTAATATTTACCTCTTAATCACAATCCTCACATCACTTCTCTCAATCTTCAGTGACCTTCCCGAAACCTCCTTCACCGAACTTAATCCTGCTGCGCGTCTCTTCAATATACTCTAAATTCTTAGCATACAATCTTATACTCTTTTCCCACACATTCCAAATCTCTTTCTTCAACTTCCGGGTCTTTTATATACTTTTCACTCAGTTTATCCCTGATTTCTCTCATCATCCTTACCTCATCAAATTTTTTATTTTTTATTTTTGATAAATCACAAACCAAGACAAAATCTAACAGCACACTCAATCTTTTCTAATGTTCTATTGCTAACCTTCCCGGCAGGTTTTTCCAGAAACCGTTTTTTATCTATTGAACGGATTTGAAAACACAAAAACAATGTCTCAATCGGCAAACCGCTCTCTTCAGGCGGCACGCGAACATTAGTTGGGTAATCACGGACTATATTCTCGCCTTTCGTTCCAACAACGACAGTGACAACAAGGGGCAAGTTATTGATTTCATCCACAGATAAGACCAGAACCGGTCTTCTACCCGCCTGTTCATGTCCTTTCACAGGATTCAAATTAACGAAATAAATTTCACCTCTGCGAATTTCCATTTTTACTCACCCAAACCGTCTAACTCTGCCGCTGCAAACTCACGGTTAATCTTTTTTATTTCCGATTGAACCTGGGGGTCCGCAGCCATCTCGGCAAGCTGGCTCTTCAATATACCTTTTTTATTTATTTTTTTATTACCAAGAAAAGTAATTATCACATCGGATCTACCTTCTATTCCTATCTTTTCCAGGGGCTTTATTATTCCCTTCTTATATACTCCTTTTACTGATGTCAGCATTTTAATTGATTATTTTATTAAGTATTATGATTCTGGGATTATAAATAAGGATTAATCCTTAATCACCACCCCACATCACTCTCTGTCAGACAACACTCGCGAAGGATGCAAAGCGATGGATTATAAAGTATATCAAAAATCAGATGCTTCCTTGTACTGCACCGGGGAATTTTAATTTAATTAGTTAAATCAAATAACTCTTAAAATTTAATATCAATTCAAATTTGGTTTTGGATTGATCAAATTTTTTCAATTTATACATTTCAATACTAATTAATTATAGAGATACAATGATAAATACAAAAAACAATTACAGTAGAGAACTTGATGAAGAATTGAAAAGAAAGATAAAGTCATATATCCTGGATCGGGAAAAAAATTCTTTATCCGATCATGCATCCAAAAGTGAAGAGGGATTAAGAAGAAAGCATTACAAAAAAGAGGATATTAGGGCAGCATACTCAAGAGATGCTGATAGAATCATACATACGCATGCGTATTCAAGATACATAGATAAAACACAGGTATTTTTCTTAGTAGATAATGACCACACCACTCATAGAGTTCTTCATGTTCAATTAGTTTCAAGGATAGCAAGAACAATAGGGCGGGCACTCAAATTGAATGAGGACCTCATTGAAGCAATCTCGTTGGGTCACGACATTGGTCATGCCCCATTTGGTCATATTGGTGAGAAAATTCTATCCGAAGTCCTATCTGAAAACTGTAAAGAATATGCTGTTGGTAGATTCTTACATAATGTTCAAGGTGTCCAATTCCTTGACAAAATAGAGGATTGCGACTTAACTCTTCAAGTTCTGGATGGAATTCTATGTCATAATGGTGAGGATCATAAGCAAAAGTTAGAACCTGTAAAAGACAAGGATTGGGAAAAATTTGACATCGAAATTGAAGAGGTAAAAAAAGGTAAAAAAGATTATGTTCCTATGACATTGGAGGGGTGTGTTGTAAGATTTGCAGATGTTATAGCATATCTTGGCAGGGATCTTGAGGATGCCATAGAGGTTGGACTCATAGAAAGTAAATCAAAAGTTCCAGAACATTGCAGGGAAAAAATTGGAGTAAAAAATCATGAAATAGTCAATAACCTGATTATTGATCTGATTGAAAATAGTTACGGGAAAGATTATATTTCATATTCAAGGGAAATGTCGGACTGTCTAAAGGATTATATAGATTTTAACTATGGACATATATATGATGGCATGTATGAACATGAAGAGCGATCAGGGGATAAAGAAAAGATAAAAAATATGTATGAGAAACTTTTTGAAACATTTTTAGAGGATATTATAAAAGAAAATAAAAAATCAGAAATATACAGGCAACTTATTGACTTAGACTGGGTTAGTAAAAATAAAAAATATCTTGAAAATTCAACCCCCCCGGAAAAAGTCAGAGATTTTATAGCAGGCATGACGGATAGGTACTTTCAAAAAACATTCAAAGACCTCATGCAAAAAACATTCAAAGACAGCATGATTCCCCAAAAAATTCAAAGGTTTACGAGTAAATAAAATTCTTGCATAATCAAGGAATTTGGGGTTTATTTTTACCCTGTGGAAGATATATTTTCTCTCTCCTTTTTTATCTTATATTCAGTCCGCGATTATAATTCCAACATCACCCCTGTCAGGCATCACCCCCGAAGAGAGTAACAGGCATTCGTATTAATTCGGAAATTATTTAACAATTATTGACAAAATAATGATAAGCAAAATCAAAATTATACTCATTACTCCTATAACTCCTGTAATTAATTTTGTTTCACATTTCTCATGGAATATGTATCTGCTTAGAATATAGCAAGTTATTATCCCTGTAGCAATACTTCCAATCGGTATCCAAAAAGGACCCATTCCAGTAAATAAAAATATAACAAAAAAGGCAGTAATTCCGGTTATTGTGCCTAATATTGTTGATTTATTTGATGGTTCCATTATAACTTTTGGGTTGTTTAACCTTCAATAATTTCAATACCTAATTTCACCCCTTAACCACCCCCCACCTCACTCCCCTCAATCTTCCACACCTTCTCAAAACCTTTCCCCTTCCCGAACTTAATCTTGCTGCGGGTCTCCTTCTCAATATAATCTAAATTCTCTTTGATGTAGAAGTTGAATCCTTCATTTGCGCCAATAATAACATCCATGACTTCATTCAACAGTTACGCTCTTATCCCATATTTTTCTCTTATATCCTGCAACTCTCTTTTCTCAATTTCCGGGTCTTTATTGTATATTCTGCTTAATTTATCCCGTATTTCGCGCATCATCTTTACTGCGTCAAATTTTTTATTTTTCATTTTCATACGAAAATGTTGTAATATTCTTTTTATTATCAAAACATACTTTAAACTTCTCAAAGACAGATTTTCTGCCGAGCAAATAGGGAACATCATCTGTTAATGCACATGCCACATCTGCATTAAAACTATGTTCCTGAATAATGAGTGTTGCCTTTTTTATCGCATACGAAACCGCTCCGCCGCCGACGCCATCCGCCACATCAACATATTCCTCTTTTAAACTATCAAGTAATCCTAAATACTCAGCCGCTGTCCTCGGAATCAATGTAAAGTCCGCCCCGGAATCCACAAAAAAATATGTCCTTATCTCCTTATTTTTATTTTTCATACCAACTTCTGCTATTGGTATTCCATTCCCGTCATACTCAAACTCAAGCACTGCCATTCTCATCTATTTTGTAGAAGACCGTATTTTTCCGGGGGATGAAACCCACTAACGGAATCTTCCCTGATTTTTCTTTTCCTTTCTCAAACACCTCTTTGAAAGTATCTCCAACCGCAACAACTTCACTCCCAACAACAGCTATGTGCTTGCCGGCATACTTTCTCAATTCCTTCGCATGGGATGCAAACCATCTAAATTCAATGCTGCTGTTTTTCATTCTACTTTAATAAAATTAGATTAAAATATTAAAATATTCAGGAATGTTGTTATTATTCCCTTCTTATAAACGCCTTTTACTTATGTCGGCATTTTAACTGCTTGATTATTAATTATTATAATTCGGGGATTATAAATAAGAATTAGTCCTTAATCGCCACCCCCACATTACTGTCTTCAATCTTTAAGACCTTCTCAAAGTCAGAGTTTGCCGACGAGAAGGAGCGTATTTATGCTTCGCTCAAATACACTTAGATTTTATAATATAATTAATTTACTTTGAATTTTAAATTTTAACATCAAAAAAAGATGAATATATCAGATATTGCGGCTGCGGTGGCCACTCGTAAATGTGCGCTATTTGCAGGTGCAGGGTTGACAGCAGATAGTGGAGGATCTACTTGGGATGAACTAGTTAATTCTATTAAGAATAAACTGACCTATACAAGTCCGCTAAAAGATAATTTCCAAATTATGGGGGACATGTGCGAAAAGTATGGATATGAGAAAGTTTATGAGTTGGTTAAAGATAAATTAAAGCACGCAAAAATTGAAACCCCAGTTTCAAATTTAACTGGTCTCCCCTGGTTCACAGTATTTACTACAAACTATGATCTTGCTCTTGAAAAGTCACTACATAAAAATCAATCTTTGAATGTCCGTATAATTTCAACAGGAAAAGAGTTTGTACTAACTGGTTTGCAGTCAGAGATACTTTGTGTGAAATTGATGGGTAGTTTAGATATACCCTATGGTCAGCCAGGTTCAATGGTACTAGACTCTGGGGATTTGACTGTTGCCATGGTAGAAAGATCGAAAATATTTGATATACTTGCCAGTCATGCGGCTAATGTTTCTTTTTTGTTTATTGGATATTCATTTGATGATAATTTATTTTTTCAGATATTAGATAAGTTAATAAAAGAAATAGGGAGCCCAAAAAATACATATTATGCTATATTTAAGGAAGCACCTGATGAAGAGAAAACATATTTATTAGGACGGCGTAATGTTGAATGGATAGTTGCGGATTTAGATAGTTTTGCAAAAGAACTTTCAAAACAAGTTGCACTTCGAAATCCTGATGATCTTACTCTTAAACGCATACCCATTGGATATGATGTCGTGCCTATTAATCCAACCAAGATTGGCAGCTTCCTGTCAGTTTATAACCCTGTTCTTTTTGAGGATTTGGAAGGTGATATATCTGCAAAGATGTTTTTCTACGGTGATACAAATAGTTTTAAACCATTTGGAAATAATTGGCATTTTCAACGAAAAGAAATAAAAGATGTTATTGATGTAGTATTGAATAAAAAAGACGGGGATAAACATTCGCTCATTGTTAAAGTCGAGGGAAGACCAGGAACTGGAAGGACATTTATTATTTTAGCCGCAGTATATGAGTTAATAAAAAAACATCGAGCTATTGCAATAAAGATTCCGAGTTATTCAGTGAATCCGATTCCAAACCCAGAAGAAATTGAAGAATTTCTGGAAGAAATAAAGCGAGCATCTGAAAAAAATAGAATTAAGGGCCCAGAACGACTGGTTTTTTGGGCTGAATTTACACTTGATAGAGAGTATATTTCACAATTCAAGAATCTTTCAGCGGAGTGTAAATATCCAACTAGTTTGATATTTGAAGACGTTAAACATTCTCAAATGTCTCAATCTATAAATCAAATCATAAGGAAAGATGAAACTCAAACAAATTACCCAGTATCAATAGATGCTGATGTCGATTTATCTGCTGAAGAAAAAAAAGACCTCGCGCAGTACATATTAGATATTACCCGTAAACATAAATTTCAAGAAATTGAAGAAGATGAAGTATATACTATAATAGATGAAGAAAAAACATTTCTCCCAATAATCTATAGGACAATTGACCCCACAAAACGTTCCATTAATAGAATACTCCAAGAAAATTTTAATTCAATACCGGATCCAGATACTAAAACCTGTATTTCTATTTGTGCTCTTACTAAAAGTTTAGATTTGGATATGCCTATCGCAGTTCTCAGAAAAGCACTGATTAAATGTGTTGGGAAACCTCTTTCATATCCAGATACCTTTGAAATTGCAGTAGAAAAGGGTAATATGTTTATAAAAGAGTCAATAGATTCCCGGACTAACTATTATTTTGTATCAATATATCATTCTTTAGTCGCGAAGCATATAATTGAAATAATTGGGCAAAGTAAGATTGAGGAATATCTCCTAAGTATTGCGCAGACTGTAGATTTAAGATCTAAAATTGAAGCCGATTTCATTAGTTGTCTTTTTATTGGAAAGGGAGTACATTGGGAGGAAAGAGGTACTTTAAGACCTTTAACCGAGAAAGGATTATGTGAAGCATTATCCGACCTAAAGAATAGACAACCTGCAAGACCAATAATACACCACCTTGCGAGGTTAAAGGTAAAAATAAACCCGGAAGATGAAGAGGTTATACCTCTTTTAGAAGAAGCCCTTGTAGACCCAATTGAACACTATGCTTTGATGGAAAGAAAGCAGAATGTATTAACAACACTTGCAAAAATAAAATGGGAACAAAACAAGAAAACTCTATTAGATAAACCGAGGAGTGATCCAGAGATACAGGAAATTATTGGTATATTATGTGAAGCCAGAGAAAATGCCAATGATAACATACACTCATATGTTATCCATGCAAGAATACTTTGCGATTTATGCCGTAACAAAGATGAAGACGAAAAAATGAAATTAATAAATGAGGCTGTTGATGTTATAAATGAAGGATTATCTTACTGTGTTTATAATCTTGAAGGAGAGCAACGATTAAATTATATTCTTACAAAGTCAACTTCAGAGATTGATCCAAAAAGAGCAAAAGCCATCGCAAAAGAATTATTAAATATTAAAAAAGATGGAAGTGGGTATTATACTCTTGCTATAATAGAATATTATAATAACTCAGATTTAGAAGAAGCAACTTTGTTTTTAGAAGAAGCCATGAATGGAGATACATATCCCCCAGGTGTGATACCCCTATATATTGAAATATTTCTTCAAGATGATAATCCACCATATGAAATACTGTTAGGATATGTTGACCAACTTTCATCTGACATCCGATTTAGAGATAACTGGAAGTTAGCATACCATAAAGCAATAATATACACAATAAATGGTAGATATAATGATGCAGTTAAATACTTTAAACATTCCTATAGAAAATCGCCAAAAAATCTCCAAAGAAAAGTTCCAATATTTTGGATGGAAAATGGTCGTCGAAAGACACATAGGGGAATAATAGGATTACCCCTAACTCGAACAGAAGGTTATATACGCTCACATAATATAAGTGGATGGAAAGATAATATCTTTTTTGATCCACGTAGTCAAGATAAGAAAACAATGTTAAAAGAAGGATCATTTGTAAAATTTGAAATTGGATTTTCACCAAGGGGTCCTAGAGCATTTGATGTCAGAATAGAATAATTCTCCATTCATTCTTTAACCACCACCCTCACCTCACTCCCCTCAATCTTCCACACCTTCCCAAACCCTTCCCCCTTCCCAAACCCAATCTTACTCCGCGTCTCCTTCTCAATATACTCCAGGTTCTCCTTAACATACAAATCAAACCCTTCATTTGTGTCAATTAAAACATCAACGACTGCGACTTCATTTAAATCCATTTCCTTTCTCATGTCCTGGATTCTCCTGATGACTTCCCTTGCCATCGCCTCAGAGTACAGTTTATCATCAAGCGTCTTATCAATATAAACCATTCCTCCGTCGAATTCCTCGGCGATTATGTTTTCAGGCAGTTTTGTTTCAAAAAACAGATCATCCGGATTTAAAATAAATTCATTTCCTTCTATTTTTAGTTTATATTCATTATTTTCATCAATCGCATTTTTAATTTCCGCAGCGTCAAGTTCACCTAATTTCTTTACAATTTTTCCAGCATCACCTCTAAACTTCGGTCCCATTGATGCAAAATTCGGCTTAACAACAAGGGTTACTTCAACATCTTCAATCACGAGTTCCTTTGCGTTAGACATCTTCAAAATTAAATTTTTCACGGGATCAATTTCAAGCGGCTCTTTCGGCGTTACCGTGACCTTTCTTATGGGCCACCGCAGCTTGATGTCTGCTTCCTGCCTTGCCGCAAGAACGCATTCAATAATCTTTTGCGCTGTTGAGAACCTGTCCTCTAATTTTTTATCAATTAATTTTTCATCCGCAGTGAGCCATTTTTTGAAATGCACGCTCTCCTCACCCGTAAGATCCCTGTAAACATGCTCCGAGAGATGCGGAGTTACGGGTGCCATAATTACTGATAACCCTGTAAGTATCGTGTGCAGCGTGTAATAAACGGAAATTTTTCTTGGATCGGACGACTCAATCCACACGCGGTCGCGGACAAGTTTTATATACCACCTGCTCAGGTTCAGGACAAAATCATTAATCGGGCGAACTGCTTCATGCGGATAGACCTTTTCCATCCCAAAAGTTGCATCAATAATTAATGAATTGAATTTTGACAAAATCCACCTGTCCGCAATCTCAAGTTCCCCGCAATCATCTTTATTAAATTTATAATTATCAATTTCCATGTAATTTTTTGCAAACGAGTATGTGTTCCATAATATATTCAGCATTTTACCTACCGACTGCATTCCCTCTTCAGAGAACCTTAAATCCTCCCAGGGAACGGTTGCAAAGAGCAGGTAAAACCTGAAGGCATCCGCCCCGTATTTTTCAACCATGTCAAGCGGGTCAATTACATTACCAAGGGACTTTGACATTTTCCTGCCTTCGGAATCAAGCGTAAACCCGTGATAAAGAACCTGTTTGTATGCGATGCTGTCAAAGGAAATTACTGACGAAACAAGCATTGAGTAAAACCAGCCCCTTGTCTGGTCGCTCCCTTCCGTGATAAAGTCGGCGGGAAATAATTTATTGAAAATTTCCTTTTTATGCGGGTACCCTAAATTAGCCCATGACGCGCTCCCGGAGTCAAGCCATACATCCATTACATCTTTTACGCGGTGCATTTCTCTTGAACATGAACATTTAAGGGTTATTTTATCAATCGCGGGTCGGTGTAAATCAAGAATCTCCGGGTCAATATCCTGGACTGCTTTTTCAATTAATTCATCAATTGTTCCGATCACTTCCATATTGCCGCACTCGCACTTCCAGACAGGAAGAGGAGTATTCCAGTATCTCTGCCTTGAAATGCACCAGTCCTCTGCATTTTTTAGCCAGTTCTCAAACCTGCTATCCCCGCCGCTTCCAATCCAATCGGGAACCCACGAAATTTCCCTGTTCTTTACGATTAATTTATCTTTTATTTTTGAAACCGCGAGAAACCACTGGTTTGTTGTTCGCAAAATTAAAGGGGTCTTGCACCGCCAGCAGTGCGGGTAGCGGTGAAAGACCGTCTCTTCCGCAAGTAAATTTCCCGAATTTTTTAAATCATTAATTATAATTTTATTTGCATCCCTTACATAAATTTCCATGTACGGCTCAGTTGTAAACTTACCTGAAGGATTAACGGGCGATAATTTTTGTAAATTATTTTTCGCACCGACCGCTTCGTCCTCAACGCCGTGTCCCGGTGCAATGTGAACGCATCCCGTCCCGTCTTCAAGTGTCACAAGTTCGGGTGCAAGAACAATTCTGTGAGAAAAGCCCTGCTGTATGGGAATGTTTAGCATCGGCTCATACCTGAGCCCTTCAAGTTCAATGCCCTTGAATTTATTTAAAATTTTGTATTCTCTTCCTGTTTTTTCAATGACACCGAGAAGTCCTTCGGCAAGAATTAAAATTTCATCACCCAATTTAATTTTAACATAATCGTAATCGGGGTGAACGGCGATTGCAGCATTCGCAGGAAGCGTCCAGGGAGTTGTTGTCCAGATTAAAATAAATTCATTATTTAATTCATTATCACTTAATATTTTCGCTTTAACAAAAACCGAAGGGTCGGTAACATCCCTGTATTCGTCCCTTACTTCATAGCCAGCCATCGCTGTCTCGCACCTCGGGCACCAGTGAATAACCCTTTTATCGGAATAAAGCAAATCCTGTTCATAAGCCCTTTTGATGCCGAACCACACACCTTCCATGTATCGCCTGTCAATTGTCATGTAAGGGTCGTCCCAGTCAAGCCAGATCCCGAGCCGTTTAATCTGCCCGGTCATCGCGTGCATATTCCTGATAGCAAATTTCTTGCATTCCCTGATGAAGTTATCAATCCCGTATTCTTCAATTTCCCTTTTATTTTTACTTTTCAAGACATCTTGCTCAACCTTAACCTCTATCGGAAGCCCGTGCATATCCCAGCCGGCTCTCCTGAAGACATCAAAGCCCTGCATTGTCTTATATCTGATAATTAAGTCCTTGATCGTGTGGTTCCACGCATGCCCTATGTGCGCGTGTCCTGTTGTAAACGGCGGTCCCTGGCAGAAGTAATATTTTTTGCCCGGCTTTCGCATCTCGCAAATCCGCCGGAATGTACCTGCATCATCCCAGTATTTTTGAATTTGCTGCTCTAATTCGGGGAGGTTTAGTTGTTTCATTTTAAAAGTTGTTTTAAATTAAAATTAGATTTGAAAAATGATTAATGATATTACGAATCCAATGTAAATTTGACTTAAATAAAAAACAAAATTTTAAGTAAAAATAGTAATTAATAAAAATGAGAATCTCAGTAATCGGCGCAGGATATGTCGGATTGATAACAGGCGCATGTCTTGCGGATTTAGATAATGAAGTATATTGCGTTGATGTGATTGAAGAAAAAGTAAGAAAGATAAACAATAAAATCCCCCCGATATACGAGGAAGGGTTGTCAGAACTCCTAAAAAAGAATATCGGGAAAAATTTAACCGCATCAACGGATGCGGAAAATGCCGTTAAAAATTCAGACATTACATTTATTGCAGTCGGCACACCAGGCGGCGATGACGGAAGCATTAATTTAACATATATTGAAGAATCGGCAAAATCCATCGGGAAAGCATTGAAAGAAAAAAACAATTATCATGTCGTGGTCGTTAAAAGTACCGTTATCCCGGGAACAACCGATTCCGTTGTAATCCCTATCCTTGAAGAATTTTCAGGCAAAACCGCAGGCAGGGATTTCGGCGTTTGCATGAATCCCGAATTTTTGCGGGAGGGAAAGGCAATTTATGATTTCATGAACCCTGACCGGATAGTAATCGGGGAATTAAATAAAAAATCGGGCGACATGATCCGTGAATTATATAAAAATTTTGACTGCCCTATAATGAGAACAAGTTTAAGGGCAGCTGAAATGATAAAATACGCTTCAAATGCGTTTCTTGCTACAAAAATCTCTTTTATAAACGAGATTGCAAATATATGCGAGCGAACAGGCGTTGATGTGACTGAAGTTGCGAAAGGAATCGGTCTTGACAGGAGAATAAACCCGAATTTTTTGAACGCAGGGGTGGGCTTTGGAGGAAGCTGCTTTCCAAAGGATGTTAATGCACTGGTTCGAGAAGCAAAAGAAGAAAATTACGAGCCGGTTTTACTTAACGCCGTTCTTGACTTAAACGAAAAACAAAAGATGCGCGCCTATGAAATCGCAAGAGATATAATGGATTTATCAGGTAAAAAAATTGCTGTTCTCGGTCTTGCATTTAAAGAAGGAACAGATGATGTGAGATATGCCCCGGCGATTCCTACAATTGAAAAATTATTAAAATCCGGCGCTAAAATTTTTGTTTACGATCCTGAGGCGATGGAGAATGCAAAGGGAATTTTCGGGAATAAAGTGAAATACTGCAAAAGCATTGATTCGGCACTTGAAAATGCAGACCTCTGTATAATAATGACCGAGTGGAACGACTTTAAAGAAATTTACGATAAATTCAGTTTAATGAAAAATAAAATCGTCGTTGACGGGAGAAGAATCTTAGACCCCGTTAAAGCAGAAAATCAGGGTATGGAATATTATGGTATCGGGTTCCCGGGAAAACAATACACGAGATAAAACATGGAAAATAAAAAAGAATTAAAAATTAATTTAGAAGAACTTACAAAATCAAAGCACAGGAGTTTGAACAAGTTCTGTGAAAAGGAAAAGGGAGAGATTAATATAGAAGGTCTTGACTATAATTCGCAGACAAAATTAACTCAATTGTGGGTTAATTTACATTACGGTTACGGGAATTGCTGGCTTCCTCTTGACGGCTGCTTAACGGAAGGGGAATTAAACAAAATAAAGGAGTGCAAAATCACAAGAGAACATGATAATTACACGGTAATTTTATCTTTCAATGGAATTGTAAAGAAAATCTGCAGAGACGATGAAACGATGTCTGTGGCATCAGTAAACGCGCAGTTTAAATCCCCGGAAGTGAAATACAGTGAAATGCCTGAAGAAATACAAAGGATAAAAGGAAAAATACCCGGATCAAGAGTATATAAAATTTTGTCCGGTAAGTACATCGGTTGTTATGCAATAAAGATGTATGGTTACTGGTCGCCGCCGTTGTTCAGGACAACTTTTGACTGCGGAGTTTATGATGAAGAAGGTGTTTTAATGTATGTTTAGCAAAAATTCAATATTAATCTAAAAATAAAAATGAGGTACACAGCAATAATCCCTGCAGCAGGGGCGGGAACAAGGTTGAAGCCCTTAACGCATACAATACCAAAACCAATGGTTCATGTAGCAGGAAAGCCGATTATCGGGCATATACTTGACCAGATGGAAGGAGCGGTTGAAAGGGTTGTGATTGTTGTCGGGTACATGAAGGAAAAATTAATTGATTATGTTGAGAAAAATTATAAAAATAAATTTAAGATTGATTTTGTGGAGCAAAAAGAGCAGATGGGACTTGGACATTCTATATGGGTGACAAAAGATGTTATTGACGGACCTGTTTTAATTGTTCTCGGGGATGAGATATTTGAGAGAAAATACAAAGAAATGCTTGGCGAATGTTCTGATGAGTATGACGGAACGATTGGTGTTAAAGAGGTTGATAATCCTTCCCTGTATGGTATTGTTGAATTAAACAATGACAATTCAATACGAAAATTGGTTGAAAAGCCGAAAATCACGAAATCCAATCTTGCGGCGGCAGGGGTTTATGTAATAAATAATTCAAAAATTTTATTTGAATCACTTGATAATATAGTGGAAGGCAAGGGGGGTCAAGGGGGAGAATACCAGCTTACAGACGCTCTACAGGTAATGGTTGATAAAGGAGCAAAACTTAATACTTTTAAAATTGAGAAATGGTATGACTGCGGGAGACCTGAGATGCTTCTTAATGTAAATAAAATTCTGCTTAAATCATCCCGGATAAAAGGGGAAATTGAAAATTGTGCCGTAATAGACCCGGTTATAATAGAGGCGGGGTGCAGGATAAAGGACTCGGTGATAGGTCCTTATGTTTCAATAGCAAAAGGTTCTGAAGTCGTTAATTCAATAATAAAAAATTCAATTATCGGGATGAACAGTGAAATAAAGGATGTTTTGTTGATGGGCAGCATTGTGAGTGCTGAGGCAAAAGTATTTGGGAAGGGGGAGAGGTTATATATCGGTGAGAATGCCGAGATTGATATGAGGTAAAATGAAAATACTGCAGATGGCAAGGTGGTTTTTCCCCCACCAGGGAGGAGGAACGATAAGAACTTACCAGACGGCAAAAAATCTGGTTAAACTTGGAAACGAGGTTCACCTGCTTGTGCATCACCCGAAAAGCACCCCGCATGTAACGCTTGAGGAGGAAGTTAAAAAATACGAGGAAGTTGACGGCATTCATGTTTACCGGCTTCCTTATATTGGACCTAATTATTTATACTATTCTATTGTTATTCCATTGATGGCATTTTATGCAATCAGGATAATAATGAAAAATAAAATTGATGTAATACTTTCGCATAATCCCCCATATCTTGTCGGAATGGCATCGTGGATTGCATCAAGGGTTACGGGGGTTCCAATGATTATAAATGTTCACGATCTCTGGGGAGCAAGCCATTACTCAAAATTTGAGTTAAAATTTGGATTGGTATTAGAAAAATTTTGTTGCAAAAGGGCAAAAAAAATAATTATTGCTTCAAAAGAAAACATTGATATACTATTCGAAAGAGTTAAAATTTCCAAAGAGGGGATAACCGTAATCCCAAACTCTGTTGATACTGATGAGTTTAAGCCAATGTCTAAAGATTTGAGAATAATGAATAAATACGATATTCCTTCCAATAAACCAATAATATTTTTTGTGGGGAATCTTGCTCCATGGATTGGAATTAAATATTTAATTGAAGCAGTGCCGTATATTTTAAAAAAACATATCGTTCATGTTGTGGTTGTTGGCGGGGGAATTGAACTTCCAAAACTAAAAACTCGTTCAAAAGAATTGAAAATTGATAAAAATATAACTTTTACTGGTGTTGTGCCTTACAACACACTCCCCAAACTTATGAACCTTGCGGATGTTTGCGTTTCAACTTTTCCAAATAGGTCTGCAGGAATGTCCCCGCATAATTGCAAGGAGTACATGGCTTGTGGTAAAGCGGTCGTTGCAACTGATGCTATTGGGTTCAGGGAATTTGTAATTGACGGTGAAACCGGAATCCTTGTGCTGCCGGAAGACCCTGCTGCAATGGCTGATGGCGTAATAAAATTACTTGAAAACGATGAACTGAGAACTGAACTCGGAATAAATGCAAGGAAATTTGTTGAAAAACATTTCAATTGGGAGAAAAATATAGGCATTTTAGATAAACTACTTAAGGGTGAATTAAATTCAAAACGGAGGTGTTTTTCATAGATGAAAAAAGAAAAAAATAAAATAGCAGTACTTGAAATTTTGGATCATCCTGAGTTTTTACGCTCTGTTTGCGAAATGGCAAATCCAAGATTAAACGAAGTAACTGTATTTACAACCAGAAAATTCTTTTCGGAAATTAAAAATAAACTGGATATAAACGAGTATAAAAATTATTTAAGACTGAAAGAGACTGTCTCACAATTCACTTTTTGGAATTTTCCAAAAATTAAACCGACATGCTGAACTACTATAAAAATCTGAAAATTTGCATTTTCATAATTGTTAGACAGCCTCGAAATACAATAAAATAAAATGACAAAAATTTGTGTAATTGGTTTAGGGTACATTGGCTTGCCAACAGCAAGCATGTTTGCAACACAAGGATATAAAGTTGTTGGCGTTGATGTAAACAAAAATACAGTGAATATTATAAACAACGGTGAAATTCACATAGAAGAACCGGATATTAAAACATTAGTTCAAGCAGCAGTAAATTCAAAAAATCTTATTGCTAAAACCGAACCTGAAGAAGCAGATGTTTTTATTATTTGTGTCCCTACGCCACTTGATAAAAAAGAAAAAAAAGCAGGACTAAACTATGTTATAAGCGCAACGGAAGCAATATCGAAATATGTTAAAAAAGGTAACTTAATAATCCTTGAATCAACTGTACCTCCTGGCACACTTGAGGGGGTAATGCTTCCAATTATAGAGAAAAAAATAAATAGAAAAAACATATATGCTGCACACTGCCCCGAGCGAGTAATTCCTGGAAAAATACTTAAAGAATTAGTTGAAAACGATCGTATTATCGGGGGGATCAATAAAGAATCTGCAGAGAAAGCAAAAGAATTATATGAAAATTTTGTTGAAGGAGATATTTATTTAACTGATTCAACAACCGCTGAGATGGTTAAATTAATGGAAAACACATTCAGGGATGTGAATATCGCTCTTGCAAATGAACTTACAAAAATTGCTGAGAAATTGAATATTAATATCTGGGAAGCAATTAAACTTGCAAACAAGCATCCAAGAGTAAATATTCATTCGCCTGGTCCTGGAGTCGGAGGGCACTGCATAAGTATTGATCCCTGGTTTATTGCAGAGAAATTTCCTAAAGAAGCTGAACTTATAACTTTATCAAGGAATATAAATGACTCGATGCCGGATTATGTTGTCGAGATTATTAAAAAAGAAGTGAAGGATATTGAAAATCCAACAATTACAATTTTCGGCGTTTCCTATAAAGGCAATGTTGATGATGCTCGTGAGACTCCAGCACTTAAAATTATTGAATTATTAAAGAATAAGGATTATAAAATTAAAATTTATGATCCTCATGTAAAGGAATTTAAATATAACTTGATTACATTATATGATGCAGTCAAAGATTCTGATTGCATTGTTGTTATCGCAGATCATGAGGATTTTAAAAAACTTGATATTGATAAAATTGGAAATTTAATGAAAAATAAAATTTTAATTGATACAAGAAATTATCTTGAACCTGATAACTGGGGCACCAAAGGCTTCAAAGTAAAGGTGTTAGGTGTTCCGGAAAATGATATAAAATTGAGTGAAAAATGATAGCAATAATCTTAGGTACAAGACCGGAAATAATAAAAATGGCCCCAGTAATAAGGGCATGTGAAAAAGAAAACATAGAGTATCACTTAATTCATACTGGGCAGCATTATTCTTATGAAATGGATAAAATATTCTTTCAAGAACTTGAACTTCCAAAAGCAGATTATAACCTGGATGTCGGCTCTGGAACTCATGGTGAGCAGACCGCAAAAATTTTGACAGGGATTGAAAAAATTTTAATAAAAGAAAGGTACGGAAGAAATGATATGGTTTTAGTTGAAGGCGACACAAATACGGTTTTTGCAGGAGCACTTGCAGCATCAAAATTACATGTAAAAGTCGGGCATGTTGAAGCAGGACTTCGGAGTTATTTCAGGGACATGCCCGAAGAAATTAATAGAATTTTAACAGACCATATCTCTGATTATTTGTTTGCACCAACTGAAAATTCCAAGAAAATTCTTCTTTCTGAAGGTTTTGAAAAAGAAAAAATATTTGTTACGGGCAATACAATTGTTGACAGTGTTTATCAAAATATTGAGATTGCAGAAAAAAAAGTTGGTGTTTTTGAAAAATTCGGAATTGAAAGAAAAAATTATTTTCTTGTAACTGCTCACAGGGCAGAGAATGTAGATGTAGTTGAAAGATTGACGGGAATTATTGGCGGCTTAAATCTAATTTATGATGAATTCAGGATACCAATCATCTTTCCGATACACCCGAGAACAAAAAAAATGATTGAGAAATTTAATATAAAATTAAATGAGAATATACAATTAATCAAACCACTCGGATTTCTTGAATTTTTGCAGTTGGAGGCGAATGCTAAATTGGTTCTTACGGATTCTGGTGGAGTGCAGGAGGAAGCGTGCATTTTAAAGGTTCCTTGCGTTACGCTGAGGGATAATACTGAAAGACCTGAAACTGTTGAGGTTGGTGGCAACTTACTGGCAGGGTGTGATCCAAATGTGATTTTTGATAAAGTAAATTTAATGATTAATAGAGATAGGTCTTGGAGTAATCCGTTTGGGGATGGGAAAAGTGGTGAAAAGATAATTCGTATAATCGAGGGGAATTAAGGGTTAGAATACCCGTTTTGATACATACAAAGAAAGAAACAAATTACTCATAATAAGGTGAAGATTTACTGGGAAATGTGTCAAGTAACCTTCTAAAAATCAAAATTATAAACAAATTAAAATGTGTGGGCTATGCGGATTTTACAATATTACAGGCGAAGAAACGAATAAAATATCAAGAAAAAATCTCATAGGAATGAGAGATATTATGGTACACCGGGGTCCTGATGATGCAGGTATGTACCTTTCTGATAAATTTGATATGGGATTAGCTCACAGAAGATTAAGTATAATTGATTTAACAGAAACAGGACACCAACCAATGTCAGATGAAACAAAAAATTATTGGATTGTATATAATGGTGAGGTTTATAATTATAAAGAGATAAGGGAGGAACTGGAGTCCATAGGATACATATTTACCTCAACCAGTGATACTGAAGTAATTCTCAATTCATTTATTGAATGGGGTCCTGACTGCTTAAATAAATTTAATGGTATGTGGGCATTTGCGATATGGAATGAAGATAAAAAAGAACTTTTTGTATCCAGAGATAGGTTTGGAGTTAAACCATTTTATTATTGGTGTGAAAAAGGTTTATTTATTTTTGCATCGGAGATAAAAGCAATTTTAAAAAGTGGTATTGTGGAGGCAACCCCAGATAATAGAGCAATAGTAACATTCATAGAGAATAAATTAGTTGATGGAATAGAAAATACATTTTTCGATGGCATAAAAAGATTAATGCCTGCACATTATATGATAATTTCGAAAAATGGAGTAAAAGTAAAAAGATATTGGAATTTTAAGAAAAAGGATTATATAAATAAAAAAGAAGGTGAAATAATTAAAGAATTCAGAGAACTTTTTGAAGATTCTGTCAGATTGAGATTGAGAAGTGATGTTCCAGTTGGCACTTGTCTGAGTGGGGGTCTTGATTCCAGTTCAATATTTTCAATAGCATCAATAATGTCCAAAAACCAACTTAAAACTTTTTCATATTTTTCAGACGAATCGTCTGATTACGACGAACGAAAATTTTTCAATACAATCGCAGAGAAGTACAATGCTGATAAACATATAGTAAAACCAAAGGGTGAAGAATTGTTTAAGAAATTATATGAAATTATATGGCATCTCGACGAACCACCATTCCATCCCGGCGTGTTTCCGCAATGGCATGTCATGGAACTTGCAAACCCTCATCTTAAAGTACTGCTTAATGGACAAGGGGGCGATGAACTCTTAGCAGGGTATCACAATTATTATGCATATTATCTTTTGACATTATTAAAGAAATCAATTAAAGAACTTAGTATCACCAAATTACTAAATGTATTTAGGGAGAATAGTAAAATAAAGAAAATTTCCGGTAAAAATTTTTTAAAAGAGGCATTGAATTTTCATATTAAAAAAATCATTGATAAAAAATTTAAAAAATCGATCATAGATACAACATTTCATTTAAACAACAAACCATATGAAGTAGTAGATAAAAGGAGATTCAATGGCGAATTAAACAATAAATTATATAAGGATTTTATTATATGTGCTCTGCCATCCTACCTTAAATATGAGGATAAGATAGGTATGGCGTTCTCTATTGAATCAAGACTGCCATTTATGGATTATAGGTTATTTGAGCTTCTTTTTTCACTGCCAGAATTCTATAAAATTCATGATGGGTGGACAAAATATATTTTGAGGAAAAGTATGGGGGATGTGCTTCCTTATGAAATTGCATGGAGAAAAGATAAAAAAGGATTTCCTACGCCTGCAAAAGAGTGGTTTAGATCATCAGAACTAAAAGAAGAATTAGAAGGGATACTTTTTGACGAAAGATTGTCCAAGAGAAAAATTTTTAATATGGATATATTACGGGAAAAATTTAATAAACATTATAGTGGTGAAGTTGATTCAACAGCAGATATATGGAAGGCAATAAATTTAGAGTTATGGTTTAGAATTTTTATTGATAATACGAACAATTAAAATTTATAAATAGTAAATAATGAAATATTATTTATATAACGAGGGAAAAACTGAAGAAGAAGTTAGAAAATTTATTTCAGAATATGAGAAGGGCGTTAGGATTCCAGCAAGCAGATACATGAGGATTTTAAAACATGTCCCCAAAAATACTTATGCTCTTGATTATGGTTGTGGATGGGGGCAATTTTCTAAGTTTATGCGTGAAAAAGGTTGTAAAGTTGATGGTATTGATCTAAGTCAAAATGCGATTAATATCGCAAATTTAGTTTATAGTGGGGATGAAAACTTAAAGTTTGAAGTAAAAAATATTAGGGAAATTAAAGATGAAAAATACGATGTTGTTGTTTCAAATGAAGTAATTGAACACACACATAACCCTGGAAATTATGTAAAAGAGTGTAATAGGGTTTTAAGGGATGGGGGCATTCTTATTATTTCATTACCAAATATAATTACTCCAAAATTCTTTTTATCCACTTTAGTTTATAATCACGAAAAATTTAAAAAACTCAATAGAGATATGTTAAATGATTATGATAAAGCCCATCATCATATTCAAGCATGGGATCCGGAAACCTTTTGTAGATTTTTAAGTACTTTGGGTTTTGAATATATTGATCATGAGTTTATGGAGGGGTTGCCGTTTCCGTATTGCAACTACTGGAGATTTGGATCAAAAATACCCCTACTAAAAAATTTATCGTATACTATGATGTTTAAAATGAAAAAAATGAAATTTGTTGAAATTAAAAATTGTGATTAAAAATTAATATGAATAATGAAAAAAAAATATTGGTTATTGCATTCAAATTTCCCCCATATTCAGGTATCGGTGCGAAAAGATGGGCTAAGTTTAGTAAATATTTTGCAAAAAAAGGATATATTATCCATGTGATTACTGTAAAATGGGATCAACTTGGTGGGAAAAACTGGCTGGATGATGTTTACCATTCAAATATAATTATACATAGAATACCTTCACCGTTCATCCACAATATTAAATATAAATCAATTATCGGGTATAAAAAAGCAATTAAACACAAGAATGATCAAAATAAAAAAATTTACGAAATAGGAAATATAAAAAACATATTTAAAAAAGAGATATATAAACTAATGCGGTGGATGGGTGATTTTTTCTTCTATGTTGATGAAGCACAGTACTGGCATCACTTTCTCATTCCCTATTGTAAAAAAATTATAAAGAAGGAAAAAATTAAAAATGTTATTGCCACCGGTGCACCTTTTATGGCAAATTACTGGGCATCACGATTGAAAGATGAAATGTCCAATATTAATATAATTCAGGATTTTCGGGATCCTTGGATGGATAATCCTTTTCAATATTTCATCACTGAAAGATCAAAGAAAAAAGCACTTGAGTTTGAAAAGAAAACATTATCTAATTTTGATGCTTTGGTTACTGTTACTAATGGTTTGAAAGATATTTTAGCAAAAAAGGCGAAATCTAAGAATGTAATCAAAGTCATTCCAAATGGGTATGATTTAGACGATTTTAAAGATATTGAAAACAAAAAAATAAAAAGAAAATTTGAATTTATTTACGCTGGAGGGCATATGCTTGGAAGGGAAGAACCATTAGATGCCTTTTTATCTTCTGTATTGTCAATATCTAAAGAAATTCCAGAATTAAAGGTGAATTTTTATGGACATTTTCCAGAGGATGTTAAAAATAAATATCGTGATTTATTTGAAAATAAAATATTAGTAAATTACCCTCTTGTTTCTTATGAAGAAATACAAAATAAAATAAATGAATCATTTGCTTGTTTACAACTAAATGCTAAGGTTTTTCCATATCTTGTTTCAGCCAAAATATATGAATATGCAATTTCAAAAAGACCAACGCTGAGCATAAATTATGGGGGTGAAATTGAAACGATGATCAATGATCACCGCATTGGAATATCTGCAAATGGGGGGGATATTGGGGCAATTAATAAAGCGATATTTGAGTTGTATGAAATCTGGAAGAATGATCCCGCATATCAGATTAAACAAGAGGGAATTGAAATTTATGATTATGATAAATTAACTGATGAATATATTTCCTTATTGAATTCATTAAAAGAAAAATGATTGAAAGAAAAATTGATATTTTAAACTTGGAATGGTCGTCCTCGAGAAGAGACATAGAGATGACCATTCCCATTTTATACTATTATGAAAAAGTTATAAGATTATCCAGTTTTCGTACATTCTATATCTATAATTTAATCTTTAAAATATAAAATAATTATTCAATAAATAATGAACCACAAAGATTTATTAGATTGGGTAAACAATTGGGCAAATAAGAAGGTAGTTGAGGGTAAAAATATCAAAGAGATTCTAACATATAAAAATATATCCTACTGGTGGTTTATTAATGAAACCCTTTTTTATCAATTATTAAGAAAAATTTCAATTAATAATAATCCAAAAATAATTCATCAAAGTCAAAAAAAAAGAAATATCTTATTGTTCTTTACCAAAAATATATCGCCACATATGCTGATTGTATATTACATATTTAGTTCTTTTTTTTTCAAATTAATTGATAAATTAGTATTTCACCAGAAAACGCCCCGCAACAGTAAGAGTATAATAATTATTTATAGAGGTATTCCACAGACGACTTTGAAAGAACCAAATTATTATGCATCAATTGCAAATAGATTAAAAACCAAGAACGGAAATTATCATTTCAGTACTGTTTATGCTTCTTCTAATATACCTCATTTCGCGATAAAAACAATAATAGACCGATTCAGATACCAGAGAGAAATACCTCACAAAATTTTAGAATCATATTGGTCATTTGATATATGGAATGTGGAGAGAGGGGGCAGGAAACATCTCTCCAAAATCTGGGAGAATATAAGGGAAAATGAAGGATTTAAAGATTCTCTTATTTATAAAAATAAAAATATTCAATCATTGATTGAAGATATCTTAAACAATTATTTTTTTGGACTTAGGTTCGGACGCAATTTAAGGGACATTGAAATGGCAAAACGAATGATTGATTATGAAAAACCAGATATTATCATTATTGGGAGTGAATACTCCAATCTTGAGCGGGCTATATGCATAGCTGCTAAATTAAAAGGCATTCCTACTTTAGCAATTCAGCACGGTGGCATAGGCCCATATCATCCGGGATACATATACTTAAAAGAAGACATATCTCCTGAGGGAAGTGTAGAATCGCCCTATTGCCCAATCACAGATAAAATTGTGCTTTATGGACCGTATGACAAAAAAAATTTAACTGAAGTAAGTTCTTATCCTGAAAATAGTGTAATTGTTACCGGACAACCGAGATATGACATTTTGGCAAGAGCAAATGAGATATATAATAAAGAAAAAACATTTGAAAAATTAAATCTTGATAAAAGTAAGAAGTTGGTTGTTTGGGCTACAAATACAATTAATTTTGATGAATATGCAAAAAAACACATTAACGCAGTGTTTGATTCTATCGAAAAACTTTCAAGTGAGGTTCAATTAGTTATTAAGAAACACCCCGCATCTTATCTACCCGATTTAATTTACGATGAAATAGCCAAAAATTTTGGTTTCAAACCGATAATCATGAGAACAGAGATAGATACTTTAGAATTATTGTATGCATCTGATCTACTAATTATGGAGCAGTCAACAGTTGGACTAGAAGCGATGATCTTAGACAAACCAGTTATTACATTAAATTTTTCTGGGGAACCAGATTACTACCATTATGCGGAAAGTGGTGCGGTATTAGGTGTTTATAACGAAAAAGACTTAATTATTAATATAGAGAAAGCTTTATATGATAAAAAAACTCAAGAAAGATTAAAAAAAGCAAGAGAGAAGTTTGTTTATGAGCATGCTTATAAACAGGATGGAAAAGCAACAGAAAGGGTTTGCGATTCAATTGAAGAAATGATAAAAGAATCTAAAAAATGAAAAACACATTCAAAAATAAAAATATATTAATAGCCGGTGGAGTCGGTTCGGTAGGAAAAGAGATAATTAACCAAATTTTTAAATTTGATCCAAAAACTGTCAGGATACTTGATATTGATGAATCACGTGAATTTGAAATTGAACATGAGTTAGAACAAAAATTAAGTGCCAAAGATTTTGATAAATTAAGATTTTTGTTAGGGGATATAAGAGACAGAGAAAGACTTAAAAGAGCAATTGAAGATATTGATATTATCTTTCATACTGCTGCATTAAAGCATGTTAATTCCTGCGAATACAACCCATTTGAAGCGGTTAAAACTAATATTCTTGGGTTGCAAAATTTAATAAATGTTTCAATAGAGAATGAAGTTGAAAAAGTGATATTCACAAGCAGTGACAAAGCCGCAAACCCTACGAACACGATGGGTGCAACCAAGTTACTGGGCGAGAGATTAATGATTTCTGCAAATTATTTGTTAGGGAT
>MCBE01000056.1:0-1500 GCA_001723845.1 Candidatus Altarchaeales archaeon WOR_SM1_SCG
TGCCATTTTTTAAAGATGTTTTCCGTTGATTGGTTATTAGTATTCATTGTCCCATGTTTGATGTGATACCCCATATTACGTTCTTTACAGAAACTGATTACCTGATTTGCACAATGTTCATAGAACTCTTTGTTATTCTCAAATTGGCTTGAATTAACATTATAATTCATTTTACCAAAAATTATTTTGTCGGCAAATGATATTTTATCTAAGAGTTTGCTTAAATCCTGTTCGTCATCTATGTTGGGTGTGGGATATGGCTCAATGCTGACCCATGTCTTCATGCCGTTATCATGCAAGAATTTTAGCGACTTTATTCTTTGCCCAAAAGGTGCAGAATGTGGCTCAAAATTTTTCTTGAAGCGTTTACCCAAAGACACCAGTGTTATTCCATATTCGTTTTTTGCATTATAGACACCAGTATTTGTTAATTCTTCGGGGAATACACCTTTTGTTAAAACGGTGCATTTTATGTCATTCTCATTAAGTTTTTGTATTATTTTTAATGTTAATTCTTCTATTTTCTTAAAAGTCCGCTTATTTAGTTCATCATACATGAAAGGATCAGTTGTAAAAGAAAGGTGAACAAAATCTATTTTATTCTTGTATCGGGGTATTTCTTTTTCGAGTAATTCCAAAGCATTTGAGACAATCTTTGGATGCAACCATCCCTCACTGTTATTTATCTTACCATATCGGTTTGCCATCATCATGGCATAGCACGGGTATTTGCAACCATGAGAACAACCAAAGACATGATTTATAGTGAAATTTCCATATTCGACTTTTGTTTCGTACAACAATGATTTGCGGGTTATGTTTGGAAATGTGTCAAAATAGATAATATCATTTTCTTCAATACTTCTTCTCAATTCTTGTTTTTTTTCCGTAAGTTTTGGAAACCGTTCTAGGTATATTTTATTAGTTTTTTCTAATTCTTTCAATGCATTCCTGATATCGCTTTCTAGATAATCTGTTTCATCAATATTCTCCTCAATGATTTTAATATACTTCTTGTGACATTCCGGATACTTGCTTGTAAGAAATTCCTTTACTTCCTGAATTTTTGTATTCCCTATTTCAGATAATCTTAATTGATTCGCTCTGCTTCCAAGATATTCTACTCTGCCATAGTTAAATTTTGCAAATGAAGATTTCATTATGCTGGCACCTTTATAATGATTGGTTAAATGGAAAAGATAATAATAAGTTCTCTGCATATCTGGAAATTCTAGTTTATACGGAAAAACAAATTTTGCAATCTTTTTTAACTGACTTCTGTAAAGATATACTATTTTATTTTCTTTCTCCGCTCCGGTTAATTTCGCTAAGGGCACCCATTTGTCAGTATCAAATAGATCATTCATGGTTTTTTTATTCTGTTCCAAAGAAAGAAATCTAGCTACTCCATTGAACATAAAGTTCAAAAATATTTCAGATTTTTTTATGTTCATAATCCTTTTTAATGTTAACATCTTAATCGTAAAACCAAAAGGATCT
>MCBE01000056.1:1555-4693 GCA_001723845.1 Candidatus Altarchaeales archaeon WOR_SM1_SCG
ACAAAGAAAAAGGTCGGTGCGATATTGGGTGTATCATCTAATAGTTTGTTAACTGCTTGATCAAAATCATTATTTATAAAAATTGGGTTAATGTCAATTTTTTCGTATTCAAAAATTTTTTTGATATTTTCTAAATTTTCCTTGTTTTGATCAATAACAACCATCTTTACATCCCTACCCAAGCTTATTTTATTCTGGTTTATTATTTGCGCAGCCCTTACTGGAGAACCATAATACATCTCACCGTTTTGATCCTCGTAAGCACCACAACCACCAAAACCATCAATATAATTTAATTTATTGTATCTTCCTAAAATTTTTACCCATTTATCAAAGTAATCCTCAAATACTTTGTGTTTGATCTTCGTCTGTTCTTCGTATTTCCAAGTTTTGAATGGTAGTTTATCTGTCATTTTGCTTGCTCATAAATCCAGTTTCTAACTCTTTTGAAATTTTCAATTCCAATCTCATCCTCGCGTGTTACTAATACTTCATATTTTAGTTTATCGGGGTTCAGGTTTTCTATTTTCCTTATCGCCATTTCTTTTGTTTCGTCCCTGAAAACTTCTCCCTTAATTTCAACGATTAAAATCTTCTCGTTTTTCTTTCTTATGACAAAATCGGGGGTGTAATTTCTCCATTTCCCGTTTTTGTCTTTGTATTCAAACAGGAAATCTGTCTTTTTGGAATCGGTTATTGCTCCCGTAAAATAGATGTCTTCTATATCATCCGGGTCCTCATTCAATGCAGTTATCATTTTTTCAAAAAAGTCTTTTTCGGGATGAGAATCCATTTTATAGGGAGAATAATGGAAACTGAAATCTTTTTTGTTTATGTCTTTAAACATTTCATATCTCAACAGCAAATCCTCTTTATCCTTGTGGTAAATAATCTCCGTAGTGTAAATACTTTCCCCGTTAACCACTTCCTTATTGAATCCTTCCTTTTTGACTAAAGCAAGAGCGACTTCTATCTCCTCCTCTGTTACCCGGTAATTCTTTGTTTGATTCTCTATCTGTTTTCTTAATTCAATTAAATGAGGAATAGGAATTTCACCTTCGGGATAAACTTCCCTTATCATTTCACAAAGTTTAGTCAATTCCAGCCGGTACAATACAGAAAGTTCAACCGCAGCTTCATAAATATCCATAAACTCTTCCGAAAGCGTAATCTCTTGTATGTCTTTTTCAGATAAAATTCTTTTCATATCTTTGCTGTCTTTCACATCATAAATTATCTTTTTACCCGACTTTGCTTCAATATCTGGTTTTTCAATATTGATTTCTGATTTTTTGTTTTCATCAACAATAACTTTCTTCACCTTCCTCTTAACAAGTATCGGCGGAATTTCAATTTTTCTTAAAATCAACCTCTCTTTTCTCATTTCCTGTTTAGCAAAATCCAATACCGCCAGACTTTCACCAAATGTTTCTTTTAACTGCGAGTTTAGAATATTTACATTATCCCTTGATAAATAGATTCTTGCTTTTTTAGTATTGCCCGGAACCTGTCTTAAACACCTTGAAGCAGCCTGCAAAACAAAATTATTACTGCTTCTCAGTTTTCTTGCTAAAGCAGTGGCGAAAAGAGAAGGGCAGTTCCATCCTTCCGTTCCCATGTTTACGAGGAGATAAACCCGGTATGGGTTATAGGAGTCATTTATCCTGTTGTTGAAGAAATCCTTTTTCTTTTCATCTGATTTATTGTTTACATCAAAAACGATAGACGGGTCAATGCCCAATTCAACAAGTTTAGTTTCCACAACGGGTTTAATATGTTCTACATCCTCTGTTTTTGGAAAATATATCGCTATCTTGGATTTTGAGTTGTCATAAATACTGGTGCTTCCGTATTCCTTGAAGAAATCTTCCACGACCGTATCAATGAAATCCTTTGCGTCAATGTCGTCATAAGAATATATACTGTCTTTAACCTCTTTTAAAATTCCATCTTTTATCCCCTGCGATAGACTATACCAGAAGATAACATCATTGAGCATCTGTTTTTTATAATACGGCGTTCCTGTTGTATTTACAACCACAACAACATTTGTATTTTCAGCTAAGTAATCAACTGTTTTTCTAACTTTTTTAAGCCCATTCTCCAGGTTCTGCCCGTAAGTGTGGTGGGCTTCATCAGAGAAGATAGCAAGATGTGGTAAAGATGCTATTGTTTGCAGCCTAAGATTCGCAATCTCCTGTTCTTCCTCAAATTTTTCAATTTCTTTATAATTTAATAAATTAAATTGAACTGTTTTCCCTGTTGGTTTCTGGATTCTTATTTTTTCAGTGTTCGTAACAATGATATTAAAACTGCTTCCCCTCACAATAGGAATATCTTTTTCCTTGTCCTGCGTGTATGTTATTTTTACGGAACTCATAAATTGTTTGTAAAATCTGGATGGTAATATTTTTTCAAACGGGATGTCTGATATTTCTTTCAATGCACCTAAAATCGTCTTACCTGGCGCAAAAACTAAAGCATTCTTTACAAAGTCGTTTTGATATTCCAGAGCCATTGCAAATTCATCAGATATTATCGCACCAATAAGAACTGTCTTGCCTGATCCCATCGCCAATGCAAGAATGTAACTCGGATAATCTAAAGTTAATGATTCCCTCACAGTTTGTAACTTATTAGTTTTAACGAACCCATCATCCGTTTTAATTTTTTCAAATACTGCATCCAGCCCGCCGGAACTCATTAATTTTATTAAATCTTCCTGTGACAGAGAAATCCCCAATGCCTTAAATAGTTTAACCGGGTCATCGTACAATTTCTTGTATAAGTCAAACATAAGAGGTGTTTTTTCAACAAGCCTCAAATACCAGTAGGTTTCCAGTGCTTCAAATTGTGCCTTCCTTAAATACCTTAATGTTTTTTCTCCTGTTTCGGATTCAATAAAATTAAAATTCAGTATTTCGGAAATCGCAGGATAACCGCACACATAATCATTATTTCTCCATTCTTCTACTTTTTCCTTTAATTTGTTTGGAATAAAAAGTTCCATTTGTACGCCTGAACTTGTTACTTTAAGTTCTTCATAAATAATTTAAATTGTTAGAATAATATAAACTTTTTCTTTTTGCCACGAAAACCTGTCAAAAATATTCATGTAAATTTTAAGGTGGGTGGACG
>MCBE01000057.1 GCA_001723845.1 Candidatus Altarchaeales archaeon WOR_SM1_SCG
TCCAATAATTTTTTTATTTATTCCCCTGACCAAGAATATAGGGCCGTCCACTCTATGGATCAGGATTACATCCGGGTTTCTCTTTTTGATATCAAAGGTTTCCTTGAATAAATATTCACTGCTAAAGGGGTAACTGTTAAATATCACTACATTTGCATTTTCAAATTCATCTGAGTAAACATTATTTTTTTTGAAATATTCTTTCAGTGATTTCAAGAACTGGTTTCCTCCTCCCCAAGGGCCTTCAGTAAATTTAAACAAAATATGGACCCTGAAATTTGCTTCAACCATTTTTAAGTAATAAATTCTTTAAATCCTAATTCTTCATTCATACCAAGAATTTGTGATATTATTGCAATACCCCACAGAAACATTACAGTTCCATGGATATCTGGCTCATTGAATCCTTTTGTAATTTTCGTGCCATAATATATTTCATTGCTTTTTCCCGGTAAAAAGGAGAAGCCCCCAATCTCGGGGTAGTAGTACTTCCTGTAAATTCCTAAGCGATTATAACAGAATTTTTCAATTTCTTTAGATATATAAGATCCTTGAGTGAGTTCATTAGCGTATTTTAAAACATATATTATATTGAAATTATCGCATGCATGAGTATCATTTACCGCTTTAAGGCATAAATCAATGAGTTTTTCGGGATATTTAAATGTTACTTTATTTACTGCTTTTAAACCTGTTATGATTTTCATCGCACCATTTACCTTTTGCTGAATTGATGAATTCCCTTTATACCAACTACCATCTTCTGGTGATTGAAATTTATTAACAAACTCAATAGCAAACTCTATCAAATCATCTGTTTCATCACGATGAACATTAAACACTTCACGGTTAACCTTATAAAAAAATAATAAATGACTAAAATGACTTCCTGCCCCCCAGGGCATTGTCCAATCAAGTGCGTTGAGATATTTATCTACCTCTTCAAAAGAATATGGAATCTGTAGATATGGCAGGTCAGGATGAGATTTTAGAAGTAATAACGATGCAAAGGACTGTCTTGTTTCGGCCCTTCTCGTTTGCTGAATCCCATCGTTATTGATTAACCTCTTGAAATCTAGATGTCTAATATAAAACAATTTATGACGAAAGTTTTTTCTTGTTATTAAAGGATCGTAGATACTTCCATCTCTTTTCTGGAAACTCCTTATAAAGTCTGCCATTGAGTCAACATCCTTTCTCGGTAGATTGTCTACAAGATTGATGGTATAATAGATTTTGGCTGCAAATACGGTATTTCCTAACCCCCAATTTACATCTTCATTATATAAATCACCTGAAAGAGAATAATGAAAAAAGCCCGGAATCCTTTTACCTTTTAATCTGTCTAAAAACTGAGGAACCTTGTCCTTCAATTCAAAAATCCAATCAATATTTTCTCGTGTCATTTTTTACTTTGTTTCAATAGAGTTTCATGAGTTAGTCATCATTATCACTAATTTAATAACTTATGGTAAATTTCTTTATAATATCTTTTCGCTATATTTTCCCATGAGTAATCTTTAACTATATTCAATGCATTATTTATCAGTTTATCTCTTAATTTTTTATTTTCTATAACTTTACTTGCTTTTTCTACTAATCCTTCTACATCTTCTATATCAGTTAAAAAACCATCATAGCCATCATTTATTATATCTGGCGACATACCAACCTTTGTACTTACTATCGGAACACCAGAAGCCATTGATTCAACTATGGCTTTTGGGCCGCCTTCCTCACGGGAAGTTACTAAGTATAAATCCAACGCATTATAATATTTTGGAATTTCCAGATAATTCTCCAAGAAAATATGCTTATACCCTATACCTCTTTTATCTAATCCTTTTTTTACATAACCCCTTGCAGGACCTGTAAGTAAAACAAATATATCGTGATTCTCTTTTAACTTAGAAGCAACTTCTACAAATGTATCGGGTCCTTTTACCCATTTAGGATCTAAACCTTCTCCCCACCCAACACCGTCTTTTTGAAATGACCCAAGTATTATTTTATCCGGCGGCAGCCCTATATTTTTTCTGATATGTTTTTTCTTTTCTTCAGATACAGGTTTAAAAATATTTAAATCCACACCAAGAGGAATAACTACTATCTTATCTCCGGGCACACCCCATTTCACCAATTTCTCTTTTGATAGGTTACATGCAGTATGCATCATATCAGCTTTCTTTGATGCTTCAGGCAGTGCATTTATCATTGCTAAATTTTCAGGACTCTTATCTTTATCAGTTCCGTGAAACCAGGTAAACACAATTTTATTGCTATTATCAACTTTTTCCCATGTATCTGGTAAAAAGAGATTTCTTGACCCGAAATGGATTATCTGGTTTCCAATTCCTTTGTATGTTGTGGTTGTTTTCGCTTTTAATAAACCCTGATTATTCAAGTTTTCTGTTATGTATTTGCCATCCCACTTTATTGACCAATTTGCATTTTCTATAACATAAAATAGTAAAGAATAAGGTTTTTTGTTCCGAAATGAAATAAACTCCGTGAAAGGATATTTAATGTTCATTATTGCTTCCATATCAATCATTTTGATTGTATAACAGATATGATTTTCATTTCATACACCTCGCGATTAGTTGTCCATAATCCACGGTAGGTGAAGATGCATTCTTCAAGAATGGGTTATAGCCAATTCTGCATAAAGCATTTATCAACTGCCTTTTTATCCCACCTGCTTTGTAATGATGCACCCACCACATTGGCCAACAAGATGTCACCTGGACATTTGAAAAATATTTTTTAAGCAGAATTTTTAACTCATACGCATTATACTCTCTGACATGCAATTTGTCCCATTTCATGTATGGCTGTCTATTTGGAGTGGTAAGAAGTAATATCCCATCGTCTCGCAAAATTCTGCACACCTCTTTCAAGGCACGATCTTGCTCATCTAAATGTTCAATAACATCTGCCATTAAAACAGCATCAAAACTTGTTGATTGAAAAGGCAAATGATAAACATTTGCACAATAAATTGAGGATTTACAGTTATGCTTTTTCAGTTCTTCTTTTGCTAAATTAACAGCTAATGTATCTTCATCAACTCCGTAAAGATGGATATGTGCGTGCTTACAACTGGCAAGATATATCAAGTATCCATCACCACATCCTACATCAAGGATAGTTTGTGCCTGATGAGGTAGCATTTTCATTAGTGCCTCATAGCGTGCAACTAATGGGGGGTTAAACTCGGAATTATACCAGGACCTATCTGTTTGACGCCAGTGATATGCTCCAGAAAGTTGATATTTATCAAACATTTTTCTCAAATTATTTTTTCAAAAGAGGCAAAAAAACTTTTTCAATCGCCTCCTTAGATACCCCATTCCAGTCCCGTACCTTCATCTGTGCCAAGCGACCCATTTGTTTGCATTCTTTATCATGTTTTAGAAGCCAAATCAACCGCTCTCCAAGGGCATTGATATCACCTGGAGGCACTATAAATCCCGTGATACCGTTTTCAATAGGGGAATCCACGATTTGGGTTGTAACCACAGGTAACTTGCATGCCATCGCCTCCAAAAGAGCAGAGTTATAAAAGTCGTTCAAGGAAGGAAAAGCGAATATTTTAGCACTTTTGTAAATGCTCCAGCGCCGGGGAAATGGTACATCACCTAAAAAACATACATTTACAGGTAACTTTCGTATTCTATCCTCCAGTTTTTGAATATTCTTTGGGGGGCCACTTCCCGCAATGCCCAGCACAGCTTGTGGGAACTCCTTATTAACAATGCAAAAAGCATCTAATAGGTCGTAAATTCCCTTCCTATGCAAGATCCCCCCAACAAATAGTACGTCAAATTGATGTTCACCAGGATATGCTGTATTTGCAGCCTGAAGGTCTACACCTTTTGTAATTAAAAATACTTTTTTGGAAATATCACTTTGCTTATAAAGTTCCTCGTAACCTGAGGGGTGCCATATAGCCACAGCATCTACTTTACGTACAATTGTCTGCTTATCCATTGCTCCCCACCACCTAGCCATGAACCTGAAAAGCCGATCCTCACAATTTGCTCCTAAAGGCGCTATTGTACTCCAACCTTTCTTAGCGTCAATATCCTTTTTATCTCCTTGGAATTCTGAACTCCCCCAGCACGTGAATATCACAATAGGAGGCCTCATTGGGACTCCAACGAGAAGTGATGGACCAATGCCGATGTAAACAACAATATCTGGTTTTTCACATAGGAGAGCACGCATTTCTCCTAAGAACATACGCAACCTAAAACTACCGCCATATCTATCCAGACGAACATTGGTTGGTGCAAGATAATGGCGTATTCCTTTATGATGTAACATAACGCCAAATTCTGACTCAAATCGTTTGTAATTGTTTGGATGGACTCTTGGCGTCAAGATAGCAACATCTGCTCCGGCATCTGCTAAGGATTTGCCAAGTTGAAAGCTATTGGAATAGAAAAAAATCCTGAAACGGTTCAACTTCTTACCAACAGAGACCACCTGAAAGTTGTCCAAGGCGATGCACTAAAACTTCCATTTCAAGATCAAACATTCCATGGAGTTCACTGTGCACATCTTATTGAGCATCTCTTCCCTGATGATGCCTACAAACTTCTAAAAGAGGCTAGTAGAGTACTTAAAATAGGAGGTATTTTGATTATAGAGACGCCTTTATTATGGGAGAATTTTTATGATGACTTTACACATATCAAACCATATAATCCAAATGCCA
>MCBE01000058.1 GCA_001723845.1 Candidatus Altarchaeales archaeon WOR_SM1_SCG
TACACTTAAATCAAAAATTTCCAGTTGAGATGTGCCCATGAAGTAGGTAATATTTTTACATATTTCAGTCGGGTCAATATCATAATAATCTATTCTGATTGTATGGTGTGTCAATTCACCAGATATTTCGAAAGTATGGTATTCTTGATAGCTCACAGATTCTTGGATATAATCAACCAAAAATCTGGTTGGTAATTCTCTAAAATATCTAGAAAACGAACTGAAAATAGATTTATTAGAAAAATCAGAAATTGAAAAAAGTGATAATAATAAAACCATAACCATTACAAGTACGGAAAATTCACTTACATTCAAACTTAATGAAGGAAAAGATAAAGTAAATCTCTCCATCAATGGTGAAAAGACCCGTGAATACGATTTGATCGGCTCAGGTATATACGATATATATGGACGTGCGTGGTTTATGAAAACACAAAACACAAATTTTATTTGGATCAGTATTTCGGTTGGAGACGAAGGAAATCTTATAAATGAAAATGACAAACGAATCATCACCTGGCAACCCTTACCTGCAGGAATATTCGATCTTGCAGAAAAAAAGTTTTTGTTTATCTTGGACTCATATTATAAACAATATCTTAAAGAAGGTAAAGTTGATAATAATCTAATAACTACTTTTAAAAACAAGAATTATACTCTATCAAAAGATGCAAAAATTTCAAAAATAAACAATTATACATGGAATATAACGGATAATACCACCTTTTTTATAATAGAGGAAGATTGGGGGAATATAAGAATATATGAAAACAAACAGGGTATTCGGGATGAAACTACTGGTTGTTATCTAACAGCCACTTTTGAAAGGACACCAATAATAAAATATATCTTTTGGGTCGCAGTACTATTGATTTCGCTTAATTCAATTTATTTCCTGTGGTTTTACAAAAATAATGAAAAAGTAGATGATAAAAAGAATAATGAAAAAATAGATGATAAAAAAGATAATGAAAAAATAGATGATAAAAGTAGAATATACAAAGCATCCACTGGTTCATTTTTAATTTGGTCATTTCAAGAAGGGTTGAACTCATTAACTCCACTAACGAGACCCACGACTGTAACTTTATTTGACTTAACATTGCTTATTCCTCTAATTTTCATTAGTATTTTCTATGGAAAAAATATTATACATTTTTTGATTGAAACACTATTTGATATTCTGAGATTATTTTATGAAATCATAAAATTTGTTATTGACTTGTTAATAAAAATAAAATCTGGAATAATAAAATTCTACAATAAGTATTCTAAAACAAAGAAAAAATGACTCCCATCCTCTTCGCCACCTCAAACCCCCACAAGATTGAGGAAGCAAACGAAACCGGAAAAAAACACAACATAAACTTCAAGCAAATTGAACTCCCTTACCCTGAAATCCGCGACGAATCCGTTGAGAAAGTCGCTCGTGAAGGCGCAAAATTCGTCTTCAATAAAATCAAAAAACCCGTGATCGTTGAGGACTCAGGTATTTTCATTGATGCCTTAAATAATTTCCCCGGCTCGTATTCCGCTTTTGTTGAGAAAAAAATCGGGAATCCCGGAATTTTAAAATTATTAACCGGCGAGAAAAACAGGGGTGCAAAGTTCATATCAGCAGTCGGCTTCTGCGATGCGAAAGGAATTGTTAAAACATTCACAGGAACCGTTTATGGTAAAATTTCAAATGAAATTAAAGGAACGGGCGGCTTTGGCTACGATCCGATTTTTATTCCTGAAAACAGCGAGTTGACATTTGCCGAGAACCCGGAATTAAAAAATAAAATTTCCCACAGGAAAATTGCGGTTGAAAAATTCTGCCTTTTTATTATGTAATCTGGTATTGTCGGGTTAAATGAACTTGAGAAAATAAGCAGCGAGACCATAAAAATTTAATAATAATTAAAATTCAGACCCCCTGCTGTGAGTACTTGTTTATTTGAACTATTGTGTAATCTTCATCCCTGTGCCTTCTTTTCGGGAGTGCCAGCCGTATCAAACGCTTTGCAGGTCCCGGGATTGAACCTTTTAGCATAACATAATTATTTTTGACGGGACCGTAGTGTAAAAAATCACCCTTCGGTGTTACATCACTGCCGTTGTCGCCAATTTTAAGAATCAATTTATTATACTCGGTTCGCGTGTGATAGCCGACCTGCCCGGGAAGCGGCTCCCTCCAGAGTTTATACGAGGGATTCCATGCACCTCCCGAACCCATGTGCCTTCTCTTTTTCGTTGCCTTGCTTCGCTGTTTTTTAACGCCCCACCGCTTGATTATTCCCTGGAATCCCCTGCCTTTTGTAACGGCAGTAATATCTGCAAAATTTCCTTCATTAAAGATTTCGGTGATATTAATTTCCCTGCCGAGTTTTTCCTTTGCCATGGTTAATTTATCTACGACTTTGCCGCCTATTGCAACTTCCATTAAATCGGGCTTTTTTTGAGGTGTCGGCGTTAACGAGGACTGTGCATAGACCAGTAATCTTATATCTGAAATTTCATTTAAATTCTTTTCTATTTTTTCAAGAGCATCGGAATTGAATTTATTTCCGAGATGTAATTTTTTATATAATTTATTTAATTCCTTTTTTTCCTTCGGCTCCGGCATCCAGGCGTCAATAAATGTTCTTTCACCAAGATAACCCTTTTTATAAGCCCTGATTCCCGCAGCGAGCATCGGCGGCGCCTCAAGAATTGTCGCGGGAATTGATATTTCCAGCCCCTTTGTCCTGCTTTTTTCCCTGTTATCCTGCACGATTACATGCGTCATCCCCGCCTTGTAGCCGGCAAAACCCAGGGGTTTTACCTCTTCTGTGTTTACCCACGAATGTATCCTGGGTATCTGTTTCTTTGCTCTTTTCCGCGGGGTATATGCAAGTGAGCCGGATCTTGGTTTATGTTTGCTTGACATTTTTGATTTTGTTGATGATTACTATTATAAATTAGAAATATGTTAAAAAATTAAAATCGGTTTTCCTGCATTTTTGAAATTGAATTAAAATTAATAATAAATAATAACAAATACTATAATAAGATGTTTCACGCGCAAAACCCCCAAAAAGCACTCCAAGAATTATCCTCCGGCATAGAGGGACTTTCAGGAAAAGAAGCAAAAATCCGCCTGCAAAGATTCGGCTTTAACGAAATACCCGAGAAAAAGAAATACAATCCTTTTTTAATTTTTCTTAAACAATTCAAGAGCGTTATGATATATATTCTTTTTATTGCCGCATCCATCTCATTTTTCCTCGGGCATTTAATTGATGTTTATGTAATTCTTGCAATAATTTTAATTAATGCATCAGTCGGGTTTATCCAGGAGCACAGAGCCGAGAGGTCAATTCAGGCATTAAAAAAGATGATTGTGCCTCACGCAAAGGTCTATAGGGAGGGAAAGTTAATTGAAATAAATGCAAGGGAACTTGTGCCGGGTGATATTATTTCACTTGAAGAGGGAGATAGGATTCCTGCCGATTGCCGCCTTATAAAAATAAAAAATTTAAGAACGGTTGAGGCATCTTTAACGGGTGAGTCATTTCCTGTTGATAAGGACATTAAATTACTGCCTGAAAAGACCCCGGTTGCCGACAGGAAGAATATGGTATTCATGGGAACTTTTATTGCAGGGGGGCAGGCAAAAGCCGCAATTACCGCAACCGGGGGAAATACGGAAATCGGAAGAGTTGCACGGGATATAGAAAAAATCAAAATAGTAAAGGGGCATTTTCAAAAAAAGACAGACAAATTAGCAAAACAGATGGGTGCTATCGCCATTGCATGCGCATTGCTTGCCTTTGTTATCGGCTTCTTTGCAAGGGGCTTTGATTTTGTAGAAATTTTTCTTTTCACAATAGCAGCACTTGTCGCAGGAATCCCTGAAGGGCTTGCAGCCGTTCTTGCAATCGTTCTTGCAATAGGCGCGCACAGGATGGCAAAAAGAAACGCGATCATAAGAACGCTTCCCGCGACAGAAACGCTCGGCGTTGTCACAACAATCATGACAGATAAAACAGGAACGCTTACCGAGAACACAATGAATGTTGAAAAAATTATCCTGCCCGAAAATGATGAAATAACGGTTTCGGGGAGCGGCTGGGAACCTTCTGGAAAATTTTATTTAAATGAAAAAATTATTTCTCCTCTTGAAAATACGCATCTTTCAAAACTTTTACATATTGCCGCTGTATGTAATAATGCAAAAATTTTAAATGAAGATGAAGATGGAAAAAATAATTATAAAATTATCGGCGACCCGACAGAAGCAGCCCTTTTAGTACTCGCAAAAAAAGCGGGCTTAAAAAAAGAATTCATGGAAAAAAAAGAAAGAAGAATAGATGATTTGCCTTTTAACCCGGAACTGAAGTACAGGGCATCGCTTTCGGTGCTTGTTGAAGAAAATAAAAGGAAAGAAATTTATGTTGTCGGCGCCCCGGAAGCGGTCCTTGATTACTCGTCGCATGTTTTTAAAGACAAAAAGCCCGAAGAAATGAATAATGAATATAAAAATAATATTTTATCAGGGATTGACTCTTTAACAAAAAACGCAATGACAT
>MCBE01000059.1 GCA_001723845.1 Candidatus Altarchaeales archaeon WOR_SM1_SCG
ATGAAGTCGGTGATACAGATGCGGTTCTGAAGATATATATTGATGGAACATTGCATGATACTGTCCATGGACCGATAGATATAGACAACCATATAAGTACTTATTTAATTGGCGTATGGAGAAGAGGAACAGGCGCAGTCGGAGTTAGATATTTCAAAGGAGTAATCGACGAAGTTCGGATATACAACAATATATTGAGTCCAGAAAAGATACAGGCGCATTACAACGCATATGCTTAAAAGTCAGAGATATACCAACTAATGTAAAAAAGCGGAAGATGTGTTAATTGAATTAAAAAATAGCCAGCAGTATATCTGCTGGTTTTATTTATTTTTTCTTTTTTTCTTTTTTTCTTCTTAATTATGTTATATGAAAACTTCCAACATTATTCTGTTGATTTTTGTATTTGAAATAATTTTAAGTAATTTATGTGCATCGGAAGAAGCGGGGTTGGTTGGAGAATGGCATTTCAATGAGACTGATGGAAACATTGCTTACGATTTTTCAGGAAACGGAAATGATGGAACCATTAACGGAGCATCATGGGTTGGTGGTGTTTCTGGTTCGGCGTTGAGTTTTGATGGAAATGATTATGTTAATACAAATTTACATTTACCCCAAGGCTCAAAAACTGTGGAAGCATGGATCAAAGGATTTGGAACTACATATAGTACAGAGTGTCCAATTGCAGGTGAAAGATGGTATAGTGCAGCAGGCGGAGGTGAACAATTAAATCTTGGTGTTAAAACCGATGAATCAGCAATGCTGTATGTATATTCAGAGGATAAAGGGAGTGGTGTCAATGCCGTATCAGATTCTAATATTCTGGATCAAACTAAATGGCACCACATAGCTGGAACGTATGAAGTCGGTGATACAGATGCGGTTCTGAAGATATATATTGATGGAACATTGCATGATACTGTCCATGGACCGATAGATATAGACAACCATATAAGTACTTATTTAATTGGCGTATGGAGAAGAGGTACGGGGGCAGTTGGAGTTAGGTATTTCAAAGGAGTAATCGACGAAGTCCGCATCTACAACCGTGCATTAACTGCAACAGAAATTTCCGACAGATACTATCAACAGGATATGGATCGCGACGGCGTCCTCAACATCAACGACCAATGCCCAAACACAACCGCCAAATGCGAAGTAGATTCAAGCGGCTGCCCATTGGACTCCGATAATGACAACATCTGCAACGGCATAGACACCTGCCCAAACACCCCACTGAACTGTAATGTATCTTCAACCGGCTGCAAAATTGACTCCGACAGCGATGGCGTCTGCAACGGCGTTGATCCCTGTCCAAATGATCTGGAAGACTGCTGCACTGCAACTACGGATACCGACAATGACAGCTTGCAGGAGAGTAATTCAAACTGCCCGAATTATGATAGTTATCCAAATGACCATGACAATGACGGTGTCGTGTCATCCGTGGATTGTGATGATTCGGATGCAGGCAACACAAAAACAAAAGGCGACTCAGACAATGACGGTGTGGATAACTGCATTGATTCGTGTCCAAACGATGCGGGTAATCAATGCGGGTGCGTTGACCATGACGGCGACGGGCTTGGTGAAGGAGCAGGATGCCGGGATCCCTGTTCTAATGATAAGGATAATTGCTGCACAGCAATTACCGATACAGATAATGATGGATTACAGGAAAATAATGTAAATTGTCCGAATTATGATAATTATTTAAATGACCACGACAATGACGGCGTTATTTCTTCTGTGGATTGTGACGATTCAGATGCAGGCAATACAAAAACAAAAGGCGATTCCGATGGTGACGGGCTAAATAACTGCCAGGATTCGTGTCCCGATGATGCTAATAATCAATGCGGGTGCGTTGATAATGACGGCGACGGGCTTGGAGAAGGAACCGGCTGTGCGGACCCGTGTCCGAATGATAGGGATAATTGTTGTATTGCTACGACAGATGCAGATAATGATAACCTACAAGAAAATAATCAGGATTGTCCGAATTATGATAATTATTTAAACGATCACGACAATGACGGCGTTACCACTCTGATGGATTGTGATGATTCTGATGCAGATAATGTGAAAATAAAGGGTGATTGTGGAGATCAGGAACAAATTCCAGTTGTAAATGTAACTGTTGTAAATGAAATAACAGTCATAAATACCATAACCATTGCCAATGAAACCATATTCTCTGCCGTGACCACAATCAATGAAACAAGGAGGTACCTTAATGTAAGCGAAGAAGTTAATCTGGAAGTTGAAGAAAAGATTAAGGAAGTTGAAGATTTAATAGAAAGGGCTAAAGAGAAGATTGCTCTTGCAAATTCACTTATAAATACCGACCCAAAGAGGGCAATGGATGAAGCCGAAGAATCTAATGAGTTAGCAGAGCGTGCGGTAAAATTAACTATGGAATTGAGCAAAAATTATAAAACCAAATCTTCAGTGCTGCCCGCAACATCTCAATCAGATGCATTGGTATCTGAAACAGAAGAATTTTCTGGTGATACATTTAAATGGACAGGCATTGCAGGAATCGTGTGTTTCATAATTCTTACGGGTATTTTAATATTTGCCGCGAGGAAAAAATATTAAACGGGTTGAAAGTTCGTTGTAAAATAATACGGGAAATTAATTTAAACAAAATTTAATTATTAAAAATATTATCAATTTACAAGCAAATAAAAATGGAATTAAACCTGGCAGTAAACATGAGAATAATGCCCGAGGGCGTTGAAACCGACTTAAATGAAATCAAGGAAAAATTAAACGGGATCGTGGAAAAATACGGCAAAGTAAACAGTGCTGATGCGAAGCCGATTGCATTCGGCTTGAAAGCACTTGAAGTTGTTGTGCTTTTGAACGATAAAAAAGGAGGGACTGATGAAATCCAGGCGGAAATTTCAAAAATTTTCGGTGTTGGCGAGGTTGATGTTACGGGGATGACTTTAATTTAATTAACCTGATAATTAAATAAATTTTTCAATTTCCCGAAATACAATACTTCTTTTTTTTCAACAGCGTAAACTTCAAAGTCCTCAAGATTTTGTTTTAAAAATAGGCAATTTGAAATCGCGATATTTCTTCGCCGGCTCAGAAAAGGCGAGATTGTTCCTTCCGAGAGTATGTCGGTTCCTTGTGTTAAAAAATTAAAAGACGGGATTACAATTAAATTTTTATCCCCGAAATTTCCTTTAAGAAAGCACTTGATTTTCTCGGTACGGGTTTCATCCCTCAGCGAAATTGCAGGATGCTCATGCCCGATGATCACTGTTCTTGAGTTTAAAAAGTTTAAATCACCCGGGATTTTATGCCCGTGCGCCAGGTAAATTTTCTCTTTTTCAAAGTAATAATTATCATAAATTTTAATATTCTTTTTTCCCGCCAAAGGACATATTATGGTGTCGTGGTTGCCTTTAATTAAAATAATATTTCCTGTCTTTTTGGAAAGATAATCTAAAAAATTCAAAACCTCTCGCCATTCCTGCTTTGTAATTGTCCCGAATTCATGCTTTAAGTCGCCTGCAATTATCACTTTTTCCGCATAACATTTAGAGAATATAAAATCCAGGTGTTCAATTATTTTTTCGTATTGAAAGTTAGGGACAAGAATTCCTTTCTTGTTAAGCATTTCCTCATAGCCGAGGTGAATGTCCCCGATAATTACGGTTTTTTGTTTTTCAAGGTATAATGCAAGGTCAATTATTTTTATTCCGGGAAGGATGTTCATATATAAAATTAAAATTCAATTAAAATTCAATCCTTGAAATTTTTATATTCATTTAATCTTAATTTAATTAATAATTCATAAATAAAATAAAACACACAACATAAAATTACATAAAAATGGTCAAAATAACCCAGGAGGACATTTCAAGGCAGAAAAAGAAACTTAAAAAAGAACTTACTCATGAAGAGGAAGAGGAGATACTGGCAAAAAATAAAGCGGCTGTCTTAAAAGAAAAAGTGAAACACCAGGAAGATGAAATACTTGAAGTGCTGCAGTAACTGCCAAGATTACGGGAACTGTAAAAAGAAGAACTGCTGCTGCACGGAGTGCGCATTCTATGAAAACGGGAGATGCACTTACAGTGAAATAGAACGGGAGGGTGAAAACTTCGGGTTTTTCAGCGAGATTTTAGAGATGATATTCAGGAGATAATATAATCTATAAAATTTCCTTGATTTTAACTTCTTTAAGTTTAACTGCAAGTTTTATATCCTCGGCTTTAATGGTTCTTCTTTTATCGTGTTTTGCAAGAGCCATCGCGTCTTTTGACAGGTTTTTACCTATTTCGTCAAGAACCTCTGCAAGTTCTCTTGCCGCCGCCTCGCTTACCCTGTAGGCACCCGCGCTTCTTATAAGCCGCTCAACCGTTGCTGTTGGAAGTATTGTCATAATTAAGAAGAAAAAAAGAAAAAAAGAAAAAATAAATAAAACCAGCAGATATACTGCTGGCTATTTTTTAATTCAATTAACACATCTTCCGCTTTTTTACATTAGTTGGTATATCTCTGACTTC
>MCBE01000060.1 GCA_001723845.1 Candidatus Altarchaeales archaeon WOR_SM1_SCG
TGAAAACCAAGAAGAAGACCGATGAGATTGCGAAAAAGATCAACAACTTTGAGCTAAAATTGTATGAGGAAGATTATAAATTAGGGGTAATAACCGTAAGAACAAATTGTGATAAATCTGCCGAGGAGGTTTACGGGCTTTTGAAAAGTAGGATGGACATAGAGAAGGTGTTTGACATCTTTAAAAACATTCTTGAGTCCGACAGGAATTACATGAGAGACGACAAGCAACTTGAGGGCTTCTTGTTTGTAAGTTTCATTGCCCTATTAATGTATTATCGTGTGTATGCAAAACTGATTGAGAAGAAACTGCTGAACCAGTATTTTGTTCTTGATGTTATTGAGTACCTGAAAAGAGTCCATATAACGAAAATTGGGAAAAAATTCCAATTTGCAGAAGTTCCGAAAAAGTCAAGAACCCTACTGAAAAAATTAGGAGTAAATTTTCCAGATAAACCTATTCCGTAAAATAGTTGAAGTTACGGATCAATATTTAATTCAATATTTTTTATTTATGCAAAGCGGTCAAAAAGCCCCCTGTCAGTCAGTTTTAATCTCGGGTAACTGGCAGTGATTGAATTTTAACTCAATTGTTATTTCTCAACAAGTCTTTTAAGCCCGGGGTGATCTTCTAAAAATTTCTTGACTTTTTTGCTTTTCATCTTATTTTCGTGTTCCGATTTCAGATGAACGACAATATTTTCCTGCTCTTTTTTGCATACGGGGCAGGTATGCTTTTCTTTTTGGACTTCATGAGGCAGTATTTTTTTAATTGCCTTTATGTAACCTTCTTCCTTTTCTTCCTGCTCTGCTTCTTTTGGAAATATATCCCTGTAAAGCATAAAAAGCCAGAGTGCAACAGGGAAAAAGACCATCCCGACACTGTACATGAATGTCTCAACAAACATTCCGAATTCATTTTCAAACAAATAGAATATGTCTATTGTAATAACTTCCAGTGCAAAAATTACTGCCGCCCCGATAAGTATTACCCTGATTTTTCTTTGAATTACTATTTTCGGTGTTGCAAGAACAAGCGCGATAAAGGGAAGGATGTTTGTCATGGCTCCCGAAGGGTATGATGTTTCCGGGAAAATCAACCTGTCATCGGAAATCAGGTTAAAGGTGAAATCAACAAATGCGTATTTTATGCCCTCAAAAATCTCAGCAAACGGAATCCACGCTGCAAAAAGGATAATTGTAAATGCAAGGAACCTGAGGAAAAATTTTGTTTTATTCATTTTTAACCACCTTTTCAATCCATAATAAAAGAAAAATTATAACGAAAATTATGAGGCTTAACTGCCAGAGAAATAAATGCACGTATTCCCACAGGTCGGGATATGAAACGCCGATAACTGCAAGAGACACCATTCTTACAATGCCTATTACAAGCAAGCCGGGAACGCCTAATGCAATACCTGTAAGTTTCTTTTTTAAATTTGCAGGGTATGCCATAACAAACGAAGAATACACGACAACAGCCCATATACCGATGCACTCGTAGATAACTTCAAGCGAAAAATTCGGCATGTTTATAAAGTAGCCGTCAGCGGATGCGGGAATCCCGAGCAGGTTCAATAAAAACACCACAATAAGCGTGCTTATTTCCCTTGAAATGTCCTCATCAAAAATAAATTTATAGAACAATAAATAGAAAAACAAAACGAAAAAGAAGAACAGGGAAATTATTTTCAGTGCTGCCCTGTTCCTGGAAATGAAATTTTTATCTTCACTCATGATTAATAATTAAAATAAGATTTAAAATAAAATTTAAGTTAAATTCAATTTCAATATCCCGGTTAAAATTTAAATTAAAATTCAGGTTCCCGGCTTGATTCTTCTTACCGATACTGCAAGCAAAACAGCGGTTGATGCGATTAAGATTGAAACACCGATCGGGGTGAACGCAGGGATTCCTGCAGGCAGTGAGCCTTCACCGGCGTTTGTGCTTTCCAGCAGGGCATCGTTTTGCACAACAGATGCATCAATTGTATAAAGATTTCCCGATGCAGTAAGCCCTGTTATCCACTCGCCGGCGGCGGCTTGACAGTCAGTTCGGCTTGCCGAGGCATCGGATGTACCCTGTGCCGTCGGGCTTGAATCATTAAGCAGGCAGACGGTGTTTGACCTTACACTTGGCACTGCCGGGACATAAAGGGTTTTCGCTCCTGCAACTTTATGGGCTGCCGTGGGATTTGAAAAATGACAGATTGCATAACCTCTTCCGTTACTTGTTCCCGACTCCGCGATCAAACTGCTGAAATCAGGGTTGGTGCCACTAAAGTTTATCTGAACATCACAGATTTTACGACCTGTCCCGCCGGAAATTTTAATGTTTACATCTTGAGGACCCATTACTTCGGTTACAGTTACATCTACTGACGGATTGCTTGCCAATACTACCGATACGCCGGAAGGGGGGTTTACGACCTTACTGCAGCTGCTTTCATCAGTCAATGCATTACAGTCATCATCCACATCACTATTGCATATTTCTGTTGCCCCAGGATTTATCGCAGCGTTAGTATCATTACAGTCATTTCCCTGTGCTACCTGGCATCCTGCCGGAATACAATTATAGTAATTACAGTTACCATCAACAGATGCATCAATGTAGCCGTCATTGTCATTATCGCAATAATAATTAGTAAGACAAACAGAACCCTCATCTATGGCCCCCTCACAGTCGTCATCAATCCCATTGCAAACTTCAACAGCACCCGGATGCACATTTGAATTTGAATCATTACAATCTGTATGGTCTGTTGTATTATACGGGTTTGATGGTGCGTCCAGGCATTGGCTATCTGATGCGTTTCCATAGCTGTCATCGTCCTGATCTGCATAATAAAGCGTGCAAGCAGGGCAAAGTGATCGTATTTCCGTGCTGTTGCTGTCTCCACCAGTGTTATTTGCCCAGCCCGAATAATCATACGTTCCATTTGTGATATTAGTGTAGAAATACCACTGGGTTGAGTTGTATTTCTGGAGATTGCTTCTGTAGGACATGGTTATTTCGTCGGGGGTTAGTGCGCGGTTGTAGATTCGGACTTCGTCTATCGTGCCGTTGAAGTAACCCCAAGGAGTGGAATCTGCTGTTACACCAATTTTTATGTTAGTTAAACCTATACCACTCACTGTTCCAGCATCACTATCTTGGGATATACCATTAAGATAAATCTCCCTATGACTATCATTAGTCCATACACCAACAACATGATACCAATTCCCAATACTAATAATATCTCCACTACTAGCATCATTAATAGCCCCATCATAGGATCTTGCTGTTACAATAAAATCTCCACTCACTTCATCAAACACTATTGAATGGTAATAAGTATCACTACCTGACGAAAAACTGATAATAGCCCCATCAGATTTATCATCAGCCTTAACCCATGCTGATAAGGAAAAAGGATAACCTGAAATAACCAAACCTACATCAACATGATCATTCACACCATCAAAATCAAACGCTCCCCCATATTTGCCGTTGGTTGTGAAAGTCGGGCAAGTAACTCCAGAACACGATCCGTTATTTTTATTTGAGAAGTCATAGAAATGAGTATTATTTTCGCCAAGTGCAGAATTGTTGTCTAAATTCATTCCGAGAACCAATGAGTCATTATAAATAGTGTAGTTCGTATTGTTCCATTCAAAACTGAAAGTGTCAAGGTTTTGTTCTACAATTGAAATATTGATTTCCGCCCAGTCCTGGGGCGGGCAGGTATTATTGCCCGGGGTCTGACCCGTGAAGTTCAGAACAGGCGTAGCACCAGCATTCATCCCGAAAACCGCCAGAACAAGACCGATAATTAATAATCCGTACACTATCTTTTTTAATCCGTAAAATCCAAACTCCGTTTTAATTGCTTTTTTATTACTCATTTTCCAGTAAATTAATTTTCATTAAAATTTATTAATTTTATTAGATACATTATTTATTAAATGGAACTCTTTATATATTGTTTGAAATTTCCGCACCGAAAATGCGGAACAAATTTTTAATATTTATATATTAGATTGGAACTCTTTATATATTGTTTGAAATTCCGGGTTTTTTCAGGTGGAACACTGTAAATTTTATTCGGATTCAAATAACGCCAAACAACCGAAACATCATAATCAGGATTGCAACAAATATCGGGATTAGAATTCTCCACATCGCACCGATTTCTCTTCCCATTGAATTAAATCCCTGGGCAATCTCTCTTTCAACAGAACTAAACCTCTGGTCAACAGAATCAAACCTCTGACGCATTATCTTGAATTCCACACTGAATTCTGTTTTTATTTCTTTATTATCTGTTTTTACTTCTTTATT
>MCBE01000061.1 GCA_001723845.1 Candidatus Altarchaeales archaeon WOR_SM1_SCG
TTGTTTGTTATTAATTTCTCCGGTCATTTTATTAGTATCTATATTTAAATCTTGAATAATTTTTTAAATAAATTGTTTTGATTATTCTGAAAGTTCATTTACTGCTTCTTCGTAATATTTTTTAAATTCGGGTTCGCTGAGGTGGGCTTTGAGTTTTGCCAAATCGCCTAAAGCCATTTTTTCATAAGGCGATTTAAGCTCATGGAACATGGTTGTTGCGATTAAATAATTTTTAATTGCATTTTTGTAGTCCTTTTTGATTTCATGTATTTTTCCGAGTTGCCCCAAAGATGCTGCCATCCCGCTTTTATCTTTTAATTCCTCAAATATTTTTAAACTTTGATTGTATAATTCTATCGCTTTTAGGTAGTCACTCTGGTCATGATGTATCACGCTCAGCTGGTGCAGCGTGCATGCTATCCTCCTTTTATCCTTTAATTCCTCAAATATTTTCAAGCTTTGATTGTATTTTTCTATCGCTTTAGGGTAGTTGCCTTGATCGTGATGTATTATACCCAGCTGGTGCAGCGTGTTTGCCATCCCGCTTTTATCCTTTAATTCCTTTTTTATTTTCAAGCTTTGATTGTATAATTCTATCGCCTTTGAGTAGTCGCCCAGGTCATGATGTATCATGCCCAGATTATGCAACGTATATGCCATCCCGCTTTTATCCTTCAATTCCTCGTTTATTTTTAAACTTTGATTGTATTTCTTTAGCGCTTCTGTGTAGTCGCCTTGCTGGTAATGAATATAACCCAACTGGTGTAGTATTTTTGCTATCACTCTTTTATCCTTTAACTTCTCTGCTATTTTTAAACTTTGATTGTATAATTCTATGGCTTTATTGTAATCTCCCCTGTAGAAATACATATTCCCTAATCCAATTAAGAATTTTGATTCATACCCCCTGTCATCAACTTGCTTGCTTGCTTCAATTCCCTGTTCGCATTTTTTTATTGCCTCATCCCACAAGCCGATACTAACTAAATATTGATAAATATTTTTAGTAACCTCAATCACCTTTCTGAATTCTTCTGCAAGATAAAACTGGTCTATTGCTTCAACCGGGCGGTTTAAATTTAAATAAAATTCCCCTGCGAGTTTATGTGCTTTCCTTCTTTCCTCGTCGTTTTTGAATTTGCCGTAGGCGACATCAACTATTATCCGGTGGATGAAATACATGTCAAACCGCTCGTCATGCTCAATTAAATGCATGTCCACGAGGTTATTTAAAATCCTGAGAGTTCCTCCGAAGTGCTTCACGGCGTCAAGCGGGAATGCCCCGCTGAGTACCGAACACTTCCTTAAAACCTCCTGCTCCGGTGGGGTTACTGCATCATATAATTTTGATGTTAATTTATTTTCCATATCCTCTTTGAAAAGTGAATCGTCTTTTAGAATGGAATCTGCTGAATATTTTTTTGTCAGGGTGGAGAATCTTTCAATCGCGAAAGGATGCCCTCCGGTTCTTTTATGTATTTTTTTCTTTGTTTTGTAATCTAAATTTTGCAGCCCTAAATTATTCAGAAATCTAATCGTCCCGTATTCATTAAACCTGTCAACCACAACACCTCCCAATGCCCCTGCATACCTGCCCTCCGAGAGTTCAAAATTGAATCTCGTGGTTACTACAACCTTGCTTTTATGTTTTGTTTTCTGGATTTTCTCAAGAAGCATTTTAAATTCCTTATCATTGATTTCACGATTCTCGTCAAGTAAATCCTCAAAGTTGTCAAAGATAAAAAGATAATCCCTTTTGGATAATGCGTTAATTAAAAAATCAATTTTAGCGGGAGCTTTAATCCCCGGGTTATTCCAGATGCCCTGGAGCGAATTATCACCGTTCTTAACCAGGAAATCGTTTATATCCCGGAGTAAAAAATCAAAGCCATCATATTCTCTTATGCTGAACGGGAACACCGCATAAAACCTGTCCATGTTTTCGCTTACGACTTTACTTGCAAGCGAGGTCTTACCCATACCTGCAAGACCCTGCACTATTATAATCCTTTTTTGTGTATCCTTTAAGAGATTTAAAAGTTCGCAGCGTTCGTCTCTTTTCCCGACAAAGTAACCTGAAACATCAGGCATCGCAGAAGGATTAATTGGATTGTATCTATCGGGTTTTTGTTTTTCTTTCACTGCAACTTCGGATTTGACATCAAAGATTTCCCCGTTCTCTGAATGCAGGAAAAGAACAGGGGTTCCCCAGTCCCTTCTTCCTGTCCGGTAGTTGTCAATCACCGCGTGCCGCCCCTTGCTTACGGCGCATTCCACGGGGCTGCCGTTTGCAAGAGAGTGGTAAAAATCCTCAAAAAATTTATTTGCACCGGCAAGCGTTACGGTGTACTGCATTCCAATCACTGCCGGGATGTCTTTTGAAATTTCCTGTGCGGCGCTGAAAAGAGCATCCCTTGAAATTTTAGCGGTTTCGCATGAATGAAAGATTACAAATTTAAGGTTCTGCCCGTGTTTTATTGAACTTTTAAATTCCTTTATGGCAACATCCTTTACGTTCCCCATGTCATTTTCAAGAACAAGCACCGGCAGGTTATATTTTTCAACCCCTCCGTGACCGAAAAAATGAAGGATGTGATAACCGTCTTCCAGATTATGCCTGATGTTTTCCAGTGTTGCATCCTCAAGGAACTTAACCTCTACTTTACCCTCATCCATCAACGGCTTTAGTTCACTGCTTATGCCGTTCCTGACTTTCTTTAAGTTCAAATCATTCATCCCGTGCTTTATTAAGTCAAGCGGCTCGGAGAGGACAACAAGAATCTTTAATGGAAGCGTTGTTTCCAGAGGCACGGAATGAACCATGCCGTCAGGCAGGCACCTCACCACAGGTGTTTCAGTTGAATTTGAAATAAATTCGTTCCCGTCATGCAAAAACTCCCACGGAAGTTTTGAAACCTCCGGTGAATTAATTATTAATTTAATCCTCAATCCCCGGTTTTTGTTTCTCGCTTCCTTCAGGCATTCATGATAAAATTCTTTTACATCCCCTTTAAATAATTGATTGAATATTTCTTTACCGAGATTTTTAAGTGATTTTTCGCCGGGAGCATAGTTTTTTTCAGCCCCGATTTCTTTATTTAATCTTTCAATTTTCCCTGTTAATTTAAAATCTCCGTTAACCTCGCCGGCTCTGACAGGATACTTGCCATTTTCCTTCTTCCCGATTAAAATTTCAAAATCATTATATTCCATTTATTTGCCTTGATATTATTGTCTTTAAATTTGGATTTTAATATTTTAGTAATTTAGTTTAATTTAAATTACGCTCAACCCTCTTTCATTTCGGAAAAAAATCTCATGAAACTGTCATGTCATCCCCCCATGCACATATATGTATTTTTGAAAAAATATGTTTTGAATTTCATAAGTTTCAAGAAAGCGGTATGCAGGGTTAGATAAAAATTGAAAATAATTACATAAGCCGGGAGTATCCACAGTTGAATGAAAAAGGAATTTATTTTTGAACCCTAACTCCACCTGTTTTAAGTAATAGGTCAAATCTTTTTGAAATTTTACGATGGCTGCGCCAATATTCCGGCAAAAAAATTTACCTATTCATATTACTTAAATAAGTAATATCTACTTATGCCTTTTCCGTTCACTGCATGATGGAAACTGGATCATATTACTTAAATTTGACGGAGTTAGGGTTTGAAGGGAAATATGATATTTAATAGAAATTTTAATAATAATAAAAAATAGGCGAATAACTAAAGTTACTCGTGATATTTTTTATTGCTGCAAAATTCATATAGTTTATAGTACAATAAAAAATGCTGAAAATAGAAAATCTCGCGGTTGAGGTGAATGGAAAAGAGGTCTTGAAAGATATAAATCTTGAAATCGGGAAAGGCGAGACACATGCACTTTTCGGTCCCAACGGCAGCGGTAAAACAACGCTTCTTATGACAATCGCGGGATTTCCGGATTACAGGGTAACAAAAGGAAAAATATATTTTATGGGAGAGGATATAACAAACAT
>MCBE01000062.1 GCA_001723845.1 Candidatus Altarchaeales archaeon WOR_SM1_SCG
GAAGAGATAACAAAATAATAACATATGTCCGCAGGTTAGTGATTTTGAGATTTTTCAGATGAAAAACTTGCAGAGAAGGTAGGGTTAATTATGATAGATAATGCCTCTGTGAAAATCCCTGTTTAATAATATTTTTTTAAATGCTTATGAAGCAATGGAAAAGGAAGGGAAACTAAAAACCAGTGTGCTTAGAAAAGGTAATATAATTGAAATTAATATTGGCGACACGGGTAAAGGTATAAAACCAGGGGTTTTACCTAAAATATTTGATGAATTCGTGACAACTAAAGAAAGGGGAACAGGGTTAGGTCTTACAATAGCAAAGCGTTTTGTGGAAGCACATGGTGGCACAATTGAGGTTAAAAGTACTTATGGCAAAGGAACTACTGTCGCAGTTTGTTTGCAGATAGAACATGAAAATGGAGGTGAAAATTAATATATAAAATGAGCGACCCTAAAATTTTGATCGTTGAAGATCAATCAAATTTGGCTGAGGAACTTAGAGAAATGCTTGAAGAAAAAGGGTATTCAGGTGAGATACTAAAAACATGTGGTAATACAAAGGATGCGCTAGAGTTTATTGAGAATAACCTGCTGCTTGGAGTTCTTATAGACCTTAAATTACCTCCTGCTCAAGATGAGATTCCAGACGACAGACAGGGTGAGAAGGTGCTTTATGCAATTATTGAAAAAAATCCATTAATTCCTAAGGTAATCATGTCAAATGAGGTTAACAACCCAGAATATATTTCAAATCTTTGTTTGCGAGGTTACTGCCGATTTTTTGATAAAAGTGATACTGGGGCTATAGTTGATGAGATAATAAGAGTTATCCGAGTAGAACGAATTGGTATTTTAGATAAAATTCTGGATAAAAAAAGAGAATCTGTAAATGAATTCAAAGAAATGATTGAAAACGACTCGCTTCATGAAACCAAGTACTCTGATTTTTTGGCACAGCACTATTGGATGACTGGATCCCCAGAATATGTGGGTTCAGAAAAATGTGAATGGATGCTTGGGGTAGATAAACGTGTTGATATAATACTTAAAGACTATAATGGTTTCTGTGATGTTTGGGAATTGAAACTTCCAAAACATAATATTTTTGAACGATATGGAAAGCGATGGAGAATCACAAAACATTGTTCAGCTGCGATAGGTCAAGCGATGGAGTATTTGGACACATGCTATAAAGATTATTATCGCAATCGTTCCAGAACACATGCGCCTACACTGTATTTACCAAGAGGATTTGTAGTAATTGGTAGAGACGTGGCTTTTCCTGAAGGAGAACCAGATGAAGATGTGTTCACATTCAAAGATCGGTTGCGTTTAGAGAATGAGAATCTTAAATGGGTTAAAATTATGACTTATGGTGATTTGATTACTCGTGCCAAGCAAACGATTATGTTTTATGACGAAGTACAGAAATACAGAATTTTAAAATCAGATTAATTTTTTAAAGGAGAGAGGAGTGGTTGAAATCTAATTTCAATTTATTAATCCCAACAATATTATCAAACCTGTCAAAAATATGCCGAAATTGACAATTTTGAAAAGTTAATAAAATCAATGAAAAATAATAAATTACAATGATCGGGAAAAAAATTAAAAATAAAATCATGGAAATTGAAGAAAAAATAGATGAGAACAGAGATAAGTGGGGGTTATTCATTTTACCCTTTATGTTAATCATGCTTATCGGGCGAATATTGGGCAGTGAACTCTTAACTAATTTATTTATTGCCCTGAGTTTTTTATTCATCATCCTCGCAGGAATATATTTTATTGCAAAATTTATAAAAACGAGAAGTATTGGCATATTGCTTGTTATAATCGGGATTATGATATTTGGTATAGAAGGAATACGGTTATTGATTATTTCATTAACTACAAATACTCCCTTTCTTATAGTAGATAAAAATACAGAAACCTATCAAATATATACATTTATACTGATTTTTATCGGTGCCGTCACATACGCAATTGAAAAATTAATACTAAAGAGATTTTTGTTAAAATGGATGAAAATATAATAAAAAATAAAATTCCCGTAATTGAAGAGAAAGATAAAAAGATAAATTCTTTTATAGTTTTAGACAGTTCGGGGGTTTCAAGAAAAGACATCGCAGGGGAAGGAAAATTAAAAAATTTAACAATCGGGATAAAATCAAATATTAATTTTCAATCAATTTTAAATTCATTAAAAATTTGAATATTGTTCAAATTTTCGGGATTAAACAAAATTAAATAACATGGCTGAAAGTCAAAATAAAGGAAAAGAATTTGAGGAGAAGGTTGCAAAACTATTAGAACTGATTGGTTATGTTAACATTAAGCGAAACATAAACATGTCGGGGAATGAGATAGATATTTATGCTGAATATCCAACACCGAGAGGTAATTTAAAATGTATTGTTGAGTGTAAACATCATAAAAAGAGCGTGGGTGCGCCAATTGTACGTTCTTTTATCGGTTTGATGGCAGAATTGGGTGATATTGACCATGGTTATATAATATCCAAAAAAGGGTTTGCTCAGAATGCCAAAGCCAATGCAAAGGAATATCCTAAAATTATTTTACGGACATTTGATGATCTCATCAGGGAACTTATTAACTTTGATCACTATCTTGACTTGCTTATTAAAGATTTTGAAAATGATGAACTAAGTCTCTACTACACTGACCTAAACGCTGAAAAAAGACAAAAAGGAAAGGTTGGAGAAGTATTTTCTCCTATTGACAATTATATCAACAAATGGCTTAAAGAAGAAGGAGATAACAGAATAGCTCTGTTAGGCGATTACGGTACAGGAAAAACCTCATTCTGCAGGCATTATTCCTATGAACTTGCAAAGAATTATCTAAATAAAAAGAATACAAGGATCCCCATACTTTTCAATCTGGGTAGATTTACTAAGACTATAGAGTTTGAGGATATAGTAGTAGGACACCTTGATCGATATTGTAAGGTTTCTAATCCCAAATTTGACAACTTCAAGGCGATGAACGATGCTGGTTTGTTTCTTCTAATATTTGACGGATTCGATGAGATGGCCACAAGGGTTGATTTTGATACCATAGAAGCAAATATTATAGAAATAGAGAGACTTGCAAAATCTAGGAAAAGTAAAGTGATTATAACAAGCAGACCAGAATATTTTATCACAGAAAAGGAAGAAGAGAGAATTTTCGCACCTAAAGGGTTACTAGAGAATCGCAGATATTATGAGCGCCTGTGTATCACTCATCTAAATGAACATCAAATCAAAGCTTTTCTAAAAAAACGAATACCTACAATTCCAGAGGCTAAAAAAGATTGGAAATATTATTTATATAAAATTTGGGACATCCATGATTTAAGCGATCTTTCAAAACGACCTGTAATGCTTGACATGATAACAAGAACCCTGCCGGAATTAATTAAAAAGGAAGAAGTTATTAATTCGGCTAATCTGTACCAGACATACATTATAGGTGAACTGAAACGACAAAGTATAGAAAAGAAACGAGAACTTTTAATTAAAAGGGAAGATCGTTTCAAGATGATGCAAACGCTTGCAATACACTTCTACATGGAGAATCCTAAAGGAGTTACAGCATCTGAAGTTAAAGATATGATAAAAGACCAACTTACAAAGAAACAAGAAGAAGAACTGGAAGCAAATCTAAGAGAGTTCCTATCTTGTTCTTTTTTAATCAGAGAGAGGGATTATTACAGGTTCTCTCATCGTTCACTTATTGAATATTTGGTTGCGAAAGGACTTTTAGACGAAGTCAATGATGATAAACCCAATATTTTTAGAGTTTTTCCTCTGACAAAAGAAATTCGCAATTTCCTGATAGAATTAATGCCAGATAAAGAAACCCTATGGAAATGGATCAAAAATACAAAGAATAAATCATTTGATGAGGTTAAATATCTGGGTGGGAATGCTGTCACAATTTTAAATCTCTTTAATGAAAAGCTTGAAGGAGAGGATTTGTCCAATATCATTCTGTGTAATGCATATCTACACTCTGCAAATCTTGGAAACACAAACTTCAGCGGGGCAGTGTTAAAGAACGCAAATTTAAATAACACAATTTTAGTGAATGCAGATTTCTCAAATGCCGATTTAGAAGGAGCAACCTTTGAAGAGATGGGTGAAGTATTGTCAGTATTTGTGACCTACGACAGGAAATACATAGTGTCAGGAAGTTACGATGACACAATAAAAATATGGGATTTTGGAAAGGAGGAGGAGGAAG
>MCBE01000063.1 GCA_001723845.1 Candidatus Altarchaeales archaeon WOR_SM1_SCG
GGTGACCATCCGCCAGGGCAGTCAAAACCGGGCGGCATGGTATCATCAAAGTTAGTAATCACCAGATCAGTGTCCCCGTTATTTGTAACATCAACATTGAATGTTACATTCTTGCCCGGCTCCTGACTGGTTGGGGCAACGGTTTTATTAACTTTCATAGACGGGTAATCATCTATATAAACATAAGAACTTGCCCACAATTCTGGAAGCGATGTTCCGGCATTATCTGTTGCAGCGAGTTTTGCACGATTTTCATATAATCCTGACTCATTGCCAGGGGATTGGAGTTTAACAATAAAGGAACATTTACTGCCGGGTGTTATCTTTGATGTGTTTAACATGAGTACAGGATCATATGGGTCACCTGTTACAATTATACAACCTTCCTGGTCATCAATATAACCACCACCAACATTAGTGCTCCATCCTTCAGGGTATACTTCGGTTAAATTTGCATTTTTTAATATTCCAGTACCTGTGTTTTTCACGGTTATATTGAACTCTGCAATTTCTCCCGGCTTTATTGTTGCGTTTAGTGTATGTTTTGTTATTGTAAGATGCGGCTTCTCAACAACAACCGGCGTAACATCGCCGTCACCTATTATGTTGGTATCTGCATTAATACCTGTTACAATCACTTCGTTTACATTCACCCCTTCAGGAGCATCGCTTGTAACATTTGCATATATTTGCACTATCCTCCATGAATGTGCTGACATGCTGTTATTGAGTAACTGTATCGTGATTATCTCCCTCCCTGAAATTTGATTTACATCAAGACCGATATTGATGGGATTTGAAGCGCCGATGTAGCTTATATTTAATTCTCTTAATACAGGAGTACTGCTGCCATCTGTTGTCAATTCAGCCCTGTACTGGATGTATCTTCCAGCAGGACTTGTAATTGCATCGCCTGATGTCTGGTATTCTGACCAGGCACTCCAGGTTACGGCATTATTTGATGTTCTTGTTTTAATTGTTAAATTTGTGCCTGCAGGGGAATCTCCGTCCCAGGTTATGGTTTTCCAGAGACCGTACATACTTGCATCAAATATTGATGATGTTAAAATTCCATTATTGTCATTGAAATAGGTAATGTTAATATCCGAGATATTTATCTTGCCCGCTGTATCCGAATGAATGATTATTGGGATTGTGCAGTTTTCGCCGTCATTAATACATCCGGAGCAGTTGCAGGTTGATAATAATGAATTTAATTCGCCTGTGAAAGTTGCGGTTTCCGTTACATTGAAAATCCCTGTATGATTCCATTCTTCTGTTGAATCATTACCTGCATCCATGGAAACATTTGATGTATATGAACCTACGATACCTTCGTTATAATGATCTAAAATTTCCGATTCATTTAATGCCCGGTCGTATATTGCTACTTCGTCAATCGTGCCGTTGAAATAATTTCCGTTAACATGGTCTGTTCCGACAAAAAGATTTGTATCGGGATGACCTAATGTTTGGTTAGCGACAACAGTATTGTTCAAAGTCCCGTTAATATAAAATTTATGCTCGCTTCCGTTGTATGTCCATGCTATATGATGCCAGATGCCGTCGGAAATATTTGCACCCGATGATGCTTCCTGGCTTCCTGCATCCGAACCGATCTGTGAGACAAATATGCCGTTATTTAAATATATTGCATAATTATTGTTTCCTGTTGTCCGGTTTCCTTGCGATACTATAACATTATAGGTATCTGTCCCGTTAACTTTGACCCATGCTTCAATTGTGATTGCATTAATAATTGCCGCACTCGGCTTATTCCCGCAGTCAACATAATCATTTCCGTCAAATTCCAGCCCCTTATCAAATTTCCCGGGTCTGTAAACGGCTCCGAAAATTGTTCCGTCATTCCCGTTCCCTGAGAAGTCATAAGCGTATGTGTCGTTTTCCCCTTTCGCAGAATCATTGTCAAAATGGAACAAAACACTTGCATCGGGAAGAGTTCCGACACCCGCAAGGTCTATTTTTGCACCTGCAACACTTACATTATTCGGAAGTTTAATGTAAACCGTTTCATTTCCGGCGGCGGCAAAATCTAATAGTTTATCTGATGAACCGTCATTTAAGGTGTTTAAATAATTTTTCATTAATTTAATTTCCCCGGGAGTTGAATCATCAATATTATTACTTGAATTGAATTTTGTTGAATCCGCCCAGATTACCTGCCCGCTTCCGCCTGTCCAGTCGGTCTGCATCCAGTCTGCAAGCCAGATTTCGGTATTAAGCAAAAACGCGTGATCAAATGCAAAGCCGTAAGGCAGGGTATCAATAAGAGTTAAATTTGTAATGTCTGCATCACCCGTGCTGCTTATGTTTATGTCGTATCTTAATTGCTCTCCGGGTTGAGTCGTACTTGTATTAACTGTCTTTACAACATGCATCAAGCTCTCGCCGTATATAACTGCAACATACGCCTCATCTGACTGCTCCAAACTTATACCTGTTTTTTCAATTGTTGCAAGATTCGTGTACATTCCCTCGGTTGTATTAAGCGGAACGGCAGCAATATATTCAAATACGCAGTATTCGTATCTTCCAATTTCATTAATATTACTGTTATTCATCGTCACATTAAATATTTCTTCCCGCCCGTCGCATGCCCCGTCAGAACATGTTATGTTGCCTCCAATACAGTTACCGTCTATTGCTACAGGACTTCCTGCGTGGGTAAAGTAAAGACCATTTGCGATAAAGAATGAATCTTTAATTCTAATATTTACTGCTTTTCCTGTCCCGACATTTTTAACTCTGATCCTGAATGTTGCATTATCACCGGGACTTACCCAGGGAGTTGTTGTCCACTTTTCAATCATTAACTGCGGGCATAGAAGGTCAATACCGACATCGTCCTCCCCGCTAATCGTATCGCCTGCAAGGGTTTTACCGGTTACCGTTACTGTGTTTTTATATTCGCCGCATGACGCATTTTCAGTAACATTTGCAAATACCGTTACTGTGACTTCATCGTCCGAACTTAAATTTTTACCTTTGGTCCAGTTCAGGGTACAATTGAATGTCTGCTTGCCCAGATCATCATTATCGCATATCGCATTTACCGCACCGTTATCAAATAAGTATCCGTGTGGCAGCGTATCTTCAAAAGTTATATTAGTTAAATTCTCGGTTCCCGAATTTTTAATTTTTATTGTGAAGTTTAACCTTTCACCCACCTGTACTGTTGTTTGATTTACATTCTTTGTTACAAGTAAATCAATATCTTTAATTATAGATATATATGCTGCTTCGGATTGATCCAGGTAAGGCGTCGGGTAGGTATCGTTATATGATAAGGTTGCTAAATTGTAGTATAAACCATTTCCTATTGCCGGATCAATTGATGCAAAATATTCAAATACACAGTATTTTCCTGCTGCCAGTGTATCATTGCCTTCATTTGTGTTTATCCTGAATATTACATTTTGTGAACTGCCGTCTTTGGAAATATTACATTCTGTATTGTTTTCCACAAAAATCGGAGTGCCTGTGTGTGTGATTAAAGAACTGCCGATATAATCATTAATTCTTATCCCGGTCGCATTTCCTGTACCGGTATTCTTAATTCTAATCCTGAATGTTGCCGTACCGCCCGGATTGACTGTTGGAGTTGTTGTCCACTTTTCAATCATTAATCGGGGTTTTTTGACAACAACCATCGCATTATCGCTCTGTGAATATTCTGTCCCGTCAGGCTTCCTTGCAGTTACCATCACCTCGTTTACATTCATACCCTCGGCGGCTGCTGTGGAAAGCACCGTGCATGTTACTGAAGTGGACTTTGTGCTTCCTGGTGTAACAGTGGTTGTAACAGAATTCCAATCAGGTGACCATCCGCCAGGGCAGTCAAAACCGGGCGGCATGGTATCATCAAAGTTAGTAATCACCAGATCAGTGTCCCCGTTATTTGTAACATCAACATTGAATGTTACATTCTTGCCCGGCTCCTGACTGGTTGGGATGGCAGTCTTATTAACTTTCATAGACGGGTAATCGGCTATATAAGCATAAGAACTTGCCCACAATTCTGGAAGCGGTGTTCCTGCATTATCTGTTGCGGTGAGTTTTGCACGATTTTCATATAATCCTGACTCATTGTCAGGGGATTGGAGTTTAACAATAAAGGAACATTTACTGCCGGGTGTTATCTTTGATG
>MCBE01000064.1 GCA_001723845.1 Candidatus Altarchaeales archaeon WOR_SM1_SCG
TCAATTATCGGCGGGAAATTCGGGATGGAAAAAGACGAAAGGATTGAGCAGGCGGTAAGAACCGCTCTTGCGATATTAACCGAGGGAGTGGTTGCTGCACCCATTGAAGGCATTGCAAAGGTTGAAGTAAACCAGAATCCCGACAACACGAATTTTTTATCAATTTATTTTTCGGGACCGATCAGAAGTGCGGGGGGAACCGCACAGGGGCTTGCCGTCCTTATCGGGGCGTACATTCAAAAAAAGTTGAAATACCGCGGCTTTCGCCCTACGGGGGATATAATAGAAAGATATATTGAAGAAATCCGGCTTTACAATGATACCGTCACAAATCTCCAGTATGTTCCTGGTGATGAAGAAATACGGCTTATTGTTAAAAATTCCGGCGTGTGCATTGACGGCGAGCCGACGGAAAAAGACAAGGAAGTTGCGGTTCACAGGGATATTTCAGGAGTTCATACAAACCTGATACGCGGGGGAATGTGTCTTGTGATAGCAGAAGGCATGGCACAAAAAGCACCTAAACTTATGAAAAAAGCCGCGGATTTTGGTATTGACTGGAGTTTCCTTGAGGAAGTTGAAAAGTTAAAAATCGGGAAAAAAAGCAAGGAAACCGGGGACGGGAAAGACAATGCAGAAAAACTCAAGCCGATTGCAAAGTTTATGAAAGAAACCGTAGGTGGTAGACCCATTTTTGCCGCACCGTCAGAAAGGGGAGCCTTTCGCTTAAGATACGGCAGGAGCAGGGCATCGGGGATTGCTGCAAAATCCATACACCCCGCCGCTCAGGTTCTGTTAGGCGAATTTATTGCAACGGGAACGCAGGTCCGGGTTGAAAGACCCGGAAAAGGATGTATAATAACTCCCTGCGACACAATTGAAGGACCCGTTGTAAAATTAAAGACAGGGGATGTCGTTCGCGTTGAAACGGTTGAGTATGCAAAAAAAATTAAAAATAAAATTTCAGAAATATTATTTTTGGGAGATATACTTGTTTCCTATGGTGATTTTTTACAGACGAACCATCAACTTGTTCCTTCGGGTTACTGTGAAGAATGGTGGGTGCAGGAACTAAAGGCGGCAGGAGGAGATTTTAAAGGCATTCCCACACCAGGAGAAGCACTTGAAATTTCAGAAAAATTTAATATTCCCCTGCATCCCCGCTACACATATCACTGGGAGGATATAAGTTTTGATGAATTAAAAATTTTATACAGGTGGTTTTCTATGGGAGAGGTTAAAGGCGATGTTATGCGGGTTGCAAACAAAAAAGAAGAGAAAAGAATCCTGGAATTATCAGGGATTTTGCATGTTGTTTCAGGTAATTTTATTGAAATTCCCGGGTATGTTATACTTAAAGGTTTATTTGAAAATATTGAAAACATTGAAGGCGGTATTGAAGACAGCGGTTTTTATAGTTCCGCTTATGAATTTTTAAATAAAAATTCCGGGATAAAAATCAGGAAAAAGGTCGGCACATACATCGGGGCAAGAATGGGGCGCCCTGAAAAGGCAAAGGAGAGAAAGATGCAGCCGGCAGTGCATTTATTGTTCCCGATAAGCGATAAAGGCGGGAGGGAACGAAGTATAAATGTTGCAGTCGGTGCAACGGAGTCATCCAATGATAAAAAAAACAATTACCCTAACAATAATTTTCAAACAATGAGTACATCAACGGAATTAGCGTCAATTGAAGTGGATGTGCCGAGATACGAGTGCGAATGCGGGAATGTGTCGGTATTTACAAGATGCGGTGAATGCGGCAGGGAAGCAAAACTGAAAAAAAACTGCCCGAATACCGAATGCCAGGGTAAGAGGGTATGGGATGAGAAAATGGAGAAATGCCCATCATGCAAAACCCGTTTAAGATTTTATGAAAAAAGGGATGTTCAAATCGGTAAATTATGGAAAGAGGCAACCGATAATGCAGGCGCCTTCAATCCTGTAAAATGCGTCAAGGGGATGATTTCCGCATACAAAATCCCCGAGCATATTGAAAAAGGAATCCTTCGGGCAAGAAATAATGTTTTTGTTTTTAAAGACGGGACGGTGCGTTTTGATGCAACCGATGCACCGCTTACTCATTTCAAGCCAAAGGAAATAGGAGTTGAAATTAAAAATTTAAATAAATTAGGATACTACAGGGATTATAATAATTGCGAACTTAAAGATGAAAACCAGGTTGTTGAGTTGAATGTACAGGATATAATAATTCCTTTAAACGGCGCCGAATATCTTATGAGGACAGCGAAATTTGTTGATGAATTATTGTCAAAATTTTATAATGTTTCTAATTTTTATAATATCCGGACAAAAGAAGACCTGCTCGGGCATCTTGTCGTGGGGCTTGCCCCGCATACCTCCGCAGGAATTATGGGAAGAATTGCAGGGTTTACAAATGCAAGGGTTTGTTATGCTCACCCGTACTGGCATGCGGCGAAAAGAAGGAACTGCTTTGCTGCGGACACAAAAATCCCTGTTCTTGAAAACGGCGAATGGAAATTAATTCCAATAAAAAAACTTGTTGAAGATAATCTTTTCACCCCAAAAAAAGATGATTTTGGCACCCTTTATTCCAGGGTTAAGGAATTGAAAACACTTTCATTTAACCTGGAAACCGGGGAATTTGAAATATCTGAAATAAGTCATGTTTCCAGGCACGCTCCTCAGAAGACAATAACACTAAAAACAAAATCAGGAAGGATAGTCACCACGACTCATGACCATCCTTTCCCTACCAAAAACGGGAAAAAAGCAGCGTCAGAAATAGAAGAGGTTTTTGTTCCGAAAAATTTTACAGAAAAATTAATTAAAAATTGGGGTGGAAAAACAACAAGGGTAGCAGAAGGTATTGGAGGTGTTTTCGTTGATAAAATCGTTAATAAAAAATTAAATGAAGAAGAAGAGGTTTATTCCCTGACCGTTCCTCAGCACCACACAGTTATTGCAAACGGGATTGTTTCCCATCAGTGCGACGGCGATGAAGATACGATAATGCTTCTTATGGATGTTCTCCTTAATTTTTCAAAAAAATTCCTGCCTGCATCAAGGGGCGGGAAAATGGACGCCCCGCTTGTTATAACAACTCTTCTTGACCCGAAAGAGGTGGATGATGAAGCACATAAAATGGAAATTGTTGATAATTATTCTTTAAAATTTTATGAAGAAACGCTGCATTATGTAAATCCCGCGGATGTTGATGTCGGGATGGTTAATGACCTCCTAAATAATAATCCGTACAGTAATTTAAGATTCACACACGATACAGGAAACATCACGGGACCGGTTGTAAAATCAAGGTATGTGACACTGAAAACCATGACTGAAAAGGTTGATGCGCAGCTTGCGATTGCAGAAAAGGTAAGGGCAATTGACGAGAGAAAAGTTGCTGAAATTTTAATAAATTCTCATTTCCTCAGGGACACTTATGGAAACCTGCGCGCCTTTTCAAGACAGAAATTCAGGTGCGTGAAATGCAACCAGTCATACAGGAGAGTTCCTCTTGTCGGGAAATGCACGAAATGCGGCGGCAGGTTACTGCTTACCGTAACGGAAGGAAGTGTCAGAAAGTATCTTGATATTTCAAGGAACATGGCTGAGAAATACGGGCTAAGTGATTATTTAAAACAGCGGCTGATGCTTCTTGACAGGGATATTAAATCATTATTCGTGAACGACCTTTCAAAGCAGGTTGCATTGAGTGATTTTATGTAAAGTAAATTTTAATTTTATTTTTTATTTATTAACTTTCAATCAATATTTTATTAACAAGAACAAAATTTCATTATCAATTTTTAATTATCTAATAAAAATTAAGGTGGATGTAACAATTACGACTTTAAATTTCATCAAAACTTCACCCGACAATCTCCAGCTCCTCTTC
>MCBE01000065.1 GCA_001723845.1 Candidatus Altarchaeales archaeon WOR_SM1_SCG
TATTATTCGCCGTGTTATTAATTATTTTATTGTTGTTTGAATATCGCAGATGAATGCCGTGCCCGTTGTTTGAGGTGTCGTGATTCTCGTTTGCCGTATTGTTTATTATTGTGTTGTTGTGCGAACCATCCAGGCGAATTCCGTCGGCGAAATTATAAATATTAAAATTCTTTATTGTAACATTGTTTCTTCCGCCTGCATGGATTCCATAATCATTCCAGTTATTTGCCGGATCAATATGCGTTATACTATAACCGTTACCGTCAATCGCAATATCATTTGCTCCGATTGTAAAGCATGTGCCGTTTGAATTTAAATCACAGTTCAGGATGCAGGAGTTAACTACTATATCCCCGCAGGTGTAATTACGGGTTCCTGTGTCGCAGCCGCATACACCCCGGCAGGAATAAGTGCATCCTGTTGCTTCACCATCATCATTCCAATTCTGGACTGTATTGCAGGTATTGTTGTCGCCGGAATTTGAATCTGTATCATTCACATCCAATCCATTTGAGCAGATTAAATTTGAACTTAAATTATTATTATTTGAATTTGAAGCAAAGTAAACGCCGTAGTCAGTATTGTTTACCAGGGTATTATTTGTTAAATTATTAGAACCCGAATTATACAGGAAAATTCCATAAGCTGCACCATTGTCCCTGTCGCAGTAATTATCATTTGCCGTGTTATTAATCAGAGCATTGTTTGAGGAAGAATATAGGCGAATTCCATAAGAATTGCTGGATGTGCCGCAGTAATTATCATTTGCTGTGTTTCTGGTCAGGTCATTGTAGTGTGAATCATATAAATAAATCCCGTATTTATTATATTTTGCAGTATTGCCGTATATCTCGTTATTATCCGAATGATATAGATAAATACCAAGGCACTCCTCAGAAGTGTTATTATTCGCCGTGTTATTAATTATTTTATTGTTGTTTGAATATCGCAGATGAATGCCGTGCCCGTTGTTTGAGGTGTCGTGATTCTCGTTTGCCGTATTGTTTATTATTGTGTTGTTGTGCGAACCCTCCAGGCGAATTCCGTCGGCGAAATTATAAATATTAAAATTCTTTATTGTAACATTGTTTCTTCCGCCTGCATGGATTCCATAATCATTCCAGCCAAAGTCCCCGGTTATGCTGTACTCATTGCCATCAATTATGATATCATTCGCTCCGATTGTAAAGCAGGTGCCGGTTGAATTTAGATTACAATTCAATATGCAGGATTCCATTATTGTTTCCCCGCAGGTGTAATTATAGGTTCCGTTGTCGCAGCCGCAGGTTAATAATCCACAATCATCATTAGCGATCCCGGGCGTTCCTTTATCACCATCTCCGAATGTGCTTGTTGATTCACACCAGTTTGCAGGATCATCGTTTAATGCTGCATCAAACCTGCTTGGGTCAAGACTCATTGAAACTCCGGCTGCAACCGACCAATCCGTATCATTATACCACACCTCATCTATCACGGTGCCGTTTTGCATCTCAAGGATGACCTCATCCCCGGAGTTTGTTAAAACGAAACTGCTGCAATCGTAGTCGCATGTGAAATTTCCATTTTCAGATGAATTACTATTTCTGCACAGGACAATGTAATTTCCGGGTTTAATGATAAGCGAGGATGAGATGGTGTGAGAATCCGTACCATTATCTTTAAGAATTAATCCCTGAAGGTTGTATGTTCCTGTTCCTGTGTTATATAATTCAACATACTCTCCATTGGCATCAGTTACTGCACCAGGATTTATCATTATCTCGGTGATTATGATGCTGCCTGGTGTTGGTGCAGCAGGACAGGAATACATGCAACCTCCTGATGATGCAGATGTGTCATTCCAGTTAGAAGTTGTATTGCAGGTATTTTCATCACCGGAATTTGCATCCGTATCGTTAATATCCAGACCATTGCCGCAGATGTAATTCCCTGTTAATGTGTTGTTGTTTGCAGTTGAATGGAAGTAAACGCCATTGTTGGTGTTATTTCTCATATTATTATTTATCAAATCATTAAAATCAGAATAAGATAACCGAATCCCATCCCAAGTATTATCATTCGCTGTGTTGTTGGTCAGGGTGTTGTTTGAGGAAGTCCATAAAGAAATTCCAATAGTATTTGAATTCGCGGTGTTGTATATCAGGGTGTTGTTCAAGGAATAACCTAAATAAATTCCATTATAACTATTATTATTCGCTGTGTTGGATGTTAAGGTGTTATGGTTTGAGGGAGAAGAATGTAAATAAATTCCACGATTATTATTATTCGCTGTGTTGGAGGTTAAGGTGTTGTTTGAGGAAGAATATAAATAAATTCCATACTCACTATTTGAATTCGCTGTGTTGTTGGTCAGTGTGTTGTTTGAGGAATTATATAAATAAATTCCATCATTATTTGAATTCGCTGTGTTGTTTGCAATGGTGCTGTTTGAGGAATACTCTAAATAAATTCCATTATCACTATTTGAATTCACTGTGTTGTTTGCAAGCTGGTTGTATCTGGAGTTACCGATGTAAGTGCCATTCAGGTTTTCGTAGAGGAAGTTGCCATTGACAATATTCCTATCGCTCTGGAATATACGTATCTCGTATGAATTATTGTGTGCTGTATTGTTGGTCAATGTGTTTAGGTTAGAAGAAGACGCAAGAGAGAAGCCGTGAAAAGAGTTATTGTATGCTGTATTGCTGGTCAGAATGCTGCCTGTGCTTGAGGTTAAGGCAAACCCTGAAAAGCTGTTATCGCATGCAAGATTGTCTTTGAATGTATTGTTATTGGATGTTGCGGAGAAGAAACCTGCCTGGTTGTTACATGCAGTGTTATTTGTTATTTTGTTATAGCTGCTTTCATCAAAGTTGAATCCCCTGAGTGAATTGCCATTGGCTGTGTTATTCTCAAGAGTGTTGTAATTGCTTTTATAAAAGGCAAACCCCCTCTTCGTATTTAGATTCGCTGTGTTATTCCCAAGAGTATTATTGGAACTTAACTTTATGTATATTCCGTAAGAGAAGTTATAAATCTTAAAATTCTTAATTGTTACATTATTTCTTCCGTTTGCGTAAATCCCATTTCCTGTTGTGTCTCCGGTTATGCTAAACCCGTTACCGTCAATTACAATATTATTTACCCCAACAGTGAAGCATGTGCCGTTTGAATTTAAATTACAGTTCATCGTGCACGACTCATTTACAACATCCGCGCAGGTGAAGTTTTGTGTCGCTCCGATGCACCCGCATATTGGTGCCGGGCAGTCCGCCGGGCAGTTGCAGTAACTCTCCCCTGCCGTGGTGTTGCAAAAACCATCACCACAATTTATACACTTATATGAACCTGTGCAAGGTGTAGTGCAATTATCGCCGTAACAACCGGGAACAGAGGTCAGACCCGCACAACAGGGCAATGCACCCGGGACAACATACCCTTCTTCTCCTTCACCAAGACAGGGTGTAAAACCACAGCGGTTCTTGCATCCCGATGATGCGGATGTATCATTCCAGTTATCTGTTATATTGCAGGTATTATTATCACCCGCCGCATCAGCATCAGAGGTAGCATTATCAATATCCGCCACAGTATTTCCGCAGATAATATTGTTATAAATATCCGTGCTGTTTGAATAATTCAACACAATTCCGTTAATATTATTTGTTATGATATTTCCTGAAATATTGTTATTGTAATTAAAATTGAATATAGAAGCATTTGAAGCACATGCACCTGTGCCGGTATCATCGCAGTACATATTAACCCCTGTGCCGTTGTTGTTTGAAATATTATTATTTATAATTATGTTATTATCGCCGCCGTTGACACAGCCCCATGAGCCGCATCCTCCCCAGAAAATTATCCCGTCATTGTTGCCTGTAATGTTATTGCTTGATATGGTATTTTCTACCGGAATTCCATTTGCGGGGTTGCCGTTCATAACCAGTCCGCCGTCTCCCGAATTATTGTGAATTTTATTATTAATTAAATTATTACCTGTTGAGGAATCCCAGA
>MCBE01000066.1 GCA_001723845.1 Candidatus Altarchaeales archaeon WOR_SM1_SCG
GGAAAGTTTAGTTTGGATGTAATCAAAGGATTGTTGTGTGCAAGTGCATGAATCTGAGATATTCTTATTTTATTTTTTTTGGTTTCTAATTTCTTATCGGAGAGGGTTTGAAATGTCGGACAGCCTCAACAGAGACCATAGTTATAAAACCGGATGATGTGACAAAAGTTTCACAATCTGAATTATTGGATGATGATGGTTTTTGGCACCCATGTATTTTAGGTATGAATAAATATCAAGAATTAATCAAAAGGATAGAAAAAGAAAGTGTTCCTCTTAAGGAATATTCTGAGGACTATCAAGCATGTGCAAGATTATATGCGAGTGATGCAGAACATGATGCTAAATATAAACGACAGTTATACGAGAGCCATACAAAAATAGATGCTAATTATTTTCCTATGAGACGTTCTCTAAAAGGCATTAAACAATATATATGGATAGGGTCAGAAAAATATCTTAAATATGGTTCTCATTTAGACAGAGGGATGACGATTGATGTATTCAAGGGACATAAATTAGTTGTGACCAGAAATTGGCCCGTTAGAGCATTTTCACTTTCCGATACAGTAATACTTGCAGAAAATTTTAATATAATCAAATTTAAACCAGATTATTTACACTTATTTGAAGCAATTTTAAACTCAAATATAGCAGGATTTTATTTAGCTGCCAAGTATCTCCAAAGACCTGAGGGAAACTGGTCCAAGATTGATTTAGAGCATCTTAAAAAATTCCCAATCCCTGATTTAAAAGATGAGGAAGTTATAAATGAGATTATAAGAGTTGTATCAAAAATCAAACAAGAGAGAAATATAGGAAAATACAAAGAGCAAATAGATGATTTAGTTTTTGATTTATATGATCTGGATTACTACGAGCGACAACAGATAAAAGACTATCATAAAATACAGAAAAGAAAACGGAAGAATTTGGTTACTGTTGAAGATATGATAGAATATGTTGATGAATTCATTGAGGGAATTAATCCTTTTATTGAAAAAGGATATGTTCTAAACGCCGAAGTTTATATTTGTAAGTTTCTTGGTTCTTTAGTAAAATTTAATTTTTCCAAAAAGAAAGAAAGAATTAATATCAACGGGTCGGCAGAATTAAAAAAACTTTTAGGAATAATCCAATATGATGGAATCGAGGACATTAAAAATATTCTGGAAGAAGAGGAACAAAGAATTTGCGATGATAAAGCACTCTATCTCTACAAAAGCAATCATCTGAAGGATTGGACAAGAACCAAAGCTCTGGATGATGTACGAAAAGAAGTTGGAATAATCTATGAAAATTTACCGGATAAATAATACATGAGTGAAATGTTTAATCAGGAATTACCTATAAAAAGAGCCAGAAGCAAGGAAGAAGTAATAAAAGAGTGGATTTTGATTCCTTTAATTGAGGCGTATGAACTCGTAAAAAAAGATATAACTCCTAAGACTTATGAGAATAAAATAACTTGGAAGATTGTATATAATGTCAAGCATAATTCATCTATTTCTAAAGAGATATATGAAAAACACATAATTGATGTTTCTTGTAGACCAAAGGAGGATTCTGACGAGAATACCCCTAATGAGCCAGATATAAAGTTCTTCATTTCCCATATCTGTGCTTTTTGGATTGAAGCAAAACGGATATATAAAAATGGCACAGTATCTGATTATTGTGGTGATGGTGGTTTAGGTTGCTTTTTATCAGGATATTATTCAAAGCACGAAGATAATGGATGTATGATTGCATACATCCAAGAAGGGCAATTATCTGATATTCAAAAAGAGATTATGGAAAAAGTAAATGGCTGCAATTGCATAGAATTAATAGAGGATATTGGAATAGACAATTCTTTCTTGTCTCGTCATGAAAGAGCCATACATAGAGAAATAAAAATTTATCATTTACTTTTTGATTTTGTAAAATAAAGAAAATTTAGATTAATTCACTAAAACATGACAAATCAACCATCAAACATCGCCCGAGAGAACGGGTGCTATTTTTCATGGTGTCCTTTGAGCTGCATCGGACCGCTTTCAAGAAGAATCAAAAATTCCTATTTCATTAATGTCGGGATGAGGGAGTGCGCGTATTTCATCCAGATGGGGCTTTCAAGAAGGGAATCAAAAACACCTTTTTCGTTTGCAATACTTGAGGATTCCGACATCGGTTCAGGAAATATCTTTGAGCCGATGAGAAAGTTGGTTGAAAAAGTAATTAATGAGAACAAACCAGAGATAATATTCTTGATGGGATCATGCAGCACCGAGATTATGAAACTGGACATCTTTGAATTGTCTTATAAATTAACGGGTGAATTCAATATACCAGTGATACCTGTTCAGACAAGCGGGATGTGTTACTCCCAGTCGGACGGGGAGGATGCGGCATTAAGCGGGCTTGTTGACTTCTGCTTTTCACAGGCGCAAGGATGCGATTCCGGGGAGGGAAAAGAAGATAGAGGGGAAGAGGTTATACTTGTCGGCTCGGTATCGGAACATGCCGCTGCGGCGTTAAAAAACGAGATGGAGAAATTAGGGATACCGTTTGCGGGAATTTTCCCGGGAAATAGTGTTTCGGAAATTTTGGGTATAAGTAAAAAATTAAATAAAAATTCAATTATCGTGCCTCTACAACCATATAGTTTCAGGACACTCAGAAAACTCAGGCAGAAATATAAATGCAAAATTCTAAACACCACATTCCCGGTAGGGCATGACGGGTCAAGAATATTTTACTCTGATTTATGCAGACACTTCAGGCTTCCCGATGATGCGGTCTTTGATGCTGCAAACAATGTATGGAAATCCATGGAAGTAAAAGCCGGTCTTCTTAAGAACAAAAAGATATTTATAGTCGGGGACGGGTTGTTTGAAATACCCGTCGCGCGCTTTTTTTCAAACATCGGGGCAGAAGTTCTGGAGGTCTCAACGCCGCACATAAACCCCTCCATTAGTAAGGAACTTACACTTCTTGAAAAACAGGAAGTTTTCGTGGTAGAATCGGCTGACATATTCTTACAATTCAAAAGAATTCAGGACAAGAAACCCGACATGGTTGTTGCTCCTCTCTCGTTAGCCCGCGCATTCCAGGCGCACGGCTTTTTAACTTTTCCTACGGTAATTTACCTGAGATCGGAGTTACTCGGGTTTTCAAACGCCAAGCATCTTATTGAATTCGCGCCGCACGGGACAGAAATCGGCGTCGGGTTATTTCACCCGAAGGATGTCAGCGAAGAACGGATGTTCATGAGAAAAATCACAAAAAAAGTGAACGAGGGAATGGTAAAACTCGGAAGAGATGAAATTGAAAAATATATTAAGGTGCTGGAGGGGAAATGAATAAAAAATAAATTAACACGCAATGAAAACCGCAAACTGGCTTTACGAGGGGCCCGCGTTCTGGGGCGTCTCAAGAATAACCGCAAGCATGCAGGATGCGCAATTATTGATTTACGGTGCGATGGGTGACAGCTATCCAGTGTCCGAGTTGTCGTTAGCGTATAAGCTGCCCGACATACCGAAGGTCAGAACGGCTCATATAGGGAGGCGCGAGCTTTCCGAAGGCACCGGGAGTAAAATTGCCGGATGCCTGGAAAAGATACATGCCCAGTACCCCGATGATTTTATTGTAATTGCCCCGACATCGGCGATGAGTTTGCTTAAAGAGGACATATCTCCTTTACTCGGGAATTTCACAAAAAAGAATAAGGTTAAGGTTATAAATGCTCCCGTTCACCCGCTTCATGACCTTGAATATTCTGCTTCTGAGAAAATCCTTCTTGCTTTAATAAAGGAGTTTACCGGACAATGTAAAGAACGAAGGGAGCGCTCGCAAAAGCCATCGGTTAATATTATAGGTTCAACGCTTCTTGGATTTCACGCTCAAGAAGACCTTTTTGAGATGAAAAAACTCATGGCAGAACTTGGAATTGAAATTAATGCAATAATTCCCCTGAATGCCGCAAGTGTTGATTTTAAAAAAATTCCCCGCGCCTGGTTTAACATCTCGTTGTGTCCTGAAATTTCTCTTGCGTCGCTTGAGTACCTGGAAAAGGAATTCAGCCAGTCGTATATTCTTGATGCGCCCGTCGGAATTGAAGCAACGGATAAATTCGTAGATGGTATCGGAAAATTAATTGACCGGGATTTCAAAGAGTATATTGACAATCAAAAAAATAAAATTGAAATTAATTTAAATACCCGGGATAATCTAAAAATTCTTGTTTTCGGCGACTACACGCATGCAGGAGGAATATCAGGGTTTTTGTCGCGGGAATTAAAAGCAGATGTTATAGCAGGTACTTTTTTAGCCCGCTGGAGTGATAAGTTCAAAGAGAAAGCAGGCTGCAGTGTTAATAATATACTTATTACCGATGACTCAAATATCGTGAATGATGCAATAAAGGAACACGAGCCGGATGTTGTTCTTGGCACATACAACGAGTGGATAATTTCAAGAAAATTAAATATTCCTTCAATTATTGTGAGCGCGCCTGCTGACAGGTTCTATCATTCGCGGTCAAACAATTCATTTACCTGTTACGAGGGGGCGAATAATTTTATAAATTTATTGAGTTCGGCTGCCGGAAAATGAAATTTTTAATTTTTCAATTAATTTATCTGCCCTGATTTAAATTTAATTTTTATTCATTGATTTCTTACTCTTTAAATTTGCCTTCATTATTCCAAAAGAAATTCCGAAATATCCATTATTTCCACTTTGTTATCGGACACCTTTTCAAGTGTTTTTTTGCACAGCGGACATGCGGTTATCAGAATATCCGGTTTTTTTGCCAGAAGACGATTCAGTGCATCCCCTGCAACGGCTCTTTCCTCGGAGTTCGTTAATTTCGTATTCGCAAGGCTTCCCCCGCAGCATAAGCCGTCGTCTTTTATATCATCCGGCTCAATTAATGTGCCTGCTTTTTTCAATAAATCCCTTGGTGCTTCATATTCGCCGCCAATTCTTCCAAGCTCGCACGGGTCGTGGAATACTACTTTCTTGCCTGTTTTTTTCACATTAAGTTTCCCTTCATCAACCATTTTTTTCAGGTACTGCGTGTGGTGCATCACTTCGACTCCGTCCAGGTCATATTCCTTCCTGAAACTGTTGTAGCATACAGGACAGCTTGTAACAAGGATTTTTGCTCCCGAGTCCTTTATTCTTTTCGTATTCTCCGATATTAATTTTTGTGCCTCATCCCGGAACCCGTCAACAATAAGCGGCTGACCGCAGCAAACGCTGTCTTCTGCATCAAGGTTCATGTACTTAACGCCTGCTTTATTTAGAAGTGCGTTCATGGCTTTTTTGGTTCCTGGCGTTCTATGCGTCATACAGCCCGCGAAATATACGACATCGGCATTCCCGCCGTTTGACCTGTATCCGGCATCATCAAGGTAGTCGTATCTATTCGTATCTTTTTTGAATTTGTTTTCGTTAAACTTCTCCCTCTGGGTAATTCTTATGTTTGATATATCAATGTCAACCGGGCATGTTGCCTCGCATCTCTCGCACAGGAGGCACTTAAAGACCTTTTCTTCGTCAGGTTCCTTGTCCCTGACACCCTCAAGCATGTAAATTGGCTGTACCTCAACATCCATACCTGGCGTTGTGTTAAGCTGGCACCTGTCAAAACATATTCCGCATCTCGGGCAGGATAATACCTCCAATTCAGAGAAACCTGTGTATTTCTTCCCTGTGGAAACGCCGCACTTCCTGAGGAATATAAACAGCGGCTCTGTCGGGATGTGCATGTATCTTGTGAACGGGAGTGCCACAAAGAATGCGCCGATGCAGAATGAATATATCCACCAGAAAACCGACTCATAGGATGCCAAGCCAAGACCTCCTAACACCTGACCGAAGTTGTAAGACAGGAATGCATAAACAGACGGGCTGATACCGTTAACAACGACCATAGCATCCCCGTAATTATATACTGAGCATCCGACGGCAAACATTCTCGGGATAAACAGGAGCATAAGGAGCATGACAATCAGTTTATCATACTGGTTGTGTTTGACGCCGCCGGTCATTCCAAATAACCCTGGCTTGTATTTCTTGACTATTGAGAGGGCTTTTCCGGTTAATATCATGGTCATGAAGAAATCATGAAGGAATATAAAGACCATCATAAAGGTCGTCATTTCAAAAAGCATCGGTGCAGGCGACATTCCCACAGCGGATTCAGCACCAACGGGTCTGAGAAAGTCAAATAAGAATATCGGGAAATAAATCGGTTCAATCGGGTTGAGCGTGTAAACCCATAACCTTATATGCTCTGCAAATATCGCAATAAACCAGCCGAATGCTATTAACATGTGCATAAGCCCGAGTAAAAAATTCTGCCGGAATATTTTTCTATGAAGCAGGGACTCCAGGAACACTTCCTTTACCCATGAAAATAATATTGGAACAATCCTGAGGCTGAAGAGATTTTCCTTTACTTTACGCGTCTCTTCGGGATCTAACTGCTTTAACGCCTTAATCCAGAAATAAAATGTTGCAATAATTACAAATATAAGTCCTGCCGTAAACGGTATAACATACGGGCTAAATACATATTCACTCATTTTTCAAGCACCTCTCTTATAGTTAAAATTACATTTCTCGTGTTAACCCCGCGGGGGCATCCTAATATACATTTCCCGCAGAGCATGCAGTTATTTATCTTTTCAGCCACCTCATCATTTCTTCCTCTGTTCAGTAAAAGAAACATCTGCCTGATATTAAAGTCCGTTAAAGCACCGGCTGTGCATCCTGCGCTGCATGTGCCGCAGCCCATACACAACTTCAGTGTCGGATCTTTCGCCTTTACCGCCATTGCAAGTGATTTATCTGCTTCATCAAAGTCAACCTGGTTGTCCTGGTTAACTCCAAACGGCCATTTTGAAACATCTATTGTCATTTTTAATTTTTTTGATTATTATTTTTTGATTATTATTTTTCAATGTTTTTCAATGATTTTTGAATTTTTATTTTAATTTTGCCTGTTTATTTTTATCGCACCAACGGGACATGCTTCCGCACACAATCCGCAGCGGGTGCATTTTTTTGGGTTGTAATTAATATTATCATTATTCATTTCAAGGGCTCCCGCAGTGCATACATCAACGCACTGCCCGCAAATTATACACGATTCGCCAATTACCACATCGTAAGTGTTTTTCTTTTTCATGCCCGAATCAAGCAGTTTTGCAAAATCCCCCCCGATGTTGTTTTGCACGGAATTCATATTTACTTAACTCAAATAACTGTGAATTTCTGCTGCCGCTGCTCTCCCGTCGGTGATTGATTCAACGATTGACTTCGGTCCTGTTGTAGCCCCTGCATAAAACACTCCGGGAATGTTTGATTCATTATTTGCCGAATGTTTATTTTTTGTCTTGAAAAACCTATCATCCCCGGTTTCAAGCCCGATTGAATTTTTTAATGATCCTGCGTTAACGGATGGACACATCCCGACCATAAGCACAAGGAGGTCAACATTGATTTTCATCGGCTTTCCGGCAAGCGTATCTTCAACCCTCAAAAGCAAGGTTTTGTCTGCGTTTTCATTTGCTTCCGAAAGCCGGCTCCGGATGAACGTGACGCCGCATTCTTCCTGTGATTTCCTGTAGAGTTCCTCATAACCCCTGCCGTACGCTCTCACATCCATGTAAAAGCAGAATACATCCGTTCCGGGATAGTGTTCCTTGATTTCAATTCCTGATTTAATTACATTCGTGCAGCATACCCTTGAGCAGTAATTGTTATTGACTTTCTCGTCTCTTGAGCCGACGCAGTGCACAAGTCCCACGGATTTTGGGGTTTTACCGTCTTTTGTTTTTAATTTACCTGTTTTTAGCATTTCATCCAGTTCAAGAGAAGTTACCACATTATCATAAATACCGTAGCCGTATTCTTCTTTCAGGGTTGCGTCAAACGGTTCAAAGCCGGCTGCAATTAGAACCGCATCAGCGGATGTTCCGTTAACCTTGAATTTTTTACCGCTTTTTTCAATTTCCTTCACATCGGCATTTGTTTTTATTTTCACGCCGTTAAGGTCACCTTTAAGCTCATCCACAATTTCAGAGGCATCGGTAATATCAGGAAATACCTTGTACCATTTTCCGACATGCCCGCCTAATTTTGAATCCCGCTCCATTAAAGTCACTTCATGTCCTCTTTTAGTCAATACGCCTGCGGCAGCCATGCCTGCAACACCTCCGCCTATTATTGTCACATTCGCCATTTTAAATTTTTAATTCAATTATTTTTTTCTGATTTTTATTTATTTTATTTCACCTGATTTAATTTTTGATATTAATGTATTCCATTCTTCCTTTTTCAATGTACATAAATTTCCCTTCTCCCCGATTTTCACCTTGTTTTCGCAAATTTCGACAACCGGGCAGCATCCCTTTTCTCCGCACAAGTAAATTGTTTTTGTACCTATTTTCATTTTTTTTTATTTTTGATTTTTCATTGATTTTTTTAATAAATTTAATAATTAATCATGATAATTATTTATTAATTAAATTCAATCCTTTAAAAATTAACTATTGTCAAATTATTTTAAATTTGAATTTTTTCACGGTCCAAAAGGTCTTCTCCGCTCTTTTTGCGTCTTTGATTTATCATATTCCATTCCAATTTTATCAAGCAGCGGCTCAATCGGAACATATTTAACATTAAATCCGCAGTCCTTGAAAGGGTCATAGCCGAGCATAAGTCCTGCAAGCTGCGCATAATTCATAACATGAACATCAAATTTCTCACCCATAACCTGTGCAATTGTTCCCTGCTCCGCATCCAGGAAAACGCCGCAGCCCGGGCAGTTTGTAATCATCAGTTTGCAGTCAGGGTCTGTCTTTTTCAAACTTTTCATCTTTTTATAGACGCATGCGGCAGTATATCCCCTGTTTTCAGGAATTGCACACTGCCGAAAACCCATACCGCAGCAGTGCCTTCTCTCGGGGTAATCCACAAGTTCCCCGCCGTAAGCTTCAATCATTCCTGCAAGAAGCCGCGGGAACTCACCGCCGCCTACAGATTCGTCAGGAAATATCTTTGAATAGTGGCATCCAAGGTGATCAGTTGCTTTTACCCCGTCTAAACTGAATTCTGCTTTCTTTGCAAGTTTTTTAATATTGGCATAAATCACATCGCTTGCATGTACAACAGACGGTCTTCCTCCCGAAACTTTAGGTATCCAGAATTTCCTGCCCGTTGTCTCTTCAAGTGTTTTTTTGGTATATTCCAGTAACTCAGGTTCGTGTTCCCAGAGTTCAATAATTTCACAATAATTACCAAACGATGTGACACAGGTGCAGAAAAAATTATCAACTCCAAGATCATAATGTGCCATTGAGAAATTTCTTGCAGCAACAACCATCTGTGTTTCAAGCATTGTCACATCGCCGTGAAAGCCAATTGCTCCGCAGGATGTATGCCCGGCTGACTCTCTTATATCCATGCCGAGACCTTTATTACCTTTTCCGGTCATCACTTTATGTATAATACCTTCCGTAAAGGGTGCTACTGCCTGCAAAAGACAACTTCTTACAAACCCCCATTTATTTCCTCCCGGCTCATCAGCCGAGGGAATTGCTTTCTGGTGCTTTTCCCAGACCCTTGCTTTACCTTCTCTTCTCATTTTAATTTTTTGATTATTTTTATATTTTTGTGAATTTTTTAATAATTTTATTTTTACATGCAACCGTGCCCGTGATGAGAACAGGCATTCCGGCTGTTTAATTCTTCCAGTAAATTATTTTTGTATTGCCATATTATTTCCTCCACTGTCCCGCACACAGCAATGAATGTTTTAATATTATCCCGGTTTAGTTTTTGAATTGCTCGCCCGCCCATGCCGCAGGATATAACGGCATCAATATTTTTTCCTGCAATGGATGTCATCGGATGACACATCCCGTGTGCATGATGTTTATCTAAATTATCTATAATTTCAATTTTATTCGTTTCAGTATCCGCTATTGTAAAATACGGCGCACTCCCGAAATGCTCGCTTATTATCGCTTCCATTCCTTCGTTTCCTTTTGTAGGGATACATAATTTCATTTTTAATTTTCTATTTATTTTTTTTCTTTAATTTTATAAAGCCGCGAGTCAACATTATCCTGGTAACTTTGCCAGAATTTTTCAACCTCTTCTTTTCCGCCGAGTTTCTTTGCCATTCCCTCTTCAACCTTATTCATTAAATCAACAGCACCTGTTGCCTTGTAAATTGCCCGCAGTTCTTCCATATCCTTTTCAGGTACCATCCGGTGGCACCCCGGGCTGTTTTCAAGATCCATCGGGACACCCCACCATTCGCGCATCTCTTTTATATGTTCGTGGTAGTATTCCCAGTCCTCACCCAGTTCGGGAAAATGTGAAGGTATGGGATTTGTTGCCAAGAGGGTATAGCCGCGCTTAAGCATATTGTCCCCGAAAAGCCGCTTTGCAATCAACTGCTGGCGTCCCTTCTCGGATTCTGCGAAAAGTCCTGTTTTTTCAGATAACCTGCGAAGTGCAAGTATCACTCCGCCGGGATTATTGCCTCTGGGACATCTTTGCTTGCAGGAAAGGCACTGCCCGCAGTACCAGATTTTATTTGAACTTATTAATTCCTTTATCTTTTCATCGTCTCGTGACTGGACGATGTCCATAACTTCTCTCGGACTGTAATCATAGAACTCTGCTGCCGCGCAAAGGGCTGTGCATGTCCCGCAGTCCATGCAGGCGTACATGCTGTGCTTTATTTCTATGTCCTTTGATAGTTCGTCGTATAATTTGCCCATTTTCAAACTTGTTTTGAAAAGATTTAAATTTTTAATTTAATTATTTTTAATTTGTTTAGTTTATTTGATTTTCAAATTAAAAAGCCTTTGACAGTATGTCAAACGGATTTTTTGTAATATTTTTAATTATTAATCATGATAAATATTAACAATATTTAAATATTAGAATCAATCCTTTAAAAATAATAATAATTAATTATGATAATATTAACAATTGTCAAATAAATTATTAACAATTGTCAAGTAATGATGCCTCTTTACTTTGTTTTTTAATCATAATTATTAACATGAAATCCCCCTGCGAATTAATTGTATGGTATCTCCTGCCCGCGATAAGAGCGGAACTTTCAAAAGCCCTTAAAAAAGAACATGTGCTGCAAAAGGATACGGCAGAATATCTTGACATGACGCCATCGGCAGTGTCTCTCTACATATCGGGTAAGAGGGGCGGGGATATGGAACTCCCCGGGGAAATAAAATTAAAAATTCAGGAACTTGCAAAAAGAATAATCGCAGAAGACATGTCTCCTTACACGGTAATGAAATGCCTCTGCCCGATATGTGTGGAAATAAGAAAAAAGAAAATTTTATGCGATATTCATAAAAAAATTGATAAGGGTCTGCCTGACGACTGCGATTTCTGGAAAGAGAGCAATGAATGTTTATGAACTGATTTTAATCATTAATTCTTAATCCGGTCCGAATGGTCTTCTCCGCTCTTCAGGTGTTTTTGATTTATCATAAGGGATCCCGATCTTATCAAGTAGCGGCTCAATAGGTACAACCTTAACATTAAACCCGCAGTCTCTAAACGGGTCATATCCGAGCATAAGTCCTGCTAATTGTGCGTAATCCACGATATGAACTCCGAATTTCTCGCCCATTACCTGCGCAATTGTTCCCTGCTCCGCGTCTAAAAAAACGCCGCATCCGGGACAGTTTGTGATTATTAATTTGCAGTCAGGGTCTGTCTTTTGCAGGCTCTTCATTTTTTTATAAACACACGCGGCGGTATAACCCCTGTTTTCAGGAAATGCGCACTGCCTGAATCCCATTCCGCAGCAGTGCCTTCTCTCGGGATAATCCACGAGTTCTCCGCCGTAAGCTTCAATCATTCCTGCAAGAAGCTGCGGAAATTCACCGCCTCCGACTGACTCGTCAGGAAATATCTTTGCATAATGGCATCCAAGATGGTCTGTTGCTTTTATCCCGTCAAGGCTGAATTTTGCTTTCTTTGCGATTTGCTTGATATTAGCGAAAATTACATCACTCGCGTGAACTACAGACGGTCTTCCTCCTGAAACCTTTGGCATCCAGAATTTCCTTCCTGTTGTTTCTTCAAGGACTCTTTCGGTGTATTCTCTTAATTCAGGTTCATGCTCCCAGAGTTCGATAATTTCGGTGTAATTTCCAAAGGAGGTTACACAGTATGCAAAGAAGTTATCAATACCAAGGTCGTAATGGGCAATAGAGAAATTTCTTGCAGCAACAACCATATTTGCCTGAAGTGTCGTAGTGTCACCGTGAAATGCAATTGCTCCACATGAAGTGTGTCCTGCTGCCTCGTGTAAATCCATTCCCAGATCATTTTTCATTACCTTGCAGCCGACTCCTTCCGTGTAGGGGGATGCTGCCTGAAGAAAGCAACTTCTTACAAAACCCCATTTTTTCCCTCCGGGGTCATCTACGCTTGGGATTGCTTTCTGATGCCTGCCCCATACTCTTGCTTTACCTTCTCTGCTTCCGTTCATTTTGATTTACCTCCTTTAATTTTATAATTTCTCGTATCAACCGTATCCTGCCAGTTCTTCCAGAATTTTTCTACCTCCTCTTTGCCGCCAAGTTTCTTTGCCATCCCGTCTTCAACGGCATTCATTAAATCAACCGCACCGGTTGCTTTATAAATTGCCCGGAGTTCTTCCATGTCTTTTTCAGGGATTATGCGTGCGCTTCCAGGGCTGTTTTCAAGGTCAACGGGAACGCCCCACCATTCCCTCATTTCTGCTAAGTGGTTGTGATAATACTCCCAGTCTTTACCAAGTTCAGGGAAATGCGAAGGCACAGGATTTGTCGGAAGTAGGGTATATCCTCGATTCATCATGTTGTCCCCGAAAAGCCGTTTTGCTAATAACTGCTGTCGTCCTTTCTCCGATTCTGCGAAAAGTCCTGTTTTTACTGACAACCTCCTGAGTGCAAGTACCACCGCACCGGGATTGTTGCCCCTGGGACAGCGGGGTTTACATGAAAGGCACTGCCCGCAGTACCATATTTTATTTGAACTTATAAGTTCTCTTATCTTATCGTCATCCTGCGACTGGACGATGTCCATCACTTCTCTCGGGCTGTAGTCATAGAATTCTGCCGCAGCACAAAGCGCTGTGCATGTCCCGCAGTCCATACACGCGTGCATGCCGTGGTCAAATTCTATTTCCTCTGTTAATTCGTCATATAATTTACCCATTTTTTGATTTTTTATTTTAAAAAAAAATTTCACATGATTAATTATTATAAATATTGACTATTGTAACTTATTAGATTTTATTGTATAAAAAGTAAAGTATTGTATAAAAAGTAAAACCAAAAATTAAAACTTGATATATTTTTATTTAAATTTAATAGTTATTAACAATAGTTAATATGAAGTCCCCCTGTGAACTGGTTGTGTGGCATCTTTTGCCTGCAATACGAGCCGAACTTGTAAAAAACCTTAAAAAAGAACAGATTTTACAAAAGGATATTGCAAAGTATATGGGTATAACACCCCCTTCCGTCTCGCAATACCTATCGGGCAAGAGAGGCAGTGATATGGAACTCCCCGAGGAAATAATGTTAAAAATCCGGGAACTTGCAAAAAGAATAATTACAGAAGATATGTCTCCGTTTGAAATAATGAAAAGTATATGTCCCATCTGTATTGAAGCAAGGAAAAAGAAAATTTTATGCGATTTGCACAGGAAAATTGATGAAGGTCTGCCTGATGACTGCAACTTCTGGGGGGAGATTAAAGGATGTGTTTAATTGGCACGAAATAATTTTGGGGTTTCTACAATTAATCTACAATTAAATAAGTTGTAAAGTAAATAATATAATGGTGAACTAGGCCGGGGGGCCGAGCGTCCCCTGTAACCATAAACCGCTCTTATGATGGAGCCGAAGCCCGGGGGGCGAGATATTAATCAGTTATCGGTCTGGATTTCCGCCCATGATTCTTCGTCTCGCTGGACTTTCTGCAGTGAGAAACTGGTCAGACCCTGACGGGAGCAGCCATAACCATTGCAGGGGGTGCTTGCGGGGTCAGCGGAGATGAGAAAGAATCCAGGCAGCCGGTAGCCGAGGCGTATTTCCACCTCCGGGTGCGTTCACCAAGTTCACCAAAATTTATTTTTAATTAATTTTTTAATTAATTTTTTAATTAATATTCAATTAATATTCATTTTTTGTGCCGCCAACCCGTCTCTTTCTTTACAACAAAAACTCCAATTATCCCTCCAGCGCAATCGGCAGCAATATCCCATGTATCAAAAAATCTCCCCGGAGTAAACAATTGATGAACCTCGTCTGAAAAACCATAGAGAAAAACCAGTAAAATAACTGCAAAAACATCATCTCTTTTTATTGACCTAAACGAGACTAACAGCAAACCACCGAGGATTGCGTATTCAACAATATGTTCAATCGCGTCTATAAAAGGTATTTCTACAACAGGAGGGGGCTGTGTTATCGGGATGGATGATAAATAAAATATTAACAGTGCATACATTGCAGTTATACTCCATATTGTTTTAGGGTGATTTTCCATCCGGAGGATTAACTTTTTTAAAAAAATCATTTAATTTTTATCTGAATTAAAATTTAAATTAAATTCCCGAGTTCATCAATCCCGACAATTTTCCGCTCCTTTGTCTTCATATTCCTGACCGAGACCTTGTTCTCTTTAAATTCCCGCGGACCGACAATAATAACAAATTTTGCATTAAGACCGTCCGCATAATCCAGGACTTTACCAAGTTTACGGTTCATTAAGTCAAAGTCAACAACAAAATTTTCCCTTAATTTTGATGCGATTTTTAAGGCATTTTTCTGAACGGAATAATCAACCGCAGTTATCACGAAATCAACCTCTGTTCCCGGGATTTCAAGTCCCTGGAGTTCATAAGCATCAATTACCCGGTCAAACCCGTAGGCAAAGCCGACAGCCGGGGTTTTCGGACCGTTGAATAATTCAATCAATTTATCATATCTGCCGCCGCCTGCTATCTGGCACTGCGCCCCGAGTTCGGGAACTCGTATCTCAAAAACCATTCCTGTGTAATATTCAAGTCCCCGCGCAACACCCAGATCAATTACATATCCGACACCCAAAATGTCAAGAAGCAAAAGAATTTCCTTTAATTCACAGAGTGCAAGAACAGCCGCAGGATAATCTTTCAATAAATTCTCTGCTTTTTTAATGATTTTTGAATCCCCTTTTAATTCAAGAATATTAAAAATAATTTGATGCTCAACAATATTTTCAAGAACCTTAATGTCTTTTTTATCAACCGCATTAATCAATTCATCCTGCTTTTCCTCTGCAATACCGAGGTCGTTTAAAAGACCCCTGAGGATTCCGAGATGCCCTATTTCAAGTTCAAAATTTAAATTTAAATTTTTTAGCGCCCTGTAGGCAACGGTGATGGCTTCGGCATCGCTTCCGGGGTTTTTCGGACCGATTAATTCAATCCCGCTTTGAAAGAATTCCCTGTACCTTCCTTTCTGCGGTCTCTCGTATCTGAACATCGGACAGTAGTAATAAAACTTCAGGGGCTTTTGCACATTCCGGAGTTCGTTTGCAAAGAACCGGCATACAGAGGCGGTTGCTTCCGGGCGAAGACATAATTCCCTTCCCTTCTTGTCGCGAAAAACATACATGGCATCCCTTATGTCGTCGCCTGACTTTAAATTAAAGAGTTCAAGATGCTCGTAAGTCGGGATTGTTATTTCGGAATAATTGAATTTTTTATAAATTTCTTCAATCCTGTTTTTCACGAAATTTCGCTTTCGCATCTCTTCCGGAGAAAAATCGCGTGTTCCGCGGGGGCGTTTGATTTTCATTTTTTATTTTGTTTAATAACTTCCTTTAATTCGTAAGTCGTGAATACTTTAATTTTTGATTGTTCTTTTAATAATTTCTCCTCTGACCAGATACTGCATTTTAATTTTAACGCCAATGCAAAGTATTCTAAATCCTTTGGATCGGGACAAATCTTTTTGGCATCAGGTATCTCGTCTGTAACTTCTTCTAATGGAATAAATTTAATTCTAAGTTTTATAACTTCAACAAAGGATTCAAAGTCGTCCATACAAAATCCTGATTTTTTCCTTATCTCTGATCTGTTGTTTTCCATCTCAGCAAGCAGCCGGAACGGTGCGAACAATTCAACTTCATCAGAAAACAGGATGTCAAGTGTTTTGCTTTGTCTGCCCCTGCCTTTGATTATTACTCCGGCAAACAATTCATTTGCGTCTATCACTAATTTCATTTTATACCAATCCTTTCTCTTTAAGTTCTTCTGCCATACCCCTGTTTATCTTTTTCCCGAGTTCTAATGCATCCTTCCCTGTTAATTTAGATCTGGATGCAAGCCCCTCTAACACTGCTCTTTGCATCTTCCTGGATTTTTTAAATTCCTCTTCAAATGTCTTAGCAGCGATAACTTCTTTAAACACACCGGACCAGTTTATGCCCGGAAATTGTTCCATCCGGTATTTAATATCTTCAGGGACACTAATAACAACTTCTGCCATTTTTTATTATATTATAAACTATATGAATTTTGTAACAATAAAAAATATCGCGATATCCGAGTTATACGAGGATATTTCGCGACGATAGTCGCAAAAAGGTTTGAAAAACCGACGCCTATTTTTTATTGTAATATAAATTATATGTTTTACTATAAATAATTAGTATTAAATTAAATTTTGTAGATATTTTATTTGTTCAAATATTCCGTAAAAAATCTCATCCCTCCAGCAGCCATATTATTTAAAAAAAGTCCCTTAACTCTCCCAGGTGCCTGAGGACTTCTTCCGGCGGAAATTCCGAAAACCGTTTTATATATTCCCCTATGTTATCTTTTTCCTTCATTTTTCAGGGGTATAATAAAATTAAAATTCACTGAAAATTAAAAATTAAATTCTATGATACCTTGAAAATATCTCTTTCAATTCATTTACAAGTGCAACTGTTTCTGCTTTCGGCTTTCCCGAGACCTCTACCTGTGAAACCCCGGTAAGCGAGTTAACGATCTCAAGGTTTGATTGTGCCAATGCGGAAAGGTTATAGCCGCCCTCCAGTTCAAGAACAATCTTCCCGCCGCAGTATTTTTCGGCGAGTTCTTTCATGAGATTTGTTATAACACCGTATCCCGCTTTTGTGAGACACAGCCCCGACATGTAATCGTCTTTATGCGAGTCGGTCCCGACCGAAACAACGATAAGTTCCGGCTTGAAACTTTTTGCAAGGGGGAAAATGAAATTTTTTATAATATAAACATAATCCGCATCGGATGTGCATTCAAAAACCGGGATGTTCACTGTATATCCTTTACCTGCCACCTCACCTGTCTGCTTGATAAACCCTGTTCCAGGATAAAAGGTATGCGGGTCCTGGTGTACCGAAATATTCAAAACGCTCATGTCCCTGTAAAAAATATCCATAACGCCGTTTGCCGCATGTGCGTCAAAATCAAAAATAAGAATTTTATTTAAATTATATTTTTCCTTCAGGTATTTGATCATAACCGAAACATTATTGAAATAACAAAAGCCGCCTGCTGAATTTCTTTTTGCATGATGTCCCGGGGGTCTTATTAGCGCATAGGAATTTTTATATTTATTTTGCATCACGCATTCACCTGCAAGAATAACTCCGCCTGCTGAGAGTTTTGCGATTTCGTAGGTATCAGGGTTTACCATTGTATCAAGGGTCAGCATCCCGCCGCCTGCAAGTGACAGGTTTTTAATGCAATCAACATGCTCTTTTGTATGCACCCTTAACAAATCCTCTTCTTTTGCAGGTTTTGGCGTAAGCAAATCAGCGCTTTTAAAAACGCCATTATCCCGGAATAAATTTATTGTTTCTGCGAGCCGCTCCTTTCGCTCCGGGTGTCCTGCCGCCTGCCTGTGCTTCAGGTAATCCTCGTGATAAATTATTGCCGTTGTTTTTGCCAATTTAAGTTTTATTAAAAAAGGTGCATAATAATTTAAATTGAATTCAATATAAATAATATTTAATATTTACCAATTTTTGTTTATTTTGTTTAAATTTATATTTTTAAATCTAATGAAATTAAACTTAAAATATTGAACTAAAAATGTATGTCCTGATAGTCGGCGGCGGGGTGATGGGCAGGGAACTCGCAAAGGCGCTTGCCGGAAATGATATAGTTATCATTGAAAAGAACATTGAAAAATCGGAATTGAGCGAGCATGAAATTGACGGCATGATAATAAAGGGCGATGCAACAAGAATGGACATCCTTGAGCAGGCAGGAATTGATGATGCGGACATAATTCTTGCAATAACGGGAAATGACGAGGTAAATTTAATGGTCGCAATGCTTGGCAAAAAGAAAGGAAAGAAAGTCATTGCAAGAGTTAATACGCCGGATAACATAAAATTATTCAAGCAGTCCGGGATTGATAACGCGCTAACGCCTGAAAGAAAAGCGGCGCTTTCAATTGCCGTTGACATACAGAAAATGGTGGAAAGTGAAAAAGTGCATTTACTGATCGCAGGCGGCGGCACAATGGGAAGGGAACTTGCAAATGCTCTTGTAGGGCAGAGTGCCATAATAATTGAAAAAGACCCTGCAAAATGCGAAAAAGCAATTCGCGAAACAAGTAAACTGGTAATCCAGGGGGATGCGACACAACTTGACCTTTTAGAGCGCGCCGGAATAGACCAGTCGGATATTGTTGCCGCGATGACAGACAGCGATGAAGTGAATTTGCTTGTTGCAACGCTTGCAAAGCAGAAGGGTAAAAAGGTTATCGTAAGAGTTAAAGATGCAGAACACGGCAGGCTTTTCAAGGAACTTGGCATTGACTATACCGTAACCCCGGAGTGCAGGGCAGCCGAAGAAATAGCAAAAGAAATTCTGAAAGGTGATTAAAAAGGAGTTGAAAGATGAATAATAAACTAAATATTAAAATAATTTTATTTATATTTACGGTATTTTTACTTTTTCCGCAGGGTGCATCGGGAGAATTAAATGAAACGCATGAAGAAACGGAAATGACAATTGCGCAGGCAGTAATTTTAGGCATTGTCCAGGGTGCTACGGAGTTTCTACCGGTATCAAGTTCGGGACACCTGGTTATTGTGCCTTACATTCTCGGATTTCCAAATGCCCCCGTAATCTTTGATGCGATGGTGCATGTCGCAACATTATTTGCTGTTTTAATTTTTTTCAGGAAGGAATTTATTGATATAATATTATCCTTTAAGTCGATTCTAACAAAAGAAAAAATCAACGATGAAATTAAATTTAACCAAAAATTAGGTATAATGCTTGCTTTAGGAACAATACCTGCCGCTCTCGCGGGATTTTTTCTTGAGGAGTTCTTCACTGATTTCTTTAGCAAGCCCGTTTATGCCGGCTTCTTTTTAATTGTTACGGGAACTTTTTTAATTGCAATTGAAAGAATATCAGAGAAATTCAAAGACATTGACAGTTTAAACATAAATAAATCATTAATTATCGGCTGCGCCCAGGCATTTGCAATATTTCCGGGGATTTCCAGATCAGGAGCAACAATTGCAGCAGGCATGCTCTGCGGGCTTACAAGGGAATCTGCGACAAGATTTTCATTCCTCCTATCAGCCCCGATAATTGCAGGAGCGGGAGGTTTTTCAATAAAAAAAGCGTTTTTTGACGGGACATGGGCGGGAATGGATTTAACAATTATTCTTGTCGGCTCTTTTTTTGCCTTTGTTGTAGCATACCTTTCAATTAAATTTTTGATTGATTTCGTGAAAAAGCATCCCTTGAATATCTTTGCTTATTACTGTTATGCTGTTGGGCTTACTGTGATTGTTAGTTCAATTTTCTTGTAGTGATACCACACCTGATCTGTGCATTAGGGGTTCGGAGAACCCCTATTCCACTATGATGATCAACCTTTCTGAAGGTTGCGTTGAATATCTTTGCTTATTACTGTTATGCTGCCGGGCTTGTTGTAATATGTTTAACATCCATCTGATTATTCGATTTAAGTTGAATGTCAACTTCAAACCCAAAAACGAAAAACAATGATTTTTATTACCTGGCTCAAATGAATTTATAATATATTTTAAATTAAACTTCCTCAAGTGTCACGGTCAAATACCCTTCCTCTATGTTCGCATCCTTCTTTTTCAGTTTAATGTCTTTGTTCTCAATTCCCGAAAGCATCCCTGACATAATTCCTGAAAAATAAATAAAATTTAATTTATTTGAATAAATCGTCCAGGGGAAATATTTTGAATATACGCTTGTCTTACCTGATTTTTTCATTACGAGAATGTCGCCCCAGCCGATTGCGGACATGTAGGTTGACGCTGAATATTTTTCTTGCGCCATCTTTTTCCCGAGTTTTTTCCCGAACTCAAAGCACACATCATACATTAAATCCTCGCCTCCGCCAAGTTTTTGAATTTCCGTTTCAAGAAGGTCAATCATGCTTGCCTCGCAGTGGAAATGCCTCTCGTCAAGATACATTACATAGTTCTCCCTGTGTTTGAACACCCCTGAATTGATAAGGTCGCTGAACGAGTACTTTTCAAATTCTGTTTTCCTGACGGCATTTATATCCCTGTATTCTTTCCCGAGTTCAAGGTTTTCCGTGTTTGTTTCTTTTATGTATTTTATTCCCTGCCTTTCAAGAACTTCAGCAGGTGCAAATATCAGTTCACACATTTCATTTCCTTTTCCCTGGCACTTTATATGAGTACCCTGTAATGTCGCATCATCCATGAGATATGCAAAGTAACCGCCGGGACATCCCTCGCTCATCAAATGCCCGATACCGTTTTTATCGCATACGATAAAGTCCCTTGATTTTGCCCGGAATGTTTTGTTTTTAATGTCCGGCTCGTAATCGTATTCCCTTGCCCAGATGCATGTCACATACTTTATAAAAAGATACATGTTTTTCAGCAATTGTTTTTCCGCAACCTGGTGAATATTTGCAAAATTCGCAACAATTCCATATCTCCAGCCGAACCTCCAGCCCGCGGAATACAATGCCTGCCTGCCTTCACTCCTGAATTTTTCAACAATTTTGTTTTCTATTTCAACAAAAAGCCCTTCGGGTATCCACAAAGACCTCAGGTGCAAATCCATTCCCTTTTCCGAGACCTTTGAAATCAAAAATCCGGGATTATCCATTAAATGCGTTCTCGGAAGCACGATTGTTTTGATGAACCACTTCACCAGGTTGTCTTTGATTGATACCATTTTAATTGTTATTTTATTATTTTTAATTTTTTAATTATTTTTTACAATTATATTTTACGAATCTGAAGTTTATAAACTTATTCGCCGACAATAATTCCCTTTTTTTGTGAATTGCAGGTCATGTTTTGCCTCGTCAATTCTTGTTGACCTCATTTTTTCAACGGAAACGGTTCTTATACCCTCTTCAGACACCAATGAAGCGTATGCAAACAAAGCATTTTATTTTATTATTATTCATTATTTTATTCAACTTCCTCTAAAGTCACCGTCAAATAACCCTCCTCTATGTTCGCGTCTTTCTTTTTCAATCTAATTTCTTTATTACTTACTCCTGAGATTAATCCAGAGATAATCCCAGAAAACACAACAAAATTTATTTTATCAGAATAAATTGTCCATGGGAAATAATTTGAATAAACCATTGTTTTCTCCTTCTTTTTCATTATAAGGATATCACCCCATCCTGTTGCAGACAGGTATGTTGAAGCAGAGTCCTGCTCGCCGCCCATCTTTTTTCCAAGTTTCTTTCCAAATTCAAAACATACATTAAATAAAACATCCTCACCACCATCAATTTTTTTAATTTCCATTTCAAGCAGGTCAACAATGCTTTCCTCTGAATAGAAATGCCTTTCATCAAGGTACATCACATAATTCCCCACGTGTTTGAACAATCCGGAGTCAACAAGGTCATTAAATGAATACTTTGCAAATTCTGGTTTTCGGATTGCATTAATATTTACATAATTCTCTCCCTGCTCTAATCCCTCAATATTTGTTTCGGTTATGTGTTTTATCCCTCTTTTTTTAAGTACCTCAGAGGGGGCAAAAATTAGTTCGCACATCTCGTTACCCTTACCCTGGCACTTGATATGTGTGCCTTCTAATGTTGGGTCATCCATTAGATATGCGAAATATCCTCCGGGGCATCCTTCACTCATCAAATGTCCGATACCATTTTTTTCGCATACAACAAAATCTTCTGATTTAGCTTCAAAGGTCTTATTATCAATATCTGGCACATATTCGTATTCTTTTGCCCAAATACATGTCACAAATTCTATAAAAAGATACATGTTTTTCAATAGTTGCTCTTTTGATACTTCGTGGATATTGGCAAAGTGAGCAACAAGCCCATATCTCCAGCCAAACCTCTTGCCAGCAGAATATAATATTTGTCTTCCATCGCCGCCAAATTTTTCTACAATTTCTTTTTCTATTTCAACAAAAAGCGATTCTGGAATCCATAGATCCCTCATGAACACTTCTGTACCTTTTTCAGCGAATTGTGAAACTATGAACCCCGGATTGTTCATAACCTCCTGTTTTGGCATTACAACATTCTTAATAAACCACCTGACTGCCCGGTCTTTAATTGATACCATTTTACTTAAAATTAAAATTTTATTTTTAATTAATTAATTCAGTCACAGAACCCTCACCTAAATTCATCAAATTTTAATAAAATTATCAAAGTTATATTATATTTTGCGCATTCAAAGTTTAAATAATAATCATAAACTTATTCGCCGACAATAATTCCCTTTTCCGTGAACTGAAGGTCGTGTTTTGCCTCGTCAATTCTTGTTGACCTCATTTTTTCAACGGAAACCGTTCTTATGCCTTCCCTGCCCATTGCTAATTTTTTAAGAAGTATGACGCCGTCGCATGCAAACTCGCTCACGCCGTCAGAACTTAACTGCTCTGTTCCCACCGGGATTTCGGAGGGTATTAATGTCGTGCAGTTCAAATCGCTCAGCCGCATGAAAATGTCCCATATAACTTTTCGCATGCTTTCTTTATCATGCGTCATCTGGAGCCCTGTGCCTGTAGCAGGATACATCCCCCTTACCTGCGAAAACAGTTCCCTGTGCATTGAAACCTGCGCAAGAATTCCCGACAGCGAATCAACAACCAGCCGCTTTGCGTTTATCTTTTCAATTGATTTTTTTATTTTTTTTATTGTGATACCGACATCAAACTCATCCATTTTTTCAATTACAACCTTTTCTTTTTTTTCAAGTTCATCAAAATCCCACCCGAATTGAAGCGCCTGTTTTTTCAGGTTTTCAACTTTTTGCTCAAGTGTTATATAAACGCCGTTTTCATTAAGCGATGCTGCCCCGTTGTAGATGTATTCAAGAGAAAATATTGACTTTCCGGTGCCTGGGGTGCCTGCCAGAAGAATCACAAAATTTTTCGGAAAGCCGCCCTCAATTAATTTATCAAAGCCGGGGATTCCCGTTGCAACCCTTGGTACTTCTGCATCCATGATATTAACTTAATAATTTATTTAATAGGTTAGTAATTTATTAATTTATTTATTAATTAGTAAACATAATATATTAACTGGAAAATGAAACAAATACAAAAAACACCGACGGGAATTTATGGTTTTGACGAACTTCTTTCCGGGGGTCTTCCAAAGGATTTGACAATACTTGTTTCAGGCAGCAGCGGGACGGGAAAAACGATTTTTTGCACACAGTATCTTTATGAAGGAATAACAAGGTTTAATGAGCCGGGGGTTTTTGTCGCATGCGAGGAGACGCCGGGAAAAATTAAAAGATTATTATCGCCGCTGGGCTGGGAACTGGATAAACTTGAAAAAGAAGGAAAGTTAATGTTTGTTGATGCGGCAGACAGATGGATTACCGATATAAGTGATGTGGGCGACGATTACGGTCTGGGAAAGCTGATGAACGACATTGAAGCCGCCGTGAAGAAGATAGGTGCAAAGCGCGTGGTAATTGACCCCTCTACAAGCATTCTTTTGCAATTTAAGGAGCAGATAGCGATAAGAAGGGCGCTGCATAAGATTGACAGGAAACTTGAAGGTCTCGGCTGCACATCAATAATAACCGCAGAGCGTCCTGAAATGGAAGGCATGACAACAACACTTAACATTGAGAACTTTGTGCTTGACGGCGTGATTGTTTTGAGGAATGTGATAATACACAATAACCTGCAAAGAGTGCTTACCATTGAAAAGATGAGAGGAATAAGAAATGATGCGGGGATTCATAAATTTGAGATAACCAATAAGGGGATTGTTGTGAAGTAAGGATTGTAATATTAAATATAACAAAATGAGTATTTGTTTAGCTATGCAAAATCGTTATGTTGCGGTCATGTTACTGGCTTGAAAATTTATGTGGGTGATTTTTGTCAAAAAACAAAAATCAATGGGTGTCATGATGATTTGCTCAAATTCATGATCGCTGGCATTCAACTGCCGTTGCATGCGATATTGGCGCAGCATATTGAATCTGTGAGCTAAACAAACACCAAAATGAGTTTAAAATTTGACGGACTCATTGCAGTAATTGTTTTATTATTCTCTGTGATGAGTGGATGTACCGGAAAAGGGAAAAAATTAAATGAAAATTCAAATGGTGCGGGGAAGGAAAAAGAATTTAATTAAAATTACGGTTGGAATTTTGATAATATTTCGGTTTAATTATTGGCGGAGTTAGTGCATCAGACCAGGAGATTTAGTGCATACCAGAGTTTTAATTTCAATCATAATTTTTAATATTTTATAAAGGATGAATCAAAAACAACTCAAAGAACTCATAAAAAAAGGCGAATCACAGGAACTGGATTTTAAAAGGACGCCGGAAAACATAGGCAAGGACATTTGCGGATTTGCAAACACCAATGATGGAATCATACTTGTCGGGGTCTCGGATAAAGGAGATGTTATCGGCACAACAGATAAAAAAGAGGAGGCTGTCGCAAACACCGCTTATTCTTTAGATAAACCGGTTTATCCTGAAATAGAGAAAGTTAAAGTTGACGATAAACTTGTTCTTATTGTTAAAGTCAAGAAGAGTTCCGAATTGCACACGTACAAAGGTTACGGCTACAGAAGAGTTGGCTCAACAAATAAACCGATGGCACTTGAGGAGTTGGTTAAAAAGGCACAGGAACTTGGAATTGTGAAATTTGATTCGGAAGTGTGTAATGGTGCAACTCTTGAGGATATTGATAAGAAAAAACTTAACTGGTTTTTGAGTGAGGCGAAGCATAAACGGGGTTTGGAAATTCCTGAAAATACTTCCGTAAAAGAAGCCCTCATGCGATTAAATTTATCGCGGGATGGAAAAATAACCAATGCCGCAATTCTGTTGTTTGGTAAAAATCCCCAGAATTTCTTTTTACAATGCGAGGTTAAATGTATCAGATTCAAGGGAACCGATGTTACAGGCAGGATGATAGATATGAAAATTATTAGCGACAATATTCTGGATCAATTAAAAAAGGCTGAGGACTTCATATTTGAGCATATACCTCTGGCTGCGTGGATTGAGGATATGAAATTGCAAAGGCAGGAGAAATGGCAGTACCCGCCGAAGGTGATTAGAGAAGCCCTTGCAAATGCTATAGCACACAGGGATTACACTTCCGTATCTAAGGTTCAGATCAGGATGTTTGACGACCGCATTGAATTCTGGAATCCCGGTTTACTCCCTGAAGAGATAACCACAGTTGATTTAAGAAAAAAGCATAAATCCATACCAAGAAATCCGTTAATAGCAAGACATTTCTTCTGGGTTAAATATTGTGAAGAGGTCGGTACCGGAACAAACAGGATGATTAAACGATGTATTGGCTGGGGCATACCGGAGCCGGATTTTGAACAGATAACAGGGGATTTTGTCCTCACTGTCGCCAGGTCAAAATTAACAGATGAATTATTGGAGAGATTGAATGATAGGCAGAAAAATCTCCTTGAATATTTAAAAGAACATAATAAAATCACCAAACAAGAATATATGAAATTAACGGGCATATCCAAAACCCACGCATTCAGAGACATCAATAATTTAGTGGAAAATAATATCATTAAGATGGAAGGCAGCGGGCGTAGTGTTCACTATATATTAAAAGAATCAGTTCCTAATGGACCGAAAAAGGACCGAAAAAGGACCGAAGGAAAGTAAATTATATAATCCCATAATTAAATACAAAAACAAAAATTCAAAACAAAAAAGGATAGGAAAAATGAAAACAAAATTAAATAAAAATTCAAACACAGGAGAGATGATTTCACTTCGTTCAAACATTTCATCCGTTCAAGACATTCGTCTTGAGGGCTTGACTCGTATGACTCGTCAATCGTATGACTCTGAAAGGGAAAATAATTTAATTAAAATTACGGTTGGAAAAATTTTGCATAATGAAAATCATAGATTTTCGTTAACCCAAAATTCTCTGAATTTTGAGGACAGCAAAATTTTAACCCGTAATATGATCCATATTGCGGCGGGAATTTTGATAATATTCAGTTTAATTATTGGCGGAGTTAATGCGTCAGATGATAGGCTCGCTGACGCTCGCGATATTTCATTGTATAACTCGGAAAAGGAGCTTGCAGCGTACTGGAGTTTTGATGACGGAACTGCAAAAGATGAAGCAGGAAATAATGACGGGACAATTCACGGTGCCATAGTTGTTGATATGCTTCGCTAAACGCTCGCGATATTTCCTCGTATGACTCGGAAATGAAATTTCTGGGAAGGCATTGGATTTTGATGGGGTGGATGATTATGCTGCTTATTCCTGCGTATTTAAACTTAAAAATTTAAAAAAATATAATTTAAAATAATGAATCAACAGCAACTAAAAGAACTTATAGAAAAGGGTGAATCAGAAAAAATAGAATTCAAGAAATCAACTGCCCAATTAGAAAAAGGTTTAAAAGCGATATGTGCATTTTTGAACCATCTCGGCGGAGATATCTATTTTGGAATTGATGAGAAAGAGGTAACAGGACAGGATGTTTCGGATCAGACCATAAAATCAATCTCACAGAAAATCAGGCAAAAAATAAAACCTGAAATTACTCCTGAAATTACTGTCTTTCAAGAAGGTAAACAGAAGGTTATAAAAGTCGCAGTAAAAGAAGGAATGAATAAACTATATTATTTAGACGGAGTCCCTTACAAAAGAGTTGGGACAGAAAATGTTATAATCCCTCCCGAGGAAATTGAGAGAATTATTATAAAAAAGCGAAGGAAGAATTGGGATTGCGAAATCTGTGAGGGGGCAAATTTGAAAAATATTGATAAAGAGAAAGTAGTATGGTTCTTAAAAGAAGCAAAATTCCGCAGAGGGTTGGATATTGCTGAAAATACGCTTACTGATGAGGCATTTATGAGATTAAATCTTTTGAATGAAAACAGGTTAACCAACGCTGCTGTTTTGTTATTTGGAAAAGAACCAGGTAGGTTTTTCACAAGACCACAGGTAAAGTGCATCAGGTTTAAGGGTACAGGCGTTACAGGAAAGATGATAGATTTCAAGGTGGTGAAAGGTAATTTATTTGACCAATTGATTGAAACCGAGAAATTTATCTACAATAATATCGCAATGGCGGCGTGGATTGAGGCAGGAAAACTCCAGAGACAGGAGAAATGGGACTACCCGCCTGATGCAATAAGAGAGGCACTTGCAAATGCGCTGTGTCACCGGGAATACGAAACTACATCTGCTGCACAAGTTAGGATTTTTGATGACAGGATAGAGTTCTGGAATCCTGGAACGCTGCCTGACAACTGGACACTTGAAACCCTTAAGCAAAAACATGAATCAAAGCCATATAATCCACTACTTTTAGAACATTTCTTCTGGGTCAAGTATGTTGAAGAAGTTGGAACCGGGACAAATAAGTTGATTGATTGGTGCAGAAAGTGGGGATTACCGGAGCCAGATTTTGAGTTCGCGGGGTCAAGTATTGTTGTCACTTTACGGAAATCCAAACTTACAGATGAATATTTAAACACCCAGGGATTAAATGAAAGACAGTTAAAAGCCGTGGAATATGTAAAAGAGAAAGGAAGTATAACCAACTCCATATATCAACAATTATTTGATGTTTCAAAAAGGACATCTTCATCAGATCTTACAAAACTCGTTGATTGTGGGACTTAAATATTGTTTGCCCTAATTGCCCAAAAATTGCCCAAAAATTGCCCAAAAAAATACAATAACACACAAAGCAAGTAAAGCAAGTAAATAAAAATTTAAAATAAAAAAAAAGATATGAAAAATGAAAACGAAAAAATTAAATAAAAATTCAAACACAGGAGAGATGATTTCACTCCGTTCAAACATTTCATCGTATGACTCTGAAAGGGAAAATAATTTAATTAAAATTACGGTTGGAATTTTGATGTTGTTTTTATTTTCCGGAGCCAACTGCGTTCATGCTTTCAACAATACCACTACTGGCTGCATATTCTATGATCATTTTGAGTATGGAGAAGGGAACACAACCTTTCAGGACGATTTTGAGTATGGGGAAGGAGATATTTTATTAGATGAAAGTTTTGAAGACGGCGATATTAGTGATTGGACTTGCGCAGGGAATAACTGCTGGTACATTGATGGTGATAACTCTCACAGCGGAGGGCATTCTCTGAGGTCAGGTACTATAAC
>MCBE01000067.1 GCA_001723845.1 Candidatus Altarchaeales archaeon WOR_SM1_SCG
ATCATTTAAAATTAAAAATCCACCATCAACAGGTTTACTACCCCAACTGATAGACGGGACTCCACATATTGGTTTACTTCGGCTTTTAATGATAATATCCTTTTGATTTACAAGATAAGGATTTATATTCTCTACTTTTATCTCCATCGGTTTGGATGATGGTTTTTCATAATCGTAAAGGAATTTTAATTTAGAGTCAAAACATGCAAACCCGATAATCACCACATAGACCTGTGCCTTGCCTCTCGCTTGATTTGACCACTGGAATGTTCTATGAGCAAAATGTATTTTAATGTTTTCCTCATTAATGAGATGATCCCACAAAACACCTACCTGCTCTCCTTGAGTTATTGAATTCGTTGAAACAAAACCCACTTTAATTTCAGTGCCCTTAATGTATTCTGCCGCTTTCACATACCAGCAGCAGACATAATCAAGAAACCCGTATTTTTTAATATTCCCGCATACAAGTTTCATATCTTCATTTTGGGCATCCGATCTAAGATGTTTTCCTATAAATGGCGGGTTACCCAATATGCCTGTTAGTTCGCTTTTCGGTATAACTTCCTCCCAGTTAATCCTGAGTGCGTTTCCCTGAATAATATTTGGTGCTTTCTCAAGAGGAAGCCGAACATAATATGTTCCGAATTCCCTCTCTATCTCTTTATTCATCTGGTGATCCACCAACCACAACGCAACCTGTGCAATTCTCACGGGGAATTCTAAAAGTTCAATACCATACATGGAATCAACATTAATGTCTTTGTTGAAGATATTTATGTCCAAAAGCTGCTGCCCTTCTCTCCCTTCTAATTTTTCTATCTGTTTATGGAGTTCAATCTGGAGACGCCTTAATTCCCTGTACGCAATAATCAAAAAGTTTCCGCAGCCGCATGCAGGGTCTAAAAACTTCATTTTCGCGATTTTTTCCAGCATCTGCTGTAAATATCTTTTGTTGTTTTTGTGCGAATTGAATTCTTCCCTTAATTCATCCAGAAAAAGAGCTTTAATCGTTTTTAGGATATTTTTTTCAGAGGTGTAATGCGCTCCCATATCCCTTCTTTCTTTAGTGTCCATTACGGATTGAAACAGAGAGCCGAAAATTGCCGGCGATACTTTGCTCCAATCAAAATAACAGCATTCCAATAAAAGTTTCCTGCTGTTGCTGTCAAATGAAGGAATATCAAGTTTTTCTTCAAATAAAGAACCATTTACATACGGGAACGATTTAAGTTCTTCGTCTAAATTTTTTTCTTTTTTCTCCTCAGGTTTATTTAATGTCTGGAATATATATGTAAGTTGTGATCCCACATTTGTTCCATCCACATTTGTTTTAGTTTCAATGTAAAAAGTGAACTGGTCTTTTTGGAAAATGCCCGTGTCGTCTGCAAAAAGACAAAACATTAAACGGACAAGTAAGACCTCAAGCGGATGCCCCCCATAGCCATTCTCTTTCAAGTAGTCATGTAGTTTCCCCATAAGCTCAGCCGCCTTTATATTCACCGGGTCCTCATCCTTATACTCTCTTTTGGTATGTCCAAGCACAAAATCAAATAAATGTATGTTGTCCGCCAGTTCTTCAAGATTAAATTCATATTGCTTATCTTCTTCCAGATCATATAATCTAAACTGCTTAAAATCAGATACAACCACATATCTGGGCAACTCATACTCTTCCATACCATGAAAATAATCTAATGCTTGAGAATATGCTTTATCTAAGCTTTTTCCTTCCGATTTATGTTCAACAATTAGTGTGCCTTTCCAAAATAAATCAATTGATCCTCGTTTATCTCCCAACTTTTCAACTTGTTTTTCAAAAGATGCGACTCGCCTGCGGGTTATGCCAAAAATATTAAAGAAATCATTCCAGAATGATTGGGCTTCCGCTCTTTCTCTACCTTCATCTTTCCATTCATTTGAAAATTCTATTGCGCGTTTTCTAATTTCATTCCAACTTAATGACATATAAATTCCTCCTTAATTTTAAGTATTTTTTCCATCTCTCTTAATATTTATTTAATTGCTCTTTGAAATCAATAATAGAAATTAAATTTTAATTTAGAAAATAGATGGAACTCAATTATGCCAAGAATTTATCCCGCTACTTTCATGCTGTCTCTTCCTCTATCATTTTTTCATCGTATTTTGGTTTTATACCATGGGCTGACGCCTGGACTATCATCTCCCGGAGCGGCACACCCGCCATCCTTGCAGCGTTCAGGATAGAAATATTCCCGTGTTTAAAACGAGATAAAGCCCGCTCTATTTTAATCTGGTGAATTCCGGTTTCCAGTATTCTTTCAATATTCGTTTCGTCTTCTTCTGCATCCTTAATTTTCCTGATAACATTATCAGGAATTTTTATATTTATGAATTCCATTTTCTTTTTAAAACACTCTTTAAAGTTTTAACATCTTTTTCTGCATCCTCTGCGGAATAATTTATCGGGATACCTTTGCGGTCAAGTATCAGAAGCATCTCCCATTTGTTCCTTGCCCCTGCCAATTCCTTTGCTTTTCCAGGAGATATTTTCCCTTCCCTGTACATGTCAACTGCTAATGTTTCTCTCACAAACTTATTTGCATTTTTAGTTTTCATTACAGGAAAAAAGGATTCCGGTAATTGGATTGTTGCGGATGCTGTTGCCATTTTTAATTAATTTATTATTCCGTTAGATATTACAATTTATTATAAATCTATTGAATTTCATGCCGTCTCTTCCTCTATCATTTTTTCATCAAATCCCGGTTTTATACCGTGAGCGGATGCACATATTATGAACTCTCTCAAAGGCACACCCGCGATTTTTGCGGCATTTCTGGTTGAAATGTTTCCCTGCCTGAAAAGCGATAAAGCCCGTTCCATTCTAATCCGGGCGCTTTCAGGGACTTTTACATTTATCAATTTCATTTTAACTGTATTTAACCATTATTTCTTAGATATTAATTTTAATTTAATTTCCCACCCCCAAAATCCTTCCGCCAACCATAAATTTTCATAAAATTAACAATGCAGCAGCCCCCGCAAGAATCATTAAACCAAACACGAAACCTACCAGCTTCCCGAATTTAGGAATTCCAAACAGGTAAGCAATGCCTGATTTTACTATTGTGTTACTCATTGCCGCAAGAACAATTGCTGTTACGGCAGTGCCTGTTTCTATAAGTTCCTTTCCGGACATCGTGGACATTGTAAGCGTTATTGCATCAACATCCGCGAGTCCCGAGAATATGCTTGCCGCATAGATTCCTGCTTCCCCGAAATAGGTATTTGCAAATTTGGCAGCAAGCAAGACACTTGCAAAAAACATCCCGAATTTCAGCGCCGGGATTATGCTGAAAGGGCTTTTAAGTTCCATCTCGGATTTAACATTTTCTCTTTTACGCCATATAAGTAATGCCAATAATACGCCGGTTGCTGCCATTGAAAGCATGGGTATTAAAACATAAGGTAAAAGCGCGCTGTTTATGACGGCAATTATAATTAAAATTCTGATAAACATTACGACACTTGCAATAACAGTTGCAAAAACACACGCATTTAACAGGGACTCGTTTTCCCGCACCTTCTGAGCCATTGTAGTTGTAACTGCTGTACTTGAAAAAAGCCCGCCCATAACACCGGTAAGCCCGATGCCCCTGTCTGCCCCTAGCAATTTCATGAGGATGTAGCCGAAAAAACTGATGCCTGATATGAGAACAACCATCAGCCAGACCTCAAAAAAATTTAAAGTTAAATTTTCATACAGGGCAATTTCCCTGTTGGGAAGAAGCGGCAGGACAACAACAGAAATGACTGCGAACTTCAAAGCATCCAGGACTTCAACATCTTTAAGTTTCCGGGCAAATTCGTGGGTCATGCGTTTTGTTGCAAGAAGAGTCGTTAACAAAATTGCAAGTATAATTGCGATCTGCTGGAATTCCTTAATGTAGCACATAACCCCCAGGATGAAGGTTATAAACGATGCGACTTCATTTATAAGCCCTG
>MCBE01000068.1 GCA_001723845.1 Candidatus Altarchaeales archaeon WOR_SM1_SCG
GCGGCGGTTATTGAGTTGTATCATCATACGGTTGGGGCGGGGAGGTATGATGAGGCAGTGGAATTATTTATAGATAGACTTGCTGAGCAATTATTTTATAGATTTGGTGCATATCAAACAAGAATTGAACTTCTCCGTGCTTTGTTTCCCGATGGTGAAGACAAATCGCCAAGGTTGAAAGATGAAGGTGATCAGGCATGGACGCTGAATGCACTTGCAGGTTCTTATGCATTTTCAGGTCAGACCAAACGAGCAATACCCCTGACTAAAATGTCAAATGAAATTTACGAAAAACAAGGTAATAAGGAGAATCTTACTACCGGTCTGATGAACCTCGCCAGTGTACTCCAAATTGAAATAGGTGAACCTGATGCAGAATCCAACTTAAGGCGTTCAATTGAAATCTGCCGTGAGATCAAGGATGAATTTCATGAAGCAATTGGTCATGGAGAACTTGGAAGATTGCTGGCTTATAGAGGAAATTTTGAGGAATCCGAGAAAGAACTTGATAAATCTCTTGAATTATTCACAAAATTAAATGAACCTCAATCTCAAGGCATTGTCTGGGCATACCGTTCCATCCGTTACCTCTTAATGTCCGACACCGATAAAGCCCTCAACTCTGCTAAAAAATCTCGTGAACCTGCAGATGTTGGAAAAGTAGAAAGAGACATCATCCGGGCTGAACACCTTCTCGGCGCCGTTTACCTCATGAAAGGACTTATTCCCGAAGCAGAGAAACATTTAACCAATGCCTTAACCCGCGACAGAAAAATCAATCTTGTTGAATTTGAACCGGACATCCTCCTGGAATTTGCTAAACTTCGCTTCCGGCAGGGACACAACGAGGAATCACTGAAGTTTGCACGGGAAGCCCTCCGGATTGCTGACCGCTGCGAGTACCGCCTGAAACAGGCGGACATTCATAATTTCCTTGCGGAATTTTATTTTAATTCTGATGCGGGGAAGGCAAAGGAGCATGCTGGGATTGCTGAGGAGCGGGCTTCGTGCGGGTATGCGCCTGCGCTGGAGAAGGCACGAGGAATTTTAAATAAATTATGAAAACAAAATTTAATCTTGAAATTTTAATACGATAAAAAATGAACTCCATTGAAAATTCAAATCAACGCAGAAGGGAAATTAAGGACATTGAACACATAACTCACAAAATAAAGAATCATCTCAAAAAAGTTTATGGCGAGCGGCTGGACTCTGTTATCCTCTACGGCTCTTTTGCAAAAAATAAAGCAACCGATGACTCTGATATTGATCTTGCGGTTATTTTAAAAGGAGAGGTAAATCCGCCAAAAGAAATAAACAGGATTATTGATTTTATCAGCGATGCAGGGCTTGAATATAATGAACTTATATCAATATTTCCTGTTTCCTCTGAAAGCATAATAAATCCGGTATGGCCTTTATACAAAAGTTTAAATGAGGAGGGGATAAAAATATGAATGCTCGCAAAAATCAAAACATAAAGGGAAATATGGGGGGAAATAAATGAATTTCTACCCGAACCTCACAAACCTGACAATTCTCCTGCTTTTTTTGACACCGACGGTTTCAAGAGAATTGATATTTGTCTTGAAAATCCCGTCGCACAGCAGTTGAGCATTCCTGTCCTTCCTGATTAATTTTATGGAAATTTTTGTGTCATCGGGAACTATTACGCTTCTTCGCCTGTTCATGAACGGGTTTATGGGCGTTATTGCAAACACCTTTGCCCCCTGCCCGATAATCGATCCGCCGGCTGATAAATTGTATGCGGTCGAGCCGGTCTGTGTTGAAACAATCACACCGTCCGCGCGGAATTTATCTAAATTTTTATTGGTTTTCTCATTTAATTTAATTTCAAATTCAAGAAGCGTTCCCGGCTTCTCGGGAAGGATTGCAGCTTCATTTAACGCCTCGTAGCAATCATTAATCTTAATTTTCGTTCTGCTGTCAATTTTAAATTTTCCCGACAGCACCAGGTTTAAACCCTCTATTGCATTATCCCGTTTTAATTCCGACAGAAAGCCAAATCTTCCCGCGTTTACAGATAAAATCAGCGGCTCATGTTTTAACTCCTTAAGTGTCCAGAGAATCGTCCCGTCGCCGCCGATAATTAAGGCAAGGTCAATATCCATCTCGCTTATTCTTGTGCCGCAGGCATTAATCTTTCCCGCGATTATATTATCAAAGAAAATTTCAATATCATTTTCCTGCAATTTTTCAATAATTTTTTCAACAAGTTCTCTCTCTTCAACTTCAGGGTGGCAAATTATGCCTGCTTTTTTTATGTTCATTGTTTTTCTTTATATATTTTTTTGTATTGTGTATTAAGAATTATTATTAAAATATAAATTATAGATAAATAAATTTTAAATTTAATTAAATATAATTAATTGTTTTAAACTCAAAAATGAATAAAAATTATAATTATGATGTGGTAATTGTAGGAGCAGGTCCTGCAGGGAGTACCTGTGCAAGGCACCTGGCTGAAAACAATATCAAGGTTTTAGTTGTTGAAAAGAAGCAGGAAATCGGGACGCCGAAGAGATGTGCTGAGGGCTTAAACTACAGGGGGCTTAAAAATGCAGGTCTGGAACCTGACCCTAGATGGGCGACAAGCGAAATACAGGGCGTGTCTCTTTATTCTCCCGGTGAGAAAAATATTGAAATGAAATGGGCAGGTGCAATGGGATGCGTTCTTGAAAGGAAAATTTTTGAAAAATTTCTTGCAAGAGATGCAATAAACGCGGGGGCAAGGTATATGGTAAAAACACGCGCGATTGAAGTTTTAAAAGAAAACGGGAAAATTTCGGGAATAAAAGCAGAATTCATGGGTAAAGAATTTAACATTAACGCGAAACTTGTCATTGCAGCAGACGGCGTGGAATCAGGGATCGCGAAAAGCGCGGGAATTAAAACACTGAATAAATTAACTGATTATATTTCCGGGTTCCAGTACGAGATGGCGGGCTTGAAAAATTATGATGAAAATTTACTTCATGTCTTTTTTGGAAACGAGGTCGCTCCGAAGGGATATGCCTGGATTTTTCCGAAAGGCGAAGGCGTTGCGAATATCGGGATAGGAATCCTCGGGAAAGAATCATCTGACAAAAACCGGGCAAAGGACTATCTTGATAAATTCATAGAAAAGCATCCCGGAATTTTTGAAGATGCAAGCCCGATTGAGATTAATGCGGGAGGCGTTCCCGTGAGTTCTGCTGTTGAGACTTTTGTTGCGGATAATTTTATGATAATAGGTGATTCTGCACAGCTTGTAAACCCGATACACGGCGGGGGAATTGATATTGCAATGAATTCCGCGAAAATTGCAGCAGGGGTTGCCGCAGAAGCATTAAAGGAAGGTGATCTGTCAAAGGAAAAACTCTACGGTTATGAAAAAACCTGGCGGGAAACAACCGGGGTTAAAATGCAGAAACTCCTGCGCCTGAGAATGGTTCTTGAGAAACTGACTGACAACGATTTTGAACTTCTTGCAGATGTGCTTTCAGGTGAAGATATTGTTAAACTTACAGTGGGGAAATTTAAATTTTTATTGAAATTACTTTCAAAAAATCCGAGGACTCTACTTTTGTTGAGGAAGTTTATATGAGCCAATAATGAAACACACCGAATTCTTAAAATCAATTCCCGATGAATGCAAATACAAGAATAAATTAATTGAAAAATTCAACTACAGGGAACTCGTGACCTTTACGCAGAACAAAAAAGAGCAGGTTCACAGGTGGTTCTACTACAAGGAAGGTTATTCGCCGGAACTTGTGCGGGATTTAATTGAAAAATTTAAATTAAATTCACCGATCCTTGACCCTTTCTGCGGCACGGGAACAACGGTTCTCGCGAGCAGACAGGAAAA
>MCBE01000069.1 GCA_001723845.1 Candidatus Altarchaeales archaeon WOR_SM1_SCG
ATATTTTAAAAGAAGTATATTCAATAATTTTAGTCGGGGTTCGGAACTCTGTGGTTGCTTCGCAACATTACCCTAACGAGTCATATAACTCGAATTATAGGGATCACTTCATTCGCTCAAGCCGGCTATCTCCGAATTCATATAGCCCGATTCCGTTATGCTAAATCATAAACCCCTAACCCCAAATTTTGTTTTAATATTTCCGCTGAATTTAATCTAAATTAACCGCAAAACCCTTCAACACTAATTAAAATTTAATTTCATAAAATGATCAACCCCCCCTCAATCCCGAAAGCCCCCGGCTGCTACCTCTTCAAAGACTCATCCGGGAAAATAATCTACATCGGCAAAGCAAAGAACCTGAAAAAGAGAACTGCAAGTTACTTCCAAAAAAAGCAGCTTGACCCTAAAACCGATGTGATGGTTTCTAAAATTGATTCGGTTGATTTCATTGTAACGGACACCGAGGTTGAGGCATTGATTCTTGAAAATGCTCTTGTCAAGAAGCATAAGCCGAAGTACAACATTGACTTGAAGGACGCGAAGAATTATGCTTATATCCAGGTGACGGATGAGGACTTCCCGCGGCTTTTGATTGCGAGAAGGAAAACAGGGAAGGGGAAGTTTTTCGGTCCGTTTACTTCAGGTCAGGAGCGTGATTACATCCTGTCGTTTTTGAAAAAGACATTTAAGATTCGGACATGCAGGAGAATGAGAAAAAAACCGTGCTTGAGGCAGCACATAGATTTATGCCTGGCTCCCTGTGCAGGTGGTGTGAGTATTGATGAGTATGCAGAAAATATAAATAAAATTAAATTAATTCTCGGCGGTAAAATAAAACAGCTTCTTGACTCGCTTAATCTGGAAATGCAGAAACACTCTGAAAATTTAAACTTTGAGCAGGCGATGGAAATCAAAAAACAGGTGAATGCACTTGAACTTTTATGCGAGCGGCAGAACATTGACCGCCGAAAAAAGTACAACGAGGACATAATAAATTATTTAATCAGGGACGGCAGGGTTTACCTGATTCTTTTTAACATCTACGCGGGGCTTTTGAAAAATAAAAATGAATTTAGTTTTAATTACACCCCGGATTTTCTTGAGGAGTTCATCATCAGGTACTACTCGGAAAATGAAAATGAAATACCCCGGGAAATTATCCTGCCGGAAGAAATTGATTCTTCAATTATTTCATTTCTTCAAAAAAGAAAAGGCAGAAAAATTAAAGTCACAATTCCCGTGAGGGGTGGAAAAAAGCAGCTTCTTGAACTTGTTATAAAAAACATTGAGGTCTCGTTTTTCAGTGACACAGAAAAACTTGAGGAACTTAAAAATAAACTGCACCTCAAAGAGACCCCTGATGTTATTGAGTGCTTTGACATATCGCATCTTTCGGGAACGGCAACGGTCGGCTCAATGGTTCGGTTCCGAAACGCTAAACCTGATAAAAGCAATTACCGCAGGTTTAAGATAAAAACAGTGGAAGGCATTGACGATGTTTTAGCAATTGCCGAAGTCGTCAGGAGAAGATATGCGCGGCTGAAAAATGAAAATCAAAAATTCCCGGATTTAATTATTATTGACGGCGGCAGGGGTCAATTGAACTCGGCGTTAAGTGAGTTAAAAAAACTTGATTTGAAAATTCCGGTAATATCAATTGCAAAAAAATTTGAAGAAATTTATGTTCCCGCACTCAAATACCCGCTGAAACTTGACAGAAAAGAAAAAGCCCTCAAATTCATACGGGAAATAAGAGATGAATCGCACAGGTTTGCCGTAAAATACAACCGGCTTTTGAGGAAAAAGGAACTTTTGAAATAGTTGATTTCTTTAGCGGCGTACATTCCAGTGGGGTAAAGTTCTTCTTATTTTCTGGTTAATATTCCCTCTCTCGCAGTTTACGGGAATCATAACATCGTTAGCTTTCATATATTTTACAGGTTTATTGTTCTCTTTCCTGTCCCGGAACCAGTCATATATAATTTTACTTATTGTAACACTCGGAGTTAAGATGGATATTACCGAAGAGGATATAGATACTCCGTCGGTGCCTTTCGTGGTGGATTTTTGATTACTTTTAATTTCAATATCATTTGAATCTGTCATTATATCCAAAAACTCGTTTATCTCTAACGGGAGCCACCCGGGAAACTTAAGCGTTAATGCACAGTTATTATTCATTTTTATTTAAAATTAGATTTATATCCGGCTATCAAAAAATATCACAGGATGCCAAACAAAAAATGTAATGCCCGGCACTATGAACCAAACAACCTCATTTATATATTACATTTACGAGTTAATAAGTTGTTTGAAATTTGAAAGAAAAGAAAAAGCCATTGAATTGAGGAAAAAAGAAATTTTTTAGTATAGATTTTGAAGATTTATATCCGATGCGGTAATGTTCCCTTTATTTTCTGGTTGATATTTCCCATGCCGCTGTCCCCCGGGAGCATAACATTGTTAGCCTTTATATATTTTACTGCTTTATTGCTCTCTCTCCTGTCCCGGAACCAGTCATATATAACTTTACTTATCGTATCGCTTGAAGATAATACGGATATTACAAAAGATTCCACGGGAACTCCGTCGCTGCCTTTCGTGGTGATTTTTTGATTATTTTTAATTTCAATATCATCCGAATCTGTCATTGTCTCTAAAAACTCTTCTATCTCTAACGGGAGCCACCCGGGAAACTTAAGCGTTAATGCACAGGTATTGTCCATTTTTATTTAAAATTAGATTTATATCCGGCTACCAAAAAATATCACAGGATGCCGAACAAAAAATGTAATACCCGGCACTATGAACCAAACAACCTCAGTTATATATTACATTCCAAGGTTTAATAACCTGTTTAAACCCGGAAGGGAAAGAAAGCAAGGAATCTGGCAGTGAAATACAACCGTCTCCTGAGGAGAAAGAAATTTTGAATTAGTATAAGGGAGTTTGAAGATTCACCTATAAAAGATAAATTTATTTTTATCGGATTAATAAATAATTCACCCGGAACGGTGTCAAGTTCTTTGTTTGTTGTGTTTAAATCTTTGCTCCAGCAGAGGAATATTTTATTTTCTTTGTTGATTTCCTTAAACAACGGGATTGAATATGCTTTCCGGTCAAATATAACCATTTCAACCTTTCTGTCCGTGCCGCTTAAAACTTCATCGGATTTCTTAATTAACGGCATAATTATTTCAGGCATATCCTCTTTAGAATCTGTGAACTTAAACATCATCGGTCTGTTTTTAATAGCATCCAAGACATAATGAACCTTAAAACATTTCACCAGTTTATTTTTTGTGCCGTGCATGAACACACCGATATTTTTATCTGAAAACGACTCGCAGGTATGCGAATCTATGTATATAATCCGTCCATCAATTAACCCTTTTTCTGCAAATAATTTAAAGGTGTCCATTTTAAACTTTTCAACATCTTTTTCCTTAACTATTTCATCAAGATAATACTGGATACATCTCTGACTCGGCGTGTTTGCGTTCTCTAATAATATTGAAAATTCATCCTGGGGTATGCTGTCAATGTGGAATATCCTGTTGTACCCAAAGACAGATGAAAAATAAAGGGTGTTGAATATGTCGCTGTGAGTGTATTTCCCTTTCTTTTTGAGGTTTAATGACTCTATGAGTTTATAATATTCAACTATCTCTAAATAGGGCTTATGTATAAGTCCGAGTGCGTATCTGGATGTAATGCCCTTCTTACATTCATGTTCAAATGATTCCTTTGTTGTCATCCTGCTCGGTTTTTTCACGCAAAACTCATCTTTAAATTCATTCAATTCATATCTATTAATCACCTGTCTAATGCTTT
>MCBE01000070.1 GCA_001723845.1 Candidatus Altarchaeales archaeon WOR_SM1_SCG
GTTAGAACATGCCTTATTAATCACCCTAAACGACAAAAATACATCATATTTCATGTCAAAATTCTAAATTCATTAAACACAGGTATAATCCCCCGTAGAATTTAATTAACAAGCTGGGGACACGAACCTATTTCGCAAGTTATTGTTAAATTCTGCCCTTCAATCGGATTCAATGGCTGATGGCTTATGTCTGTTGGTTTTAAATCAGGCGGTACGCCGTATATGTTGAATGTGATCGGAAGTACATAGGTATCGTTATCTTCCGACACAAAACCAATGCCTGCCCTGTATTCACCGGTTGCATTATAGGGGATTGTTGTTGTCACATTCAGTTCCGAATAATTACTCTGCGATACATAAATCCAATCATACCTGTTTAATTCAATCAGGATTGTTTCATTGTTTTCGGATGTCAAATTTATGTAAATTATTGTCAGGTTTGAATCAATGATTCCATTGTTGTATATTCTCACTGAAAAGTTGATTGTCTCATCAGCTGGGACATTCCAATCTATTTCTTCAGGGTCAATGTTTATTATCGCCTGAGGTTCCCGGACAAAATAATATTTATTAATTTTTGACATCTCCTCTGCACCGGAGTAAAGAATAAATGTTAAATTACCGTTCTCCGAGTTATTACTTGATGCGTTGATTGTCAGGTTTATGTATTTTCTTTCACCCACATTAAGCGATATCGTTTCACTTGACGCCGAAACATTCCAGCCGGAACTTGAAATTATAGTTAAATTCAGGGTTTCATTGAAATCCCCTGTATTTGTCACCTGTAAAAATTCAATTTTTGTTTCATTCAGCCAGAAATAATCGCCGTAATCAAGCAGTTCCGTTTCAATACTATGCAAAGGCACAGGCAATATTTCAATATCCACTGGAGCAGAAGTTATTTCACCTGTATCATTTGAGATTACTACAAGCCCGCTGTAACTGCCCTGTAACTGTGAAATACAGGAAATCTCAAAGGTTCCTGTTGTATTTTCTGCGATGTAAACCGATTTATTTTCGCAGGTTATTTCCGCACCTGCAAGGTTCATAAAATTCAGGGTTATATTCTCCCCTTCCGAACGGTTGTTTTTAATTTCAACACTGATATTAAACGATGTATTGGAATACACCCCCGAAGGCACTGAGATATTTGTTATAAACAAGGTCTCATCCTGTTTCGTCATGTAATCGGTATCGGATATTGTTTTTGTTCTATTGTCATATTCAATGTAAGTGACTATCGTATATAACCCCAAAGCATCATCTTTCTCATAAGAAGCATAATAAGTCCCCGGAGAAATCTCACTTAAATTTATTGTTTCAATATAATTATCGGGTCTATAAATAACCGAGTAAACAGTAGCATTTAATATTGATGTCCCATTACTGTAAGTCGGAGTAGAAGTAATGTTAAATGAATTTGATGTGGATACATCAGCATTTGCTTCATCAGGATCATAAACAACAAATTCATAAACTTTTGGTGGTATGTAATCAAGTAAGTTTCCATCATAATCCTTGAGGGTCACATCAATAGTCCATCTCCCGTTTTTGGCTGATGAAACTAAATTAGATTGTATCTCTCCATAGTGACGATCCCAAATCATACCCTGTGTTTTCAGACATTTATCTTCGTAATTATGAAGATTTGTATCTAATGAAAGAGAATCCTTATAAGTAATAGAATCTTTACTAATATCATATTCATATAGTGTTACTTCTACAGTAGCGGGTGCCGTAGATTCACAATATAAAGGTCTGCATTTGTTTTTACTTTTATAGTCGTTTGGATAGATACCTGCTGGGCAAATGAAGTCGTGATAAGTTGGTTCATGGTCTGGTTTAAAATAATATCCAATAGAAAGCTTAATGTTTTCCCCTTTTTTAAAATATATCTTTGAATCAAGTGGATACCCATTATAAAATGAGATATAGTGTTTTCCATCTTTGTCACTTCCTATTCTGCTCCTCATTTTGGTATTTTCGGGTCCTGAAAATACATCCCCTATTGTTGAGGAAAGAAGCCTTGTATCTCCCACCTTTTTTTCAACTATTTTGACTATGTATCCTGGAACACAATAATCAGTCTCTAATTTGGTATATTTTCTTTTCTCTAATGGTTCTAGCTCAAATGATTCGCCTTCTATTATATTGTCTCCACCGACTTCCACTAGATAAGGATAGTATAATTGTTTGCTAGCACCTGTGTTGTATACATGAGCGACTACTTTCCTATTTGCGCTACCCTTTATCAGTGTATTTGGATCATTACATATCCAATTACCCCAATTTTCATCTGAATATGGACCATAAGATGAAGTAAAAATATTGAACTTTCCATAAATATCTATATTATTCAAAATGTCATCTCGTTCATTCTTTCCGATTTCTTCAAACTCTTTATTCTCTTCCTCTTTTCCATAAACAATGTATTTGGCGTTTTCCCATATGAGGTGATAACCAATAGCACATACCGCACCAATTGCTGCACCACCTACTGGTGAAGTTATTCCACTTGATGCAACAGCTGTTGTTGTACACATACTCGTAAATTTAATCCCTAAAGCGATACCCGTTGTATCAATTGCCGCTTCTGAAAAATCCCCTTCAGTTAAATCTTTACCTACCATAATCGCACCTAAACTTGCACTCAATATAGGTATATCATTATCTGTTAAAATACTTAAAGGAATAGCATTAGAAGCTTTATCTGCTCCTTCTACAGCAGAAAGCACCACTACACCTGCACCTGTTGCCCCAGAAATATAATCTTCTTTTTTAGGTTCAGGATTGAAGGGATATATGATCGTATCAAGTTCTGAAGTTAATGTACCATCATTTTTTTCAGGAATGAAATTTTTATAAACCCTATGAATTTTATCATCTTTGTCTTTAAATGTGAGGAATATATAAGGTGACAAGGCAGTAGTATAAGGTTCATATCCAGATTCGGTATACGTTGTTAATTTATTTTCAAGAGAATCCCTTAAGGAATATGTGTAGCCCCCTATACCTAATGGTTCCAACAACCCTCGATCACTTTCTATGTATTCTCCATAAGTATACCCATTAGCGACTTTCACTTCTCCATTCTTTTGTAAATACTTATCCAATAATCCTACTCTTTGTGATACATACCAAAACATGGGATGATATAATGCATTAATTTCATGCATCTCTTCGTCTTGATGTTCTATTCCAATAGATGCATAAAAATAAGATTTATATTCGTTATCTTCTTTATCAGATTTTAATATAGGGAATTTCAGAAAAGAATATGATAGATCATCAATATAAAGATCGCTACTGTGTTGTGGAACAAATTGATTAAGAAGTATATCTAAATTTGTTGTTCTAAATTCAACTTCTTTTTCAAAAGGACCAATATTTTCAATTTCAACACGAATATTGTTTTTTCCATCGGCTGGAAAGTCATAACTTTCTGAATAGCAAATAACCTGGCCACTGGGCTGGGTTTTAGTTGTATAAAAAGTTTTGTATTCACCACCATATTTTATTTTACATTCGGCTTTAATTCCCCCGTTTCCAGTGCCGGTGTCTACATTAACTAAAATCGGATCAATTATTCCCAACTTTTCATAATTGTAATAAATATCATAATTCGTATATATCTCACTTTTAAATAGTTCAGAATTAGAAACTACATTCATACTTGAGTTTCAAAGATGTCTAAAAATGACATTTCAGCATATCGTTTTATGTTGCCGTGTCAATTATTTAATTAAACTTCAAAATTATTAAAAGTTGACCTCTTTCAAAACACTCTCAAGATCAAGAG
>MCBE01000071.1 GCA_001723845.1 Candidatus Altarchaeales archaeon WOR_SM1_SCG
TTTTAATGATGAAGAAAAAAATGAGTATATCCTTCAAGAGCCAGATGGAAGGGAATACATCAGACCATTAGCAAGTGCGAAAGAATTTTTAAATAATGAAAAGCGTTGGTGCTTCTGGTTAGAAAATCTTAAACCATCAGACCTTAAAAAATTACCTAAGTTAAGAAAAAGAATTGAAAAAGTTAGAGAATTTAGGCAATCAAGTAAAAAAAATGCTACCAAAAAATTAGCTGAATACCCACAATTATTTGGTGAGATTCGCCAGCCAAAATCAGAGTATATTTTCATACCTTTAACTACTTCTGAAAATCGAAATTATGTCCCAATTGGGTTTTTTGATAAAAATGTGATAGTCAATAACTCGGCAAGTGTAGTTGAAAATGCGGCATTATATCATTTTGGAGTTTTGGTTTCGTCTATGCACATGGCTTGGATGCGTCAAGTTTGTGGTAGGTTGGAAAGTCGGTATCGGTACTCTAATAATATTGTTTATAATAATTTTCCGTGGGCTGAAAATCCAACGGAAAAACAGGTAAACGAGGTAGAGAAATGGGTAAGGGGATTATTGGATGTGCGCAGGGAATATCACGACTCTTCTCTTTCAGACCTTTACAATCCTCTTTCCATGCCAAAGAAACTTTTAGATGTTCACAAAAAGTTAGACCTGGCGGTGGAACGGTGCTATCGGTCTAAAGTGTTTAAAAGCGATCTGGAACGGTTAGAATTGTTGTTTGAGTTGTATGATGAGTATGTAAGGGGGGAAAGGGAATAAATAAAGAAATTAAAGAGGCACGGAAGCAGGGGATGAAGGAAGCAAAATAAATTAAAAATGAGAGGCAATAATGTGGAAGTTGGGATTGGTGATTAAAATTTAAATGTTAATATCATCTAATTTATTATATACTTCATCAAAAATAGTCAAACTAATTCAAAAATTTAAAGCAAAATGTATAAGAAAATATATATCATAGTGACCTGCATGGTTGTATGTATTTTGATTCAGGGTGTTCAAGCACAGTCCCAGAACATTGCTCAATTGACATATAATTTATATGTTACAGGGAATGGCACCGCCATTGTAAATGTGGATTATACGCTTGTAGTTAATGAAGAATATAAACCTGAGGGTTACATTTACTCTGGAAATGTCCGTTATGATGAGGATAGGTTAGAATTGCCAGATGAAAATGAAACTGCTGGTTCCATAAATATTACAGAAAACAATTTATGTAATTACAATCTCGAAAATAGAGAATGTATGTTACCAAAGATGGTTAAAGAAGGAACTTATCATTTTAAATATTCATATACTACGAAAAAAATCGCACTAAAATCTGAAAATCTTTGGAGTTTACAATACGAGATCCCGCAAGAAGAATTAAAAGTTCCTGTTAGACCAGACAATATGATGGTAAATCTTTTATTACCAGAAAAAGATGGTTTTTTTGATTATTTTAAAAAGTATACGTTTTCCTATATTGGAACTTCAGCACGAGGTCAAATAGATCAAGGATTTTGGAGTTCAAAAATTACATGGTTTAATTTATCAACCTATAAAAATTTTAAGATAAATATTGCATACAAAGAAGGAACACATAGTCTGATGGTCTTTTTTGTATTAGTCATTATTATACTCATTATTGCAAGTGGCGGGTTTGGGATATTCGCCACTACTCAAACTACAAGACGCCGAAGATGATAAATATATCTAACGTGAAGGATTTGTTAGAAGAGACCGATGGTTTGATAATATTACTATTGGCATTGTTCATTAGTTGCTTACTAACCGGAGGAAATTACGAAACTTATAATCCACTTGACATAATAAAAGAAAATGGTTTAGCAGAGCCAATAATGACTTTTAGTGCTCTCTTGATTTTTTGTTTATTTGTTGAATTTATATGCTACTTTGGAATTTATAAACCAGTTATAAAATCACGTAGAGAAATGGGTATTATACTCGTATTTGCGAGTATATTCTCTTTTATCATAACTATTTCGCAAGGCATTACATTATTTATCGCGGGCGTTACAGCATTTATAGTTATATTAATTTTTGTCTATCTTTTCCTTCTTCTTATTTGGTATTCTATTGTTCGTGGAATTGAATCGAGATTAAAATCTTATATTAAAAAACTTAGCGAATGTGATAAGTCTAGTGAATTAAAGAAACTTTTGGATAAGATGGAAAATCAAGAATCAAAGGAGGGGAAAAACAAAGATTAAGCACTTCGTTCAAATTATTAATCTACAATTTTCAATCTTATTTATCTCCTTTTATTTATCTAATTAATTTTATTATTTACTCCATTAAAAAATGCCCCTCTTCCCCTTCCCCGTCATCCGCCCCGGTCAAAAAGAATTCATAGCCGACATTGAAACCGCGTTAGAAGAGAGACGACCTCTCGTAGCCCACGCCCCCACAGGCATCGGGAAAACCGCAGCCGTCCTTTCCGCTGTTCTTCCATTTGCTCTTGAGAACGGTAAACCCATTTTCTTTCTCACTCCAAAACATACGCAGCACGCAATAGTCATTGAGACCCTGAAGAAAATCAAAAATAAATTTAACATTAATTTTCGTGTTGCAGACATCATCGGAAAGCAGTGGCTGTGTCCTGTTAAGGGCGCCGAACTTTTATCAAGCCGTGAATTTAACCAGTTCTGCTCCACGCGGAAGAAGAACGAGGAGTGCAGGTTTTACAATAATTTCTTCAAAGACAATAAAATTTCAGATGGCGCAAAGGATGCAATCAAGGAAATTAAAAAAAATATTTTGCATGCGCACGAGGTGAAGATGCTTTGCAAAAAATCCAGGTTATGTCCCTACGAGGTTTGCATAAAAGCCGGGAGCAGCGCAAATGTAATTACCGCCGATTACTACCATATTTTCTCGCCGAAGGTCAGGCGGGCGTTTCTTGCGAAATTAAATAAAGACATGGAAAATATTATATTAATTATTGACGAAGCGCACAACCTGCCGGACAGGATAAGACATATTTTAAGTTACAATTTAAGCGAATACACCCTGCGAGGAGCGATAAAAGAAGCACGCGTCCTGAAAAACCCGATAGAGGATGACTTCTTTGACTTGATTGATATTTTAAAGAAATTTGAGAAAGAGAAACTGAAAAAGAAAGATGTAAAGTTCAGTGAAGTGTATATAAAAAGGGAGGAGTTCACTTCCGAAATAGAGAAATTCGCATCAAAAATGAAGATGAGTTACGAGGATTTTTATATCATGGTTGACAACTTCGGCGATGAAGTCCTGAAAATTCCAAGGAGATACAGGTCATACTCAAAGACCGCTGCAAGGTTTCTTGAGTCATGGAACAAACCGGGAGTGGAATTTGCAAGAATACTCCGGAAAAACAAGAGAAATGAAATGCTTGAACTTTCATATAAATGCCTTGACCCCTCGGTATCATCAGCCGGCGTTTTTTCAGGGTGCTTTTGCTCAATTTTGATGTCAGGAACACTTGTCCCGCTGAATATGTATTCCTCAATTCTCGGTCTTGCAAATGCAATTGAAAAAGAATACGCATCACCCTATCCGAAAGAAAATAAACTTGTTTTAATAACGCCCGGCGTCACAACACAGTGGAAGAAGAGAAGCGATGAAATGTATGAAAAATACGCGGAAAAATTGAAAAATATTATTGATATTATTCCGGGAAATACAGCAGTGTTCTTCCCGTCTTACGAAATTTTAAATAAAATTCATAAAATAATTGAAAATAACTACGAAATTGAAAAGAATATTTTAGCGGAAAAACAGGACATGAAACAAATA
>MCBE01000072.1 GCA_001723845.1 Candidatus Altarchaeales archaeon WOR_SM1_SCG
ACCCCCCTCCTTTTCCTGTATGCCCTTCATATACAAAAGAACATAATCTTTTTGAATTTTCATAAAAATAATTGAAAATTCAGAGATAAAAAGTTACATGCATGAGAATTTTACCGGTACAACTCATTGAGGCTGCTTGGGATGATTATTCTCTTGTATAGTTCCGGTTTTTGGGTTAGTATGTCGTTGAGAATCGTTTTTGGATTTGATGTCGTGGAGTGCAGAGCGAATTGGTTTATTATTCTCTCGTCTATCGAGGGGGGTTCGAAGAATAACGCGAAGTTGTCTTTTGAATTTTTATCAAATTTCTGGAGGAAGTCGGGGGATGTTTTTGAGAGCATTTCAACCGTGAAAACATCAGAGCCTTCCTTTATCAATGCTTCCCTGAATTCGTCCGGGAGTATCTCGTGCATTTTAACGAAATCGACGCACCATATAACTCCGTCAGTTTCGTATTGTTCAATGTTTGATGTTGCGAAATGCAGGGCAACGAATGGTGAGTATGTCCAGTCCAAAAGCCTCGTCGGAAGCCCGTGGTGTCGTGCCATGACAAGCCAGTTCCAGATGCTGTAATTTTGTGAATTCTCTATTTTAGCGTATTTAATGAAATTTCTTAGTAGATGGATTTCCAGGTCATAACATTTATCCCCTATCCTGATTAATGTTGTCTCTAATTTATATCCCTTATTTGATAATCCCCTGAATGCGTAATGAGAGCGGTACCTTTCAATGTTTGCCTGCCACGAATCTAAATATAATTCTTCGATTAAATCATTCCATGAATTGACTTTTATGTCCTCTGGAGTTTTCATAATTAATTAATGTTTTATATTGAATTTAAATTTAATATTTGTAGTCTTTCGGCAGAAGCTCTCTTTCCTTGAATTCGCTTACAGGGATTTTAAGTTCTTTTATCCTTCCTATGTAGATGTCAATGACCCACGCGTGTATTTTCGGATAATCTTTTCCTTTAAATACTTTTCGCATTACTGATGTTTTGCAGAGATTTTTCACCTGCAAGATTACGTTCATTTCAGACAGTTTATCGCTTCTTTTTTTCAAGCCCTCAATTTCATCAAGCTCTTTCTTGTTTTTACGGTACAGTTCGCGAATGGGCATCAGCCAGCTCTCAACAAGTCCTTCAGCGTTTCCTTCAAGGGCTGCTGTAACTCCTCCGCAGCAGTAATGCCCGCAGACTATGATGTGCTTTACTTTCAGGTGACCTATTGCATACTCCAGAACGGACAAAAGATTCATGTCAGTCAGCGAAATCTGATTTGCTATGTTCCTGTGGATGAAAAGTTCGCCAGGCTCTGTTTTTGTAATGGTGTCAAGAGCCATCCTGCTGTCGGAGCATCCGATAAAAAGAAACGGCGGTTTTTGTCCGCGTGACAATGTTTCGAAATACGACGGCTCTATGGACAGTTTCTCACTCGCCCACTCCCTGTTGTTTTTAATAATTTCTTCGTATGTTTGGTATTTCATTTTCATAATTATATATTAATTATTGATTTAGGATTTATAAACTATTTATTGACTCCTGCAATCTTCTCCATATCGTCAATAAACGCCAGGATATCCTCTTTATTGACATGAGGCATAACAACAATCCTTAAGCTTTTCGGTTTATGGTTCATGGAGATTTTCCAGCCGACGTATTCTAATTTTTTCACAATTTTTTCGTTATCTATTTTTATACCTATGCAGTTTAAATCCGGCTCTGTTAATAGTTCAAATCCCCTAACTTTTAATTCGCGGCAGAAAAACTTCGTATTTTCCATGCACCCTGAAACGATTTTTTTGTAGCCCGCAAAACCTAATGATTTGAAGGTCGCCCAGGTTGAGGCAATCGCCCCTCCCGATCGAGAGCCAAGAAGAGTATATGTTTCGATTGGTAAGTATGGGGGGAGTATTTTTAAATTTTTCAATAATTTACTGCTTCGAAGAATTACCGCACCTGAAGGGAACGGCGCAAGCCCCATCTTGTGAGGGTCAATCGTTATTGAGGAAACATTCGAGAGTTTAAAGTCAAACGGGATTTTCCTGTCCAGAAAGGGAATTACAAACCCGCCGAATGCGGCATCAACATGTAAAAAAATATTATCGCATAATTCATTAATTTTTGCTACCGGATCAATCATTTCAAGCGACGGCGTTCCTGCTGTTGCGATAACTGCAAGTGTTTTGTCATTAATTTTACTTTCAATTTCAGAAACATCGGCGCGAAAGTTCTCGTCCAGCCCGGTGTAATTAATTTTTAAATTCATTACCCGTGCAATCTTTTCAATTGAATAATGTGCTGACTCCGGGACGATAATTTCATTTTTATTTTTACTGCTCTCCCTTGCAGCCCAGAGGGCAAACATGTTTGCTTCCGTTCCCCCGGTTGTTATGTAGCCCGCGGCTTTAGGGTTGTGAAGTAAATTACCGAGCCACGATATACATTCGCGTTCAAGTTCCCCGGTCGCTGAAAATAAATGCTCGTCAAGGGCGTTTGTATCTGCAAAAATCTTAAACGCATCAAGTGCAACTTCAAGCGGCGGGGACGATACCGCCGAAAAAACCCTGCCTTTTGAGAAATCCGGGTCTTTTGCTCGTAATTCCCTTAATTTATTAAGAATTTTTTCATCATCCATGTTCGTGATTTTTAAATTGATTTATAAATTAAATTAAGATTATAACTCAATATTAAAAAACATTCTTATAACAAACCCGATGCAAAAGGTTAAAGCCGCTATTCCTAAACTGATTGCAGCCATCTCAAAAAACCTCTTTTTGAAGGGAACATCTTTTGCAACCGAGATGTAGAAGGTGAATACGAAAATCACGAGTATTGCATTAAAAATCGTGAAGCCGAGGCAGAAATACATGTCCTTGAAAATAAGGAAAGGAAAAATTAAAAAAAGAACCGTGAGAACATACGCAGAGCCGGTGTAAAGTGCTGCCTTGAAAGGATTTTTCGTGCTTTTTTCGGATTTTGTTGAAAGGTACTCTGAAGCAGCCATTGAAAGGGATGCGGCAATTCCCGTGATTAAGCCCGCCATTGCAATCAACTGGGTATTTTGCAAAGCAAGAGTAAAACCTGCAAGGGCTCCCGTGAGTTCAACAAGCGCATCGTTCAAGCCGAGAACCATTGAGCCGACATACTTGAGCCGCTCTTCGTCTATTAAATTTATTAACTGCATTTCATGCTCATCCTCATCTTCAATAATATTTTTAATTTTCTCAACATCCGCGCCGGAAAAATTCCCGGAAATCTTTTCATAAATCACCTGTGCCTGCTCTTCACCCTTCTCCATCAACTTTATTCCGAATGTAATCCCTAAGGTTTTTGAAATCAAAAAATATTTCCATAATTTTATTTTATCGGGTTTCACATCCTCTCCGGTGTATTCCTTCCAGAGGTTATAGTGTTTCAATTCATCAGAAGAAATTTTCCTTAAAATTTTTTTGTTGTGCGAATCCTTAATTGATCCTGCCAATTTCTCGTAGATGAAGTGTTCCGTGATTTCATTTCTCTGGGCGGCAAGGATTTTGTTTTTTGTTTGGATGTCAATCCGGTTCATTTTAGTAATTAAAAATTAATTATATAAATACAATTTTTTAACTTGAGTTTCAAAGATGTCTAAAAATGACATTTCAGCATATCGTTTTATGTTGCCGTGTCAATTATTTAATTAAACTTCAAAATTATTAAAAGTTGACCTCTTTCAAAACACTCTCAAGATCAAGAG
>MCBE01000073.1 GCA_001723845.1 Candidatus Altarchaeales archaeon WOR_SM1_SCG
CCCACCATGCTCTTCTTGTAACTGTTTAAGATATCCTAAAACTCGATCACGTTTTATTTTCATAAAAGAATATCAGATTTCAAAGATAAAAGTTACATGCATGAGAATTTTATCGGTACAACTTATTTATGCAATTGTCTTGCCTTTTTTCTTTTTTCAATCAACAGTTGTTTTTTCATTTTGAGGACATAATTTAATATATAATTAAATGTCCTCAATTTATTTGAAACTCAACCGTAACAACCAAAAAATGCTTCGCAAAAGATTCAACAAAAACATAAAAAAGGAAGTTGCAAACTTCACCCAGTCAATTGCAGAAGACCGCCGTTTGTTCCTCTACGACATCTGGAACACACAGGCGCATAACCTGATGCTTCACAGGCAGGAAATAATCAAAGAGGAAAATTTAAAATTAATTTTGAAATATCTTGAAAAAGCAAAACAGGAATTTTTGAATAATGAATTTATCTTTGATGAGGAACTTGAGGATGTTCACATTAATATTGAAAATTATGTCAGGGGCAAAGGAGGCAAAAAAACAGGCGTCCTGCACACGGCAAGAAGCAGAAACGACCAGGTAGTTACGGACACGAGAATGCTCTGCCGTGATGAAATCAATAATGTAATTGAAAATTTAATTAACCTCGCGGGTGTTTTACTTGAACTTTCCGAAAAACACGCAGGAACGATAGTTCCGGGTTACACACACTTGCAGCAGGCACAGCCCACGACATTCGGTCACTTTTGTCTTGCGTATGCCGGGGCATTCAAGCGGGACATTGAACGGCTCTCTGAAACATACAAAAGAGTGAATTTATGCCCTCTCGGAAGTTGCGCATTCGCGGGAACGAGTTTTCAGATTGACCGCAAGTTTACAGCAGAACTTTTAGGTTTTGACGGCGCGGTGGAAAATTCTCTTGATGCCGTTTCCTCTCGCGATTTTGCAGTTGAAATAATCTCAAATTTAGCAATTATTATGTCAAACCTTTCACGGCTTTGCGAGGAAATAATAATTTTTGCAACCTCTGAATTTAATTTCATTGAAATTTCGGACGATTACACTACGGGCTCATCAATCATGCCTCAAAAGAAAAACCCTGATGTTGCCGAATTAATCAGGGGCAGAACAGGCAGGGTCTATGGAAATTTAATTAATATTTTAACCGTGCTAAAAGGCATAACTTACAGTTACAACCGCGACCTTCAGGAAGACAAAAAGCCGCTGTGGGATTCGTTTGATGTTGTGAATTCCTCGCTTGTTGTTGTCTCCGGCATGCTTGCTGAAATGAAGGTCAAGGAACTTGAGATTAATCCCGATATTATTGCAACGGATATTGCAAACCTGCTTGTGCAAAAAGGAGTCCCGTTCAGGGATGCGTACAACATTGTCGCTGACTTTATTAAAAGTTCCGATTTCAAGAAATTAAATGAAAATTTAAGTGAATTCAATATAAAACTAACGGGAGAGGAAATTAAGTTATTAACTCCTGCTGCGTGTGTTGAGATGCGGAATAGTTTGGGTTCATCAAACCAGGTGGAGGTTTTGCGGCTTGTTGAAAAGAGTAGAAAGGAAATTGATAGTAAAATCCGGGATTTGGAGAATAGAAGAAAGAAAATTGATGATGCAAGGTTAAAAACAGGGAAACTTGTGAAAAGTTATAAAAAACATTAATTCTAATTTCTAAATGGCAAATAACCTAAAAAATCATTCGCTTCACTCATAATGCCGAGGTAGCGAAGCCCGGTTCAACGCGCACGCCTGGAAAGCGTGTGGCCTCACGGCCCCCTGAGTTCAAATCTCAGCCTCGGCGAACATATTTTACTTTAATCCTTTTTTTCTAAAAAATTTTAAATAAATTAACTAATAATGGAAATAGGCATAATATTGCTTACATTAGGATTTATCCTGATTTCGGTAAAAATTTTAGGCGAGGGCTTTGAAAGGTTAAGTATCCCTTCAATTTTCGGTGAGATTGCGATAGGAATGATAATCGGTTCACTGCTGCCGCTGTACGGGATTATTGTAATTTCTGCCGGGAGCGACCTTGAAATAATATTTAAAATTCTTGCGGAACTTGGGGTAATTTTTTTGTTATTCTCAATCGGCTTTGAAAAGATTGAACTTGAAAAATTAACAATTAAAATTAGAAAAGCACTGCCCGTCACAATCCTGGGGGCTGCTTTCCCGTTTGCCGCGGGGTTCTTAATCGCACAGGAATTTTTTAATGATATTAATGTTTCGCTTTTAATCGGAACCGCCCTTGCATCAACAAGCATCGGTGTCAGTGCAAGAACATTAATGGATTTGAAATACCTGACAACAACCGTCGGTGCGGTTGTACTTCTTGCAGCAGTAATTGACAATTTCCTCAGTTTAGGAGTACTTGCAATCGTCTCGGGAATTATAACAACAGGTGTTGTTTCTTATGAAAGTTTGATGTTTACCATCGGGCAGCTTGTAATTTTTTGTATTATTGTATTTATGACCGGGAAATTTTTGTTCCCGAGAATTGCGGTATTTGCAGATAAAATGATTGTTGATGAAGCAATATTTGCAATAATTATAGGAACGCTTTTTTTATTCGCGTATTTAACGGAAATCTTCGGGATGAGCATCATAATCGGTGCATTTTTGTTCGGTGCCTCAATTTCCGTGATACCGAGGTTCAAGACAGATGTTGTCATGCATAAAGTCAGGGGAATTTCACACGGGTTTTTCGTGCCTTTCTTTTTCGTCGGCATCGGGTTACAGTTTGATTTTAATGCACTCCAGGCGGTCGGTTCATTTGCGGTTATCCTTTTAGCAGGGTTAATAATAAGTCAAATTATCGGCGGCTTTCTTGGCGGGAAGTTTTCGGGTTTCGGTGCAAGGGACTCAATAATTATCGGGATGTCGCTTATCCCGAGAAATGAACTGGCATTAATAGTCACGGCAATCGGTCTGGCGCTTAATGTCTTAAAGCCGGAAATTTTTTCCGCGATTGTGTTTATGGCAGTTGCAACAACGCTTGCAGCACCCCTTCTTTTAAGAATGGCTATAAGAAGCAATTGAAAAAATTATTTAATAAATTTATTTTTTAAATCATTTGCAAAAAGTTTCGCATTTTTTATGTCCTCTTCGCCGGGCATCCCTTTGTTTTTTTTGAACCCTGTTAACTGGAAAATACCGAGCGGACCGTGGGTATCAAGACCCCTGCATGCGAATTCTCCCGTAATTTCATATCCTTTTTCCCGTAATTTTTCATTTAATGCAGTGTGAAATCTTTTTGTTCCCTGCGAGCTTGTGGAGAATACAAACGCTTTTTTACCCTTTACTCCCGGAAATTCATTGATAATATCAAGTAAAATTTCATGATGTTTTGAATTATATATCCCGGAGCCAATCCCGATTAAATCGTATTTAACAAGATTTTTAATATCCACATCACACGGCTTTACAAGTTTTGCTTTAAGGATGCCTGCAATTTCTTCTGCAATTTTTTGAGTATTCCCGCAAGATGCCGAAATACAGATAATTAATGTTTTCATTTGCCATGGGGTTTATATTTAAAATTAAATAATTACGTATCCTCTCAAAATATCACAGACATCAAACACCCCCCACATTTAACCATTAAAATCAACCCCAATTAAATATCTCCCAACTTCCTAACTTTTTAATTCGTTTCACGGCGAACCCTTACCTGTTTATCACCCTCCCACAACCTTTGTCCTAATCATTTCTG
>MCBE01000074.1 GCA_001723845.1 Candidatus Altarchaeales archaeon WOR_SM1_SCG
TTTTTTCTATATCCCTGCTCATCATCTCAGCGGCTTTTCCGATAGATATGTCTCCTTTTTTGTATAACTCACAGACAATGTCTGCTTTTACATCCTTCCTGGCAGATAAAAGGGTTTCAATCGCATCTTCAATAAATTCATCCCTGCTGCTGTAAAATCCTGACTCGCATGCTGTTTCAACAGCCATTTTCGTTATGTGCTTCGCGTTAAAAGTCACAACTTCGTTTGCCATGTTCAATATTATATTCAATAACTGTTTTTATGTTTTTAGATTTTTGTTGTATAATAAAAGATTAAATTCCCCTAATTTTATTTAAAATTCCCCGTGCCTTTGCAAGCGCAGGCGCATACCCGCACTCCGCCCGCTCCTTTGCAATCCCAGCATGTTCCTTCGCCTTCCCCGCATCAGAATTAAAATAAAATTCCGCAAGGAAATTATGGATGTCCGCCTGCTTCAGGCGGTACTCGCAGCGGTCGGCAATCAGGAGGGCTTCCCGTGCAAATTTCAGCGATTCCTCTTTGTGTCCCTGCCGGAAGCGGAGTTTAGCAAATTCCAGGAGGATGTCCGGCTCTAATTCAACGAGATTGATTTTCCTGTCGCGGGTTAAGGCATCGGTTAAATGATTCTCTGCTTGTATTAGATTTCCTTTCATGAGGTAAGCGGCGCTGAGGAGGTATTCCGCCCGGATTTTATCGGCTTCATTTTGACGACTAAATGCAATATCACAAGATTTTTTAGCGGAGTTGAGGGCTTCATCGGCGTTGGACATTAAGAGGGAGCGGATGGAAGAGTATGAATAAGATAGACCTTCGGTTTGTTTATGAATTATTTTTTGTTGAATTTTTATTGCAATTTCAAGTTCTTTTTTAGATTCCTCAAAATTTCCTCTATAAGCCAGTAATCTCCCGATTTCCTGATGACCGACTGCTTCCTTAAATTCATCCTTAATCTCACGGCTGATTTCAATTGAACGCCTTAAGTTGGATTCCGCAGCATCAAGTTCGCCGATTAAGATTTGATCTTGAGCGAGGTTGCCCAGACCGACGGCAAGATTCTTTTTATCACCTGCTTTTTCTCGTAATTTATTTTGCATCTCAAACAGCGGCACTGCTCTACCGGGCTGACCTGAAAGTGCATAAGAATTTCCAAGTGCATTCAGCGTCCATGCCTGAGCATCTTCATCTTTCAATTTAGGCGGTTTATCTTCACCGTCAGGAAATAAAGCACGGAGAAGTTCAATTATTGTTTGGTATGCACCAAATCTGAAATGTAATTGCTTGCCAAACCTATTATAAAATAAATCCATTGCCTCATCATACCTCCCCGCCCCAACCGTATGATGATACAACTCAATAACCGCCGCCAGATCATCCACCGACTCAACCTTCGCAGGCGCAGGAATTGCGTCAAAATAATCCCTGAGTTTTGAATGAACCCCCTTCTTATCCGTCAGCCGATCATAACAGTACTTTCTCACGATAGGATGCAGGTCAAATTTATTATGCTTTTCATCCCTGAATAACAAGCCCCTGTCCGTAAGTTCAATTAAGGCATCATTGAATTTTTCCTCGCTTCCGAAATCATTGAAAATTAATAATGAATCGTAATCCATCGGGTTTCTGAACGCAGAAATTTTGCTGATTAACGCCCTCTTCTTCCCGTCAAGGGAATCGTAGGCGAGAGCAAGAATGTGATGCTCTTTCGGTACTAATTCCGGCAGGGGATTATGTCTTGTCCATGCTTTGATGTCGCCTGCGTATTTCATGTCTTTAACAATCATTCCAGAGAGAAGTCGCAGGCAGAGGGGGTGATAGCCGTGAGCGCAGCAGACCTTTTCAATTTCCGCTCTTGTTCCTTTAACGCCCTGTTTCTCAAAGAATTCAACGGCATCGGCTTTATCCATTTGTGTTAATTTTTTGTATTTGACTCCTTTTAACTCGTCAAGTCCCTCAGGGCATATTCTGGTTGTGATTAATGTTTTTGTTTTCGGGATTCCGGCAAGCATTTCAAGGAATCTTTCACAGTTTGGGTCAACACATTTCTTGTAGTCCTTTTTCTCGTTCTCTTTAACTTCATCACCCTGATAAGGAGAACCCATGCCAGCATAAGCCCTTAAAACCCTTTCAACTCCGTCAAGAACAAGGAGGAATTGTTTTTCAATTAGAATACTCTGAAGTTTGTCCATCTTATCTCTTGTTGATGCTATCTCTTTTGGATTGGTTTTTCCACAACTTGCGTATTCAATCGCGTGGTTCAGGAAATTCTCAAAACCTGCTTCTTTGTCGTAGAAAGACCACCAGATAACCCCTTCCGGTTTCGGGTTTCTTTTGAGGATGTCCTCGTTAAGCCAGTACCACGCAAGAGCGGATTTGCCCATGCCGCCGATTGCTGAATATACAAAGACAGGAGGGGAATCGCTGTCAAGCCAGTCGGTTAATTCTGTTCGCTCCTTAATTCTTCCGGTGAAGTTTTTCTGGAGGGGGTAGGGATGAGCAAAGTAGGGGGTTGGAGGAGTTGGAACGGTGACCGGTTCGGGTTTTACAGGAGGTTCAATCTTGTGCCGGTGTATGAATTCAATAGGTTCATGGATTTCATGTTCTCTTTCCTTGATCTTATCCTCTTTTTCGTGTTCTTTTTCTTGTGTCTTCTTTTGGACAAATGGCAAAACAAAGTAACTCCAAATAACTCCAAAAACGAAAAGAACTGCTGGAACCGAAAACGGAATTGCAAAAGCAATTCCTGTCAAGCCCAGAGCAATTGCTATGATTAAGAATACTACACTCCAATACCAAAAAAATATATTGTGTTTTGAAATAAAATTCCCCATTTTGAGTTAAATTTATAAATCATTAAATATTTCCTTAATTATGTTTGTTTAAATAATTTTAACAAATTCTAAGTGTGATTCCCGTATTTCATAAACTCCCTCAAAAGACATGTCGCATAGCAACCTTTCGGGAGCGAGAACCGAATTATTATTTTATTTTTTCCTTCGTTTAATTCGTCCTCCCCGGTTTTCAGGATTTTAAAATCATAAAACGGGACAAAGCACTCCCTCACCTGTCCTTTTGAACTCAAATCCTTCATGTAATTTATTTTAAAATTCTCCTGCTTTATTTCTTCCGACTCCAGTATATCCTCGCTTATTTCATCAGGAATTGTTTCATACCCGACAAGCGGGAGCCGCTCAACATAAAAACCGCCTTTAATGTACCTGCTCAACGCCCTGTTGAATATAAAACCCTGGTAGGCGTGAACAAAGAGCATCCTTAATTTTTTCGGCAGAACCTTTAAAGCTCCCGTGTAATCATCCCTGTTTTCTGCGAGTGCATTCAGCATTGCCGTCTCATAACCAAGATGTTTCGGGAAGTTTTCAAGTGCCTCCTTGAAATCTCCTGTTCTGATAAGTTTTCTTCTTGCTTTTGCGGACTCTAAACTTTCATCTTCGTAAACATCACAGAGGTAAATCATCACCGCTTTTTTAAAATTTTGTTTTAAAATTTCCTTCCCGACAAGATGCGTTATCGGTCTTACGGTTCCGAATCTCTGGACACCGAAAAAGTTTGGAAACCCATATTTCAATTCCTCTGCGATTTGTGGGGCAACAGGTTCACGATAACCGTCAGGAATATAAATTTAAATTCAGGTGAAATTGCGAAAAGAATTGTCATA
>MCBE01000075.1 GCA_001723845.1 Candidatus Altarchaeales archaeon WOR_SM1_SCG
ATATCTCATACTAATATTTTATACACTTAAACACTTAAACTAAAAGTGTATAATAATATATAGAACTTTAAAATAAATAAAGTGTTAGAAAGAAATCACTAACTTCAGTATTTTAAAAGATTTATTTGATCAGAATATCAATATAATTAATGAAGTTTCGTTGAAATCAAAAACTGTTAATGACTTGGGGACATCAACCAAGAACTTGATATAAACTAAAATTTAATAAAACTTGTTTACTATTTGCAATATTAGGAAAATAAAGCAACGAAAACATTTAATAAAAACGGCGAGTAGAACGCTGCATTGTTCCTTACCCCAACTGGTTGTATGATAGTAGGTAAAAGACAAATCAAAGATTTGTCAAAATATTTTGGCTATGCCAAAAACTTCTTTTACCCTTATTTCGTCATCTAAATCCCTAATTTTAACGCAAGTTTGACACATAAAAATTAAAAAAGAGTACCTTGCGGTAAGATTAATGAATTAAATTTGTGTAATTATAGGGACAACTTTAATTATCCCAAAATTAACTCGTGCATATAAGAGCACCCGATAGTGGTCACCTACGCGATTTTTTGATTTACTCGCCTGTGTGATTTATGGTTTATTATACTAACCATTTTTTATTATTTTGGATATCTAATTATTAATAAACACATAAAACATGAATGGGGGGCTCGGTTTGAGAATTTAATAATTTTATTGTCCCTATTATTTATTACATTTATATAAAAATAAATAAGTATGCTTGAGTATTATAATTGGAAAATTTTGACATATAAAGTTGTCCCTATAAAGTAGGAAAATAGGAAACATAAATTATTGATCAGCATGTCGAAAAGTTAAGAATTATGTGTAAAACTTGGGTTTTAACCAAGAACCACATAAACCACTCCCTAATCAATTAAAACCAACAAATAACATAAAACCAGAATACACAAACAATTTTTTGATAAATTCTTATAATTTTAATTTTAATTTTAATATATCCGTCAGGATTTAATTTTATAATTTATTTTCGTCTGATTTGTTATGACATAAACTAAAATTTAATCTCACCGTCTTCAATTCTCATCGTCGCCTGCCTTGCCGCCCAGCACAAAAAGTTTATCCCGATGGGGTAAACGGATGTGTGAACTCCTGCAAATTCGATGTTTACGGCAAGGGCTGTTGTCTTACCGCCGAAGCCAAGGGGACCTATGCCTGTTTCGTTCACTGCGGCAAGTAATTTTTTTTCCAATCTTGCGATATCAGGGTCGGGGTTTTTTGTTCCGATGCCGCGGATGCTTGCGATTTTTGCAAGTTTCATCGCAATATCGGATGAGCCGCCGAGCCCGATGCCTATAATATTCGGGGGGCATGCTTTTCCTTTCACAAATTTTACTGTCTCAACAACATGGTTGATAATGTCCTGCTCAAGGTCAAGCGTGGGGGTGTGCATCTTTAAAAAACTCATGTTTTCTGTCCCGCCGCCTTTCGGGTGAATCGTAATTTCAATAAAATTTCCCTCAGAAAAACTGTGGTGGATGTATGGAAAGTCCATGCCCGTGTTTGTCCCCGTGTTTTTTCTCGTTAGGGGGTGAACAACATTTTTCCTTAACGGCGTCTCTTTGGTTGCAATTTTTACCGCGTCTGATAAAATTTTATCTAAATTTTTAATGACCGGATTATTATCGGCTATCGCATCTTTACCGATCTTAACATAAAATATCGGGACTCCCGTATCCTGGCAGAGCGGCGCCTGTTTCTTTTCCGCGAGTTTGACATTCTCAAGGATTTTACCCATTATGTACTTCGGGAGTTCTTCCGTCTCGTTCGCCTGCGCTTTTTTCAATGCAGAAACAACATCACAGGGAAGCGTGATTGCTGACTTTTTCACAAGTTTTACGGCGGCATTTCTCAAGGTATTCTCATTTAGCATGTTTATAGATTAAAATTGAAATTTTAAGTTTAACTTTTTTAAGATTAATACCAATTACTAATACATTTAAAATTTTATTTATTTTTTTTAATTACAATACCAATAATTAATATAACAATAAATTTAAAATTATATCTAAAATGGCTAAAATCACTGAAACGGAAGGGCATGAGCACCTGTCTCATGTGCCTGCAAATGTCTGGGCGGCATTTTTTATCCTGATGTCCCTTACAACAACCATAGGATTTATATGCAGCTGGATTTTGAACGACGCTTTGTTTCCGGCTGCGCTTTTCCTGGCAGCATTATTTAATATAGTTGCAACCTTGATAAAATACAGGATTAAAGAAAAAAATGTTCTTGGTGAAATTTCTCTCGGAGCAAGTCTTGTTGCAGACCTTCATCTGATACCTGCATGTGTACTTGTCCTGCAAATCGTCCTGGTAACAGGTAAATTCTTCGTGGAGATACCTGTAGCGCATGATTTTGCCGCAGTGGGTGCCGTCGGGTTTGCATTAGGTGCCGTTGTTGCAAATATGGTATCGGTAGCAATCGTTGTAATAAATGAATCCCTTCAATTTGAATATTTACGCAAATATAAAAGAGTGAGAGCAAAATAAAATATATTTCAAATTTTAAATTAATCAAAAATTAACCAAACATGAACTTAATGAAGTTAGACATACTCTTTGTTTTGATAGTCGCATGCGGAGTAGTATTATTAACCTTTTCCTATCTTCAGGACAGACCGCCCTATCTTGTTATAGTTGAGCAGGAAGGCGTAGCGATAGTTGTGGATGTTTACGGTCAAACCAAGTGTTCCATGAATATTACGGGCAATGTTAAAAACCTGGGTGATACAACTGCTTTTAAAAGTAATGTTGAGTGCAGGTCCAACCAATTTATCGGCTTTGGCAGTGCATCTGACCTGGGTGAAGTATTGCCGCATAAGACAAAAGAATTCTCCATGACCGCGCATTTTCCCGAATGCCCCACCACAAATATTGAGTTTTTATGTGAAGCAGGATGTGAAAATTGTGCCTGATAATTTATAAATTTTCGTATTGTACCAACTCCTATCCACCAACCCCCAAATCCTAATCACTAACGCCTATCCACCAACCCCTAACCCCTATTTAATCACTTCAATATTCTTTCCATAACCTTATTTTTTGTGATAATCCGTGTCAAAAACAAAGAACAGATAATTCCGAAAATTATTGCAGCAAACACAAGTTCGTATCTCATCATCTCTGAAATTTCATGATATTCGCCGTATATCTCAACAAGCGTAATAAATATTTCTGCAAAAATAACGATTTCAAGAATAAGAATTCCCACATGCATTGAGTGCGTTGACTTGAGGATGTCTGATATTTGCTCCTGGATGGAAATGGACTTGTGAATCCCGGAAAGCGTTTCCGTGCTTATTGCTTCAAGAATTGTCTGTTCAAGAGAACCTAAACTTTTATATAATTTTTTCATTAAAAAATTTACATGCTCATTTCTTTTCTCAACACCACAGCAGAAATGTTTTATTATTCCCCCTCCCTTAATTATTGTTTCCTCTATCCCGTTTAATATTTCCGTTATTCCTCTTGTTGTCCTGCGAATTTCAGAAATTTTCTCATCGGATTTAATTAAATTTTTCTTTAAACTCAGTACATTTAAAAATTCGTATTTCAATTCACCTATATCCTGTTTTGATTTT
>MCBE01000076.1 GCA_001723845.1 Candidatus Altarchaeales archaeon WOR_SM1_SCG
ATGTAACCGCAGATACTAATGATAATGCCACTTCGGATAACACTGATACCGAGGACACGAATGTTAATGCAACAGCGGACCTTGAAATATCAAAGTCGGACAATCCCGACCCGGTAATTGCGGGAACTCAACTCACCTACACAATAAGTGTTGATAATAACGGACCCTCTAATGCGCAGAATGTGGTGGTTAACGATACCCTTCCTCCGGGTGTTGTCTATGATTCCGGGGAAAGTGATTCGCGCTGCTCTGAATCCGGCGGCATTGTAACCTGTAACCTGGGCAATATAACCAACGGCAGTTCGGATACCGTAACAATTGTTGTCACGGTAAATTCCAATGTTACGACAAATTTAACAAACACGGTTAATGTAACCGCAGATACAAATGATAATGTCACTTCGGATAACACTGATACCGAGGACACGAATGTTAATGCAACAGCGGACCTTGAAATATCAAAGTCGGACAATCCCGACCCGGTAATTGCGGGAACACAACTCACCTACACAATAAAAATTAATAATAACGGACCCTCTGATGCGCAGAATGTGGTTGTTACTGACATTATCCCTTCAGGTGTTGTTTATGATGCCAACAAAAGCGATGCGCGCTGCATTGAATCTGGTGTTTTTGTAATCTGCAATCTTGGCAATATGACAGGGGTCAGTTCCGATACTGTTGTTATAGTTGTTAAGGTGAATTTTAATGTTACGGGTAATTTTAAAAACACCGTGAATGTGACAAGCAATACAAGCGATAATGACACTTCAGATAATTCTTATACTGAAACAACAAGTATTATGGTAATCAAACCCAAACCCCCACCCTCACCAGCCCCGCCCCCTCGTATTTCACCGTATGAGCCCTCAATGTGCGGGAATTATATATGTGAGCCGCCGGCAGAGAATTCAATCTACTGCTGCATTGATTGCGGACCAGAATGCGGAGATAATGTGTGCAATTGTAATGAAACGTGTGAAATCTGCCCGGGGGACTGCGGCAAATGCCCAAAATTAATAATTAATTGCACGGAGGATGCGGCATGTAAAGACACAATCACCTGTAATGTCACGGATGAAACTAACAAATCTATTCCAAATGCTACTGTCACGCTGACCCTGCAGAATAATACTTTTAAAACATTTATAACAGATGAAAACGGCAGCATTCAATTCATTGAAGAGCATCCCACTAAGATCGATGCCATTGCAAGTAAAAGAGGTTATGAAGACAGCAATACGACAAACATTTCCGTAACCATGGACTGTGCATGCGGCGATAAAAGATGCTATCTGGAATGCGATGAAACATGCGAAAACTGCCCCGAGGATTGCGGTCCTTGTGAGATACTCCCGAATTGCACATGCGGCGATAAAAAATGCTATCTGGAATGCAATGAAACATGCGAAAACTGCCCCGAGGATTGCGGTCATTGTTTGTTGAAATTAATAATCAATTGCACGGAAGATGTAGCGGTTGGGGATACTGTAACATGCCAGGTTACGGACATGAACAATAATCCCGTACCGGGCGCTAATGTTACATTTACTATGCCTGGCAAAACCGCGAAAACATTTACAACGGATTCCGGCGGAAATGTTTATTTCACCGCACCGGGACCTGCAAGAATTGATGCCCTTGCCAGTAAAAAAGGTTATAAAGACAGTGAAAAAGTACAAATTTATGTAAGCGGTAAAAATTGGCTATGGTATATTCTTCTTTTAATCTTATTACTTTTGCTGCTTCTGATTATGCTCAGGAAGAAAAAAGTAGTCGCGGACCTGAAGTTTTTAGAAAAGGCAGAATCTGAAGGTAAATTAGAGGAAGTGCTGAATAAATTTAAGAAAATTTATGTAACTTCTTCTGCTTATTCAAAAATTATAAAAAAGATAAAGAAAATAAAGAACGAGGATAGAATAGAGAAAGTGGAATTAAATGAAAAGGGCAGGAATTACTTAAAAGAAGTTGGTGATGAGACCGCCGCACTTGCAATGCAGATTTCGGCAAAAATTGTTTTATCCCATGACTATAAGATAAGAAAAATCGCGGAAGGTAAGGGTTTTAAGGTATTGGAACTTGAAGATACGGTCAAAAATAAATAAAAATTTAATTCCCAATCACCCGACCTTAAACCTCAAGATTGCCCCGATACCGCCAAGCGATTCCAGCTGCTTTCCCGCTTCTTCCTCATGATTCAGTATGTGAACATATCCCCTTGAATTTTTAACGGAATTCATTAATATTTCAATTTTTCCCCTTTCTTTCAAAAATAGATTATCATTCACAAGAAGTTTTTCAACCGCGTTTGAATTCACTGCAAGTTCAACATCAACTGTTCCGTAAATCCCGAGACCCGTGTCTTTACCGATATGCTCAAGTAATTTCTCAACAAGCGTTACATCCTTTGCAGCGTTTAATTTTCCGGTAATGTCTTTAAATGTTCCGCGCTTTAACACTTCATAGACGCCGTTCCTGCCGTGTGAGCCGATATGCTCCATGACGCATTTCCTTGCAAATTCCTGGTTTTTCTGAAATAAATATTTATAAAAATTTTCCTTTTCAAAGCCCGCTCCAGCGATTATAAAACACGAGATGTTTTCCCTCTGCGAGATTGCAATTAAAAAATTCAATGTTTCATTGTAGAATTCATCCTTACGCCTGTCCCTTTCTTTTACATAATATTTACCGCCGAATTCCCTTGACAGGTCGTAGTGGTGTATCCGGGACTCCATAATTAATGCAATATTCGCATTCCCTTCATCAATTACCGCGATAACCAGTTTCGGGTTTAATGATGATTTCTCGGCATCTCTTAGCCGCGACAGTTCAAACCTTGTCCAATGCTCCCGATCCTTTATTATTGTAATTATCGTGCCGGGTTCAATATTGAATGTATGATGGTCGCCGAGAGCAATAATGTCTTCGGGACCCTGCTCTATAATTCCCGTAACCCTGAGCGCATTTTCTTTGAATTCAACTTTTTCGCACCTGACGGCAATTGTGATTGTTTTTCTCACTCCTTTATCGCTTCTTGTCTTCTCCTCCTTGCTTTTAATCCTTCTCTCGGTTTTTCCTTTAATTAAATCACCTTCCCGAAGTACCGTACTCAAGTACCAGAGGTCGTCAAAATTTTCAACTTCAAGTTTTACTGTTTCCTGTTTCGGATTTTTGAATAGTATTTTCATCTGGATGATAAATAATATTAAAATTTAATAAAATTAGAATTCAATTTTCGACGACAATCAGCGAGCATTCCGTAACTCTCCCACTTATGAATTCTAATTAAATTTTTGAGTGCGACCAAAATTCCATCAATTCAGTCAACTGCTTCTCGTAATCTTCCCGGATGATTTCAGGAGTTCCTTTATTTCGGCTTCGTTTTCGGCTAAAATTTCCTTTAAATTTTCAGGGTATTTTTCATGTTTCTGCAAACCAGATGTTGCAGTTTTTGCATTTGTATGCCGGCATTTTTTATTAGAGTTGTTGCTAATTAAGATTAATCCGAATTAAATTATAAAATTCTCTTGTTTTTCTCCTAATCTTCACTATCTTTTATTAACTTGTAATACTAATTGATAAATTAGTATCAACCAAACTTT
>MCBE01000077.1 GCA_001723845.1 Candidatus Altarchaeales archaeon WOR_SM1_SCG
TTGTGAACGCTTATGATGCTTATTTAGCCGTAAAACCGGTAGGGCCAGAATGTACAGTAGACACTGACTGTAACGATTCAAATCCATGTACTGATGACACTTGTGACATATCTATCGGTAAATGTGCCTTAACAAACGATGATACAAGCACTTGCGATGATGGATTGTTCTGGCAGATAATTGATTAATATATGCTATCCGAACTATTGAATTTTTAATTTAAATTATTTGTTCTCTATTTAAAAAATAACAGGAGAATATTAAAAATGCAAAACAACTTCAAAAACAAATTAATGAAAACCGCGAGAAAAAACAACACACGGCTGATCTTCAACCTTGACATGAGTGCCGAGATTGACTTTCTAAATTTCAACAAAACCGAGAAAGCAAAAGTTGAAAAATTAAAAAACAATTCACTGCAAATTCTGGACGAAATCTCGTGTTATCTTGCAGCGGTAAAAATCAACCGCCCTTTTACGGATGCTGCCGGGCTAAAATTTATTAAAAATTTAAAAAAATTCAATCTGCCGCTGATTGCCGACTTTAAGCTTGCGGATATTGACAACACAAATAAATGGATTGCAAAGCATGCTTTTAATGCAGGGTTTGATGCTGTTATCGCTCATGCTTTCACGGGTGAAGATTCAATTGCAGCAGTAGTGGATGTTGCAAAGGAAAAAAATAAAGGCGTAATTCTTGTTGTTAACATGTCGCATCCGGGAAGCATGGAATTTATAACGCCTGATTCGGATGCGATGTGCAAACTTGCAAAAAAACTGGATGTTTGCGGGGTTGTTGCTCCTGCAACCCGTCCCGAAGAAATTTTTAGGGTCAGGGAAATAGTGGGGAATGAAATTTTAATTTTATCACCCGGCGTCGGGGCACAGGGAGGTAAATCTGGCGGGGCGGTAAAAGCAGGAGCGGACTTTGAGATGGTTGGGAGAAGCATTTATAAATCTGAAAATCCGGGGGTTTCGGCGGAGAAAATCTGGGGGGAATTAAGATTTGATTAATTCCCCAATCAAAGTATCTAAAATTACTCATTGCATAAAAGCGGTTTATAATGTCGAATAGGAAAAATGTCCCAAGAGATATGAAGTGAGAAATATATTGAATCTGGCTATCGTTGTTCAGCCCCCGGTTCGATGGAATTTTTGATGCTAACTTCAAAGGTCAAGAAAATGAGATAGCGTTGCTTGAAAGCTATATCACATCTCCAGAATACTTAAATTATGGAATCGAAAACGAGAAAAAATTATTCAAACCATTAAAAAATGATAATAAGAAAGCAAATATTTAATTTACAATGTTACCAAAATTGATTTTTGCATTAGATACCACTAAAGTGGATCAGGCAAGTCACTTAGCGAGAATGGCGACCGCTGGGGGAGCGGATATTATTGAGGTGGGTACTCCTCTAATCAAAATAGAGGGAGTAAAAATAGTAAAGTTATTACATACTGCGTACCTGGATATTCCAATTCACGCGGATTTAAAAGTTATAGACTTTCCAGACATGGAGATCACCGATTTCTTTTCAGCAGGTGCATCATCTGTTTCTGTAATGGCGTTCGCAAATAACAACAATATTCTAAAAGCTTTAGAGATTGCTAGATCGTATGGCGGGGAAATTTTTGTTAGTACAATGGAATATCCAAATTTTGAGTTAAAAAACCGTGTTGAAGAACTCTCTAAATTAGGAGTAAACTATATTATTGCTCATGCATCTGGTGATCCAAAAGATGCGTTTAATGATCTTCTCCAAAAAATAAAAATATTGCGCCCATTTGACAACTTCAACTTAATTGTAGCTGGGGGAATTAACGAGGGCAATATAAGTCTTATTTTAAGTTACCATCCTAAAATTATAATAATTGGTAGAGGAATATCAACCAAAAAAGATGTTACTTCTGCCGTTATGCGTATAAAAGGAAAAATTTTAAATTACCATCAAAAAGAAAGGGGTGTTTGATACATGATGAAAATAGATGACTTACAGGATATCATAAAAAGTTTTTTAGGAAGTGCTTTAGTAGTTTTACTATTAGCATTGGGAATAGGAAATTATATATACACAATTTTTTTAGATTCAAGTAATGTATTCACCTTTCACATCAATATTTATTTTCTAATATTTATCCTTATATCTATTGGTTTAATTATTATATATTTTTTTGTTTTTTATTCTCGAATCAATATATATAATGAAAGAGAAATCGCTATGAAAGCAAATGTAAAATTGCTGAAAAAGAAAGAACCTAAAGATATACAAAAAAGATATATCTTATCAACGCGTGTTAGTTTTTGGCCGTCAACCGAAAGTTCTCCGACAAGAACAGAATTTAGGGATTTGTTAACAAAAAGGATTGATGCCGGTACAGAAATTAAACGAATTTGGCAAATAAGATGTAAGGATGACTTGGATAAACTTGAACTTTATTTAGAAAGATATAAATCTTATGATAACCTATCAATGAAATATCTAATGGGTAATTTTCCACTCCCTGAGATATTATCTGTTTATGGAGAAGTAGTTTCTATTTCCATTCCCCAACCAAGTGACCCAAGAAAACTGACAACTGCTTTTCATTTCCACGGGAAAAAGGAAATTTTGAGATGGGAAGGTTATTTCAAGATACTATGGGAAAGTGCCATACCATTAAAGATAGGTGATAGAATTTACCCTGAGGAAATTAAAAAATTAAAAAACGAACTACATAAAAGTCAATAATAACTAAAAACTTCATTCAATCAATTAAAATGGCAAATTTGTCCAAAATTGAAGAACAACTAATTGAGAAGTATATCCGCCCCGAAACCAATTCCAGATTTGAAACAAATCTTCGGAAAATTAGAGAAACGATGGAAGATATATGGCGTCCAGAGGTGCGTATCATACACAATTTTACAAATCATGGTGAGGGGCATAGTGAGAGAATAGCAGAGTTTGTGTATAAGTTACTTAAAAACAATTATGGAGATGAACTTTCAAAGGAAGAAATGTATCTACTGTTGGCTGGTATCTACTTACACGACATTGGAATGCAGTGCGATGTAGTCAGATTTCCTGAGATTAGGAAAAAAGCTGAAGAGTTGGGGGCAAACTTTAATATAAATTTTACATCTCAAATTGCAAGCGATTACAGTATTGAAGAGCAGAAAGCTATCCGTGAGAATCATCACTACCTTTCCGCTGCTTGGATTGATTGTGCACTTAAAAAAAATGAGTATTTGTTTATATGGGAGGATGTCCCTGGAAACGATAATATACGACTTACAGAATTTCTGAGTGATGATCTAAAGATTGGATGGGTTAAAAATGCAAAAATCAAAAAAAGTGATGATAATAAAGCCATAACTATTAAAGAGGAAAATAACGTAATTAAGAATGTAATTACATTCAAACTTAACGAGGAAGAAAAAAAGGTAAACTTAGAAATCAAGGGTGAAGGGAGATATGAATATATTTTAAAAAAAGAGAATGACAAGATAAAAATATATAAAAATGATAATATTCTACGCTCAGCAGCCAAAGATATTCCAAGAGAGTTAGTAACAGATTTAATGGACATTTGTAAATTCCACTCCAAACTTCAAATTTATGATTGTCCAGATGAATTTGAACTAGATGAAAACGGACGCAAAGGCATGGTAGCTGCTCTATTGAGACTTGGTGATGAATTGGATGTTGATGCTAATCGTGTGAGTATTGAAACAGTCAAAAACTTTAATCTTCCTCCAAGAAACACAGTGTACTGGTGGTTGCACCATTTTACTAAGGTTAGTTTTCCAAAGCAGAAACAGAATAGTATTAAAGTAATAGTTAAACTGCACACTGATGACAAAGAAAAGTATGGGGGGTTGATCAATGAAATTTTCATAAAAAAATTCATAGAAAAAAATAGGGAAGTATTAAATGTTCTGAATAGTAACTCGACGCCAATAGTAATTAATGAAAAAGATTCGGGGGTTGTAGGAAATGAGCATTTTAAGCAGTTACCATCAGATGTTATAAAGGAGTTAGAACTAATTCAAAAAGAATCTTACTCGCTGACTAAACCTCCTGATGTGTGCACTTTGCCGCAAGCCGCACAATCTGGTGAATCACGCATTTTTTCACGAGAAACTCCAAAGAAGAGAAGTAGAATTACATTTCGTAATCTCGCGTTTCTAAAGGAATTTTTTAGTATGGGTAAACACTTACCTTATTTGTTATATTTTATAGGTAAATCTGGAGGGGAAAATGGAATCACGAGAACACAATTTACAAAACTTTGTGCAAACTATGTTCAAGCATGGAATCATGAAGTTAAGGGCACAAGTTATAGCCCTTATACTATCAATAAAAAAGCACACCCTTATGGTATGGTAGCATGTATTAATATAGAACTACTTAAACGATATGAACTTTATTTGTATGAGATAAATAATGAGTTCCTTAATTGGAAACCCGAAGATATTCCTAATAATTGGGAAGATTGGAAATTGGGTAGTGTGGACCACAGGGATGATGTTGATGTAATTACGATATATCCGAAAAATATAGAACGATATTTAGATCATAGGGAAAATGTTAAGATGGATGTTTTAACCAAATTATCTCATGATACTCTTGCTAAAATATATCTCGAAATTAGTGGGATGAAGAATGGCACAGAAAAATTAAATATTCTCGCGTCTCATCGTACTGTAGAAAATAGTTTGGAATGTATGGATTACTTAGCGTTCTCTTGGGAAAATTCGTATAAAATTTTAACTAATATTATCGAAAATAACAAAATAGATGAGGGAAATATTGAAAAAATAGTAAAACTTATTGATGTAATTTGTATGAGCTGCGAACAAATCGAAACTCACACAATGCACATATACAAAGATCTCAAGGAGGTTATAAATGAACTGAAAATACTTGCTGAAAGATACATGGGGACTGAGCTTATAGAAGTTTTTATATTAAATTTGATTGATACCTTAAACAAAAGCGTAATAGAGCATTATAGTAAAAAACATTATTTTCATAGAAGATACATAGAAAATAGGGAATTCAACTATCCAACAACAAAAGCTATTGTTGATATAGTTTATGAGAGTTATCCTTCGATCTATCCGCTTGATTCGTATAATGCCATGGAAAAATGTCTAAACAAACCACGGCTGTTGCCGATTGCTTTTATTAAAAAAGGTGAAGAAGCACTTGAGGAAATAAAACAAATTCATGATATGAAAATAAGTAGTGCTATATGGCAACCCATAAAATATTCAAAGATTAAACGGATAAACACCATAATCTCAGAGTTTGAGAATGATGAATGGGAAACGGATTAGATAGAGAGCATTAGAAGAAGATGTTGGATGATAGTATATGATTTCAGAATAAAAAAACAAATAATTAAAACTAATCATAATATATTTAAAAATAAATAATCTAATAAATAATTCACAGAAAATGGAATGCCGTATATTTGCGATAGACCCGCGTTTTGAAGACGATTTAAACAGAAATGAAACATCTGATGAGTTGAAAGAAGAATTTAAAAAGTATCAATATCCTCTCAAAGAGGATATAGAAATCAAGAAAAAGTGGGATGACACATGGGAGATAACGGATAAAAAAAACAACTATAACATTAGAAAAGAAAACGGCACATTGGGAGTATATGTTGACAAGATTACAAAAAATTTAAATCTGCTCGTTAATGAACTTTCAAAGAAGTATGATGTCATAGTTCCAATAGAGAGAAAAGGAATTCGTGTTTTGGAATTAGCCAATAAATCAGATGAGCTATTTAATGATGGAAGAATAATTTTTTATAACTCATTAAAATTTCACATAGAAGAAGAAGGATTAAAAAATAAAAATTTTGTGTTGTTTGATGATTCTTTTATTGCAGGGGATTGTATTTCTAAATGCAGAGATAAACTTGAAAGGAAATTTAAAATAAAGAGTGATATATGCGCCCTATTAGTTAAAAGTGGTGATAACCTTAATCAACACAAAGATCTGATATATGTTGATGAAATGTTGCATGATGCCAATGGTTACGATTACTATTCTAATGAATTGTTTAAAAAAATAATGTCGCAGGGAAAACCTTTAGATACGGATCACCTTGTTGTTAAACTTAAATTAAAAGAAAATCTAAAACCGGAGGAGATTTTAGATAAACTAAAAGAAATTTCTAACGAATCTAATCACTTACAGCATATTGATATTCCTGATATAGAACTGTTCACAGTTGATTTTAAAGAAAGGACAGACATTTTTAAGATACCAAAGATAGACAAATACCCTAAGTTATTGGATGAAGGGCCAAAAAAAATTAGATTATTCTTTAAAAAAGGTTATGTATATTGTGTCCCAATTGTCTATCCCTTTTTATGTATTCCTGAATCTTCTGAATTATTAAATGAGCGTGAAAAATGCATATTTAAGAATGAAAAAACATCTTTTTGCAGGCACCTCAACATAGATAAAAAATATTTGTTCAAATTAACAGCAGAGGATAAGCAATATTTAAAGGAAGGTATCATCGGTAACGAATTGAGAAAAGCTTTTGAAAATAGTCAACTTTTATTATCCAGTGAAGCAAATATCACTAAAGAGGATGATAAATATTGGAGAATAGAAGATGGTATGAAAAAATATATAATAGTAGATAAGGATTCAGAAATAAAAATATATAAGAAAAAAGACCTAAAACCTAAACAGATAACGCAGTTATGTTATATGTGCACATCTGTCAGACTGAGCATTGGTTTACTTTCAAAATTCTTAGAAAAACTAGATGAACAAATAAAGTTTGAATTTGAAGATATAGACCGAAATAGTATAATAGCAACATACCACCGGGAGGGTGATGACATATTTAAATACTTAGACAGAGAAGATAAAGAAAAAATTATAAGAGAAATTCCCTCTTTAGATGGATATGAAAAAGCAGATAGGGCAGTTATTACAAAAGACCGTCCAAAAAAACCAGAATACGCGATTAGTGACTTAGCATCCCATATAAAAATTTTTATGAGTTTAAATTTAGAAGAAAACAAAAAACTTAATCACGATGCTTTCAGAGAGACAGATTTTACTTTAGATGACGGTGAAGACGAAGCACGTGGGTTATCTTACTTTCAAATAGATGATATAATAGGTAATCAAAATGGGTTTTCAGAGGGCATGGATATAGGACTTGATCTTGGTGGACTTAAACCTGTTGACGTTTTGGATGGTATGCTGGTGTATAATGAGAATGATATGAGGGTGCCCTTAAAAGTAATAGGGAGATTATATACTACTGGAGGAGAAAAAGGGAAAATTAAATTTCTGAAAGAATTTTTTATGGCAGGCAAACAATTACCTTACATGTTATATTTTATAGGCAAGACCAGTGGAGAGGGTGGAACAACAAGGACAAGATTTACAAAACTTTGTGCAAACTATGTTCAAGCATGGGATCATGAAGTTGAGGGCACAAGTTATAGACCTTATACTATCAATAAAAAAGCACATCCTTATGGCATGGTTCCATGTATTAATAAAGAAATACTTAAAAAAGACGATTTTTATTTTTATGATATAGATAATAAATTTCTTAACTGGAAACCTGAAGACATCCCAGATGAAGATGATTGGAAAGGCTGGAGATTGGGTAAAGTAGAACGCAATGATGATGGGGATATGATTATTATACCTGCTAAAAACATAGAAAAATATTTGAATTATAAAGAAAATATTAAGATGGACATCTTAACAAAACTGTCTCATGATAAACTTGCCGAAATATACTTTGATATTAGCAGAATGGATAAAGGAACAGAAAAATTAAACATTCTTGCATCTCATCGTACTGTAGAAAATAGTTTGGAATGTATGGATTACTTAGCGTTCTCATGGGAAAAATCTTATAAACGCTTAATCAAATCTCTAAAGGATGACAGAATAGATGAAAAGAAAATAGTAAAAGATTTGAATGTAATGTGTAGGAGTTGTGAACAAATAGAAGCTAAAACCTATTATATATATCATGAGCTTGAAAATATTATAGAAGAGTTAAAGAAACTTTCTGAAACTGAAAACTATAAAGGAACCGAACTTACAGAACCTTTTATACTAAATTTAATCAGTGCGTTGACTAAAAGTAGGGTTGGGCATGATAACCAAAAACCTTATTTTCACGAGAGATATGCAGTAAATAGGGAATTCAATTATCCAATAACAAAAACTATCGTTGATATAGTTTGTAAGAGATGTCCTTCTATATCCTTACCTAAGTCGTGTAATGAGATGAATGAATGGTTAAACAAACCAAAGAGTTTATTAATGGATATCAACCCACATGAAATTGAAGTTACTCAAGATGTTGAAGAATTAATTAAAAAAATAGAAGAAATTCATAATATGAAGATGAGGAGTGATATGCACCAACCTATAAAATATTGGAATGCCAAGGGTAAAAAAATAAAAAACATACACAATGAGTTTGAAAAAGATCGGTTTGAAGAAAATTGAATTAAATAGAACATTTGAAAATGGAAGATTGGGTATGAATTTTCTTGAACTTAAATATTTTTCTATAAGAAACATTCCCAGTATAATTAATACACTTGATTCTGAAACTAAAAAACCCCCCATAGGTGTTGGCAAGCAAATAATCCAGGATGTGAAGTATATAGAAGATGAAAGAGAATTATACCTTTCTGGAATTATAGAAATACCAGTAAAGTTTAAGAAACTTGAAACTACTAAAGAAGGAGAGTTGATACTTAAAGAACAAAAGATATATTATCCTAGAAACATAGATTCAATTATTAATTTGAGTGGGGGGAATATGGTAATATTTGCTCAAAGGCGAGGCGAGGTAAGTAAATTTGTAAAGTACATAAGGACACTTACAAAAAGAGACATAAATCCACACTATACTAAATTCTCAACTGAAGGAGTAAAAAAAATAATTAGCAAGTTCGAAGAAATTAAACAAATTGAGTTAAAAAATGAAAATGGAAAAACTGAGTACCCAAGAGAGATCAAATTCTATGGGAATAATCTTTTAGATTCTTCCACGGTAAGAAATTTCCTTTCAAGTGAAGAAATTTCATATTCCATATCTAGAATATCCGGCATAATTACTATTCAAGATACTACTTTAAAACTTTCGTTAAATGATAAGGGGAGGGTATGGATGGAAACAGACCCTGATAATTTTTCTACCGAAAATTTAGGGAATGTAACAAACAACATAATAAATATGATTGATGAAATATTTTTAGAATAACTCATATAAAAATTTTTGATAATTCAAATTAAAAATGCAAACCCAAATATCAAAACTCCTCTTGGATTGTGATGCAGTAAAATTCGGCGAATTCATCGGAAGTTCGGGAAGGAAACTGCCGTATTATGTTGACCTCCGCCTAATTCCATCCTACTCTGGAATTTTTCATAAAATCGTTGATTCATATATAGAGTTGATTGAAAAAGATAAAATTGTTTTTGACAGAATAGCAGGAGTTCCCATAGGAGCATTACCTTTTGCCTCAGCTGTTGCATACAAAATGAAAAAGCCGCTTTTAATTCTTAGAAAAGAACCAAAAGTGCACGGCAGAGGCAGACAACTTGAAGGGATTTTAAATAAAGGCGAAAAAGTACTTATAATTGAGGACCTTGTAACAACAGGGGGTAGTGTTGTTAAAACAAAAAAAGTGCTTGAAGATGAGGGTGCAGTGATTAGTGATGTTGTTGTAATCCTTGACCGGCTTGAATGTGGAAATGAAAATTTGAAAAATCATGGGCTGAAACTGCATGCTGTTACAGATAGTTTAAATTTAATTTCTGAACTGAAAAAAGAAAATTTAATCTCGGATGAGAATTACAATAAAATTTTTGAATATATCTCTGATTTTCAAAAAAATAAATAAAAAGGAGAAAGAAGACACTATTAAGTTTCTGAATTTCATAAAATTAATCCTAAGTGTATTCCTGTAAAGGAATACGCTCATTCTCGTCGGGAATTTCCGACTCGGGAATGAAATTTTAATTTTATCTCCGGGTGTCGGGGTGCAGGGCGGTAAAGCCGGTGGGGCAATTGCAGCGGGAGCGGACTTTGAAATGGCGGGAAGAAGCATTTATTGTTCAAAAAACCCGAAAAGTTCCGCGGAGAAACTCCGGGAGGGACTGGAATTTTAAAATAATTTAGCGGCAAATAAAAGACAAATCACCGTCAATATATCCCCTGATGTCAAAAGAAGCGGGTTTACAACATTATCCGGGTCAAGACCCATTGCATAACTTGTGATTGCAATAAAAACAGAAAGCCCGGTGAGTACTACTCCTGCAACGGTTCCTGCAATCAGTGAAATAAGAGTTAATGTTACAACACCCGCGCTTTCAAAACCAAACGCAACACTCGTATAATGTGCAATTATTCCGAGAACTAAAGACATCACAACATTCAATATCAGTGAAGCACATACATTGTCTGAAAGCGTCTTGTTCCATTTTAAATCCGGCTCAATAAGACCGAGGTGAAGTGCCGAACCCAATCTTGAGCCGATCGCCCCGCTTATGTTCCCCCGCATTGCAAGAACCGCAGGCAAAAGCACCAGGAGCCCGGGAATCCTTTTTATGTCCGCCTCCATCGTGTTTAAGATTAAACCCGCAAGCACTCCGCCGACTACGCATAAAAACATGACGGGAAAGAGTTCCTTCAGTATTCTCTTTAGTTCCGGGCTTATAAACTTCATAAAAGATGCCATTTTCAAAGTTTCGCAAAAAACTACGGTGCATAATAATAAATATTAAAATTAAGAATAAAATTAAGAATTGCCGGGAAATTAATTGAATTTTTGTTGAATTTTGTTATCTTACATCACGCACCGAACTTCTTTGTTTTATTGATCTGGTCTAAAATCAGAGGCATTACATCGCTTCCCCTTATCCTGTGAATTCCTCCCTTATACATCTCCTTTTCAGTGAGTTTTGAAACATCATCGGGAATAAAATTACCACCCCATAAAACAATCGGTGTGGGATCAGCTGTATGGTCTCCAAGGTCAGTTGATGTCGTGTGGTCTGCAAGAACAACAATCAATGTGTCGGAAACATTTTCCATTAAATAGCCGATCATCTCATCAACCCTTTCCAGTGCGGTAATTTTTCCTTTAACATCTTTGTCATGCGACGGCTCATCGGTGCTTTCTGCATGCAGTAAAACAAAGTCGTGGTCTTTTAAGGCGTTGACTGCTGCTTTGCCCTTTGCCATAAAATCAGAGTCAATATAGCCCGTTGCTGTCGGGATGTGCATGACATCCATTCCCGTCAGGTAACCGAGACCTTTAATTAAACCGATACCTGCGATAACCGCTCCTTTCAGTTTCCATTTTTCATAAAAGTTCTCAAGTTCAGGGGTTTCTCCTGCGCCGCGGGGAACGATTATGTTTGCAGGTAATTTCCCTTCCCCTGCTCTTTTTAAATTTATGGGGTGGTCTTTTAAAATTTTGTATGAATTATTAATAAATTTATTTATGATTTTTGATGTAAATTCTGCTTCCCTGCTGTATTCTGTCGGCTTTACCTCATTAATTTTCATGCCTTCTTTTTTCGGCTCGGAATCACAGACATTCCCGGACAAGCCACTGCCTCTAAGGTGCAGAACGCACCTGTAACCTAATGAATTTTTAAATTCATAATCAATAGGGAGTTCAATTTCATTTAATATTTTTTCAAGTTCTCCTGTTCCCTCTTTCTCTGAAATCTGCCCGGCTGTCCTTGAAATTAAATTAAAATTTTCATCAGTTGTCGCATAATTGCATCTCAGGGATACATCACCCTCCTTTAATTTGATTCCCGCTCCCGCAACTTCAAGAGGACCTCTTCCTGTGTAAAATTTATAGGGGTCATATCCAAGCAGTGAAAGGTGTGCAGTGTCTGATCCCGCGCGCTTTCCGACACCCAGGACATCAAGAATTCCGCAGAGTCCTTCTTTTGCCATGCGGTCAAGGTTTGGAATATTTGCCATTTCAAGCGGGGTTTTTCCATAACTTTTCAGGATTCTGTCTGACATTCCGTCAATTACGATTAGTAGGGATTTCATTCTTATAGGAGGTATTATAAATTAAATATCCATTAAGATTAAAATTTAATATCCGATTTAATTATTAAAATTACCATGCGGTGTTTGCAATAAGAATCAGGATGCCTGTTTTAACACCACCCTTCTATCTCCGAAAGCAGTTCATCATCGGACTTAATTCTTCTTTCCAATAATTTTGCGGACTGGTCTTCGCAGATAAGTAAAACAGGAGCACTCTGTGCATCGGCAGCGGTTGTGCCGAATTCCTTGAGTAAATTAACAGTAAATTCTTCAGGAGCAACCGCGAAATACCAGCCAAACCCGTGGGTTTCCGAGTATTTCCTGACTCTTGATTCGTCTTCATAAGGGCAGGTCTCCAATGATATCTGTATTATTGCATTGCCTTCTCTTGATCTAAGCTTTTTCATTTCATCCTGCTGCTTTATGGAAGAGGGGCACCGCATTTCAAAGTTTTCCAGGAGGATTGTTTTTCCTTTAAAGTCGCTGATCCTGAATTTTCTCCCGGTTGAGACATCCGTAAGTTCCATATCCATCCATTCGCTCGGGGATTTTTCTTCAACTCCCGGGAACGGATATTCTTCGGGAGGCGTTTGTTCATATACGGGCTCTTCTGTAAGCAGGGGTTCTTCTTCGGTAGTTTCCTGTTCCTGTTCCTGTTCCTGCTTTATTCCTGAATCAACTTTTGGCATTAATTGAAAATTTTCAGAAACTTTTGTTTCTGCTTCAATGTTTGAAACATCCTGCCATACGAATTGAGATTCAGCCGGTGCCTGTTGAATGTAGCACATTGATAAAGCGAAGCCGATTACAAATATTAGAAAGGTAAAGAGTATTTTTTTCATATTGATTTACTACTTAAATTTATATGATATTGTAATATATAAAATATTAAATTTTAAAATTAATAGAAAATACCAAAAAAATTTCCTAAATTAGTTATCTTTTTAATTAAATAAAATGAGGCAAAACATAAATTTTACATTAATCGGGCTTTTAGTTGTCGTGCTTGTCGCGATGATTGCAATGAGCATTTATTACCAGTTCAAATACGCCGAACTTGCAGAAATACATAAGGAGTCGTTGAATGCAAACAACAACCTTTCAAAGGAGTTAGCAGGATCACAGGAAAGGATTCTTGAAAAGGAGAGAGAACTAAATGAAAAAATAAGAAATTTAAACCTTTCATCATCAGAGGTTGCAAGATTTCAAAATATAAATGAAAATTTAACTGATGAGATTGAGCAAATGGATTTTGACAATATTTACGAAACACTTAATGAACTTAAATTTCAAATTGATTTAATTGAAAATGAAACCGCGAGGGATGAGTTGAATAATAAAATAAATATTTTAGAGTATAAAGTCGTGGAACTTGAAAACAGGGTTTTTACGATAAAGGCGATTTCCGGGATAGAATCATAATGACCGGACTGCAAATTAAAAAATTTTATTAAGGTAAAAATTTAATTATCATTCGGGCAGGTTTAATTCAATTCCGTTAAAATGTAAAATACGGGCGGTACCTGCGGCAGGGCAGAAACATGAAACTCAAAAATTTAATTATAAAACATTTTAGTATAAAAAATGAAAATTTTGTATTTAATAGGCGACGGATTCCGCCCGGAAGAGTATTTTCATTCCAGGGATGTGATTGAAACATCGGGAATAAAGGTTGAAACAGCAGGGGTAAGAAAAGGTGCAATTCCCGCTCGCGAAATCCCGGGTCAGCCCCAGGGTAAGGTTGCGGATTTAAGTTTTGATGATGTGAATTTAGATAATTATTCAGGTGTCGTGGTTCCGGGCGGCAGCCCCGGCTGGCTGAACCTCCTGAAAAATGATAAGGTAATTCAATTGATAAAAGAGGCAGATGGAAAAAAAATGATGGTTGCATCAATCTGCTCTTCGGGCGCTGTGATTGCAAAAGCCGGTGTTTTAAAAGGAAAAAAAGCAACAATCTGGCCGGGTCAGGACGATGACATCAGGAAAGGCGGCGGCATTGCTGTTGATGCGGATGAAAGTTTTCTTGAGAAAACGGTGGTTGTAAAAGACAAAAATATTATAACCGCAAACGGTCCGTGGGCGTCAGGGGCTTTTGGAGAAGCGATTGTAAACTATCTTAAAACCTCAAGGTAATTAACACACGAAAGCCCGTAGTAAGTGTATTCAACCCTTGAATCCGCACCGGAAATCCATCCGAAGCCACCGTCTTTATTCCTGCATGAATTCACGAATTCCGTGCATTTTTCATAATCATTCGGCTTTCTACCTGTACGATAAAGAATGTCAAGCGCGCTGTAGGTGTAATCAATGTTTGAAGGTCTCTTTGGAACTTCACCAAAACCGCCGTCAGCGTTCTGGCAGGATAATGTGAAATTAATTAATTCATTGGTGGGTGATGCATCCGCACCGCATGTCTCAAGGACGGTTAATGCAAGGGCGGCGTATTCTATGTTTCCTTTTCCCCCGGCAGAAGACATATAACCCTGCGGGCATTTCAGGGAATGAATATATTTTATAATTCTGTAAGGGTCATCGGGTTTTTCACCGACTATACTTAAGCCCGAGACACAGCTTGCACACGAGTCAGCATCCGAAATTTCTCCCTGCGCTCTCCCGAAGCCGCCGTTCGGGTTCTGGCAGCTTTTCAGCCACAGGATAATTTTAGAAATATTTTTCGGGTAAACGCCAAGGGTGTAAAGGGCTGCAAGCGCAGAGCAGGTGTAATCGGCAAAAGAAGTATCTTTCGGTATTCTCCCGAATCCGCCGTCAGGGTTCTGGCAGGACTTTAGCCAGGTGATGCACTTTTCCTTTTCATCCGGCTCTTCGGAATAGAATTCGGAAAGAGAAGCGACCGCTGCAACAGTGTAGTCAACTGCCGAAATAGAATTTGAAACAGGGGAATTTCCGAAGCCGCCGTCAGGGTTCTGGCAGACTTTTAGCCATTCAATTGTTTTTTTGTCCGTGTCCATTGTATTTTTCGTTTGTTTGTTTATTTTAAATTTGATGAGTAATTTAAATTAAAATTCAATGAAAATATTAATTATTTAATGTTTGTGTATTTTAATAATTAACTATAAAATGCCTGATGAGATTAAAGTTTGTATTTACCTTGAACTTGAAGGAAGTATCGGAAAAAGCGGGATTGGAACAGCGGTTCGCCATCAAATACAGTCCCTTGAAAATGAAAATGTTTTGATATCAAAAAATCCTTACCTTCTTGACTACGATATACTTCATATAAATTCAATAGGTCCTCATTCTTTGTTCCTTGCAAATGTCGCAAAAGCCGCGGGTAAAAAGGTTATACTGCACGCGCACACGACAGGTGAAGATTTCGTTGACAGTTATCATTTCAGCGAGTATGTGGCTCCCTGGCTCATGAAATATTTAAAGCGTTTTTACAGCGTCGGGGATGTTATACTGTGCCCGACAAACTACACTAAATCCTTACTTTGCGACTACGGGATAAAAAAAGAAATTAAGGTTATAAGTAACGGTGTTGATGTCAGCAGGTTTGAAAATATCCCTGAAATTAGGGATAAGTATCGCGAAAAATATGAACTTGACGAAATCACGCCTTTTTGTGTCGGTCATGTGTTCGCAAAAAAAGGTGTCGGGACATTCATAAATACAGCCAAAAATTTCCCGGAGAGAAAATTTATATGGTTCGGGAATATTTTCAAAAAATTTATTCAAAGCAACACACTTGAAATGCTAAAAAACCCGCCGAAAAATTGTTTTTTTACGGGCTACATAAAAAATATTTTAGCGGCTTACGCGGCAGGAGATATTTTTATTTTTCCCTCGTACAATGAAAACCAGGGAATTGTAATCCTTGAGGCGGCTGCATCAAAAAAGCCGATTATTGTTCGCGACCTACCCACTTATGACGGTTGGCTAAAAGACGGGGTTGAGTGTCTGAAAGCGAAAAGCGAAAAAGAATTTTCGGAAAATTTACAATACCTGATTGATAACCCTAAAGAGCGTGAAAAACTTGCAAAAAACGCATACAAAATGGTCCAGGAACACGATTTGCCAAAGATAGGGGCTAAATTAGCGGAAATCTACAGGTCGGTTTAAATTTTATTCCAATTCCTTAACCAGTTCAGGCAGAAATTCCCCGACATCGGTGACAATTCCAAGTGCCTGGGCAGTTCCCCTGTCCATTAATTTTGTCACAACAGAAGGGTTTATGTCAACGCAGATTGTTTTTACATGCGATGCCAATGAATTCCCGACGGCAATTGAGTGCAGGGTTGATGAAAGCATAAGCACCAGATCAACATCCTGCAAAAGATCGCGCATCTTTTTTTGTGCAACCATTGAATCTGTTATAACTTCCGGCAGCGGTCCGTCGTCTCTTATGCTTCCTGCAAGAACGAAAGGAATATTATTTTTAATTACTTCATACATAATCCCTTTTTTAAGAACGCCCGAATCCACTGCATTCTTAATTGAGCCGGAATTTCTTATTTTATTTATGACCCGGAGATGATTCCTGTGACCGTGTTCCGAAAGTTCGCCTGTTTTAATATTTACCCCAAGAGAAGTCCCGTAAATCGAATGTTCAATATCGTGTACTGCAACGGCATTTCCCGCAAGAAAAATATCAATAAAATTTTTCCTGATCATTTCAGAGACAGCATCAGCACCGCCTGTGTGAATAACAGCAGGTCCTAAAACGACTGCAATTTTCCCGCCTCGCTTCTTAATTTTTTTTAATTCGTTTGCAACACTCTTTATCAGGGTTCCTGTCGGCTTTTCCGTTGAAACGCTGCTTCCCATGAATTCAAACGCGCCCATGCTTTCCCTGGGACGCTCCGGTGGAGTTATACGAATGCCGTTATGCCCTACAACAACCATGTCTCCTTTCTTTAATTCATTAAGCGTTTTACACACCGGCTCTGAATCATTCACGACAATTACCGCATCCATCTTCTGCCTTCCCACTTTAAGCCAGCTGTCATTGTGTTTTATAAATGTCCTGTGATTTGTCGTGGAATAAAAATTCTCAGGTGCAACGCCGTCCTTTCCTGCGGGAATTAATGCAATCTCTTTGATTGTTGAAACACTTGCCCCGAGGTTCTGGAGTTCGGCTAAAATCTCGCCAAGTTTTTTCCTTGTCCCTGCCTTAACTGAAATTTTCGCATAACTTTTCTCTGTCTTTTTTTTACCGATTTCAAACTCCAGGATATCAAACTCCCCGCCCATATCCATTATTGTGTCAAATACCCGCGGGAGAATCATTGAGTCAATGATGTGTCCCTTTAGTTCAATTTCTTCGTGCTGCATTTTTGGTGTATTAAATTAAATTACAATTCTTTATTAATTTTAGTGTTTAAAATTATTTAAATATAATTTATAATTAAAAAGCGAAAGGAAAAAACTAAAAAAACTAAAGGAAAAAATGCAAGAAAAAATTAAAGGATGCGCCTGGAAATTCAAAGATGATATAAATACCGATGATATTATTCCTGCAAAGTATCTTGTCACGGCAGACCCAAAAGAACTTGCAAAACACGCGTTTGAAAACACTCGCCCGGAATTTGCAAAAAATGTAAAACCGGGAGATATTATTGCAGCGGGTTACAACTTCGGGTGCGGCTCTTCAAGGGAGCATGCACCGAGAGCATTAATGGGCGCGGGAATTTCGTGTGTTGTTGCAAAGTCATTTGCCCGGATATTTTTCAGGAATTCAATAAATATCGGTCTTCCGCTGGTGGAATGCGACATTTTTGCAGGAGACGGCGATGAAGTTGCTGTTGATTTTAAAGAAGGAACGGTTAAAAATTTAACAAAAAATAAGGAATTTAAATTTAAGTCGCTCCCGGAATTTTTATTGAATTTAATTGAATCGGGCGGGCTTGTTGAATATACGAAGAAGGAACTTTTAAAAATATAAACAAAATCCGGAAATGAATAAAAAGGACTTACAAAAACTGCGGCAAGACGCCAGAGAAACAACAGAAAGAGAATGGATCAGGGATTCAATACGCGCCAGGAAATTTTCAGGTATTGAAACACTTAATCAGGGACTTGATTTAATCAATTTTGCCTTGAAAATAAATAAAGTAAACATTAAATAAGAAGATGTATGGAATTGAAGAAATATTAAAGTTAGTTTGCAAGAACTTTAATGACAACAACATTGACTATGTAATTGTCGGTGGATTTACAGTAATATTCTATGGAAATCCGAGAACTACAATGGATTTAGATATTGTAATGCAAATCCCAAAGAATACAGATATATCTGCTGTCGTTAAATTTTTTAAAGAAAACGGGTTTTTTGCAAGTGAAGAAGATATGAAATGTGCATTTGCTGAAAAGTCCAACAGTACTGTGGAATACAAAGAAACAATGTTTCGGATTGACATAAAGGGGGTTTATGATGAGATGGGTAAAAGAACTATAAAAAATAAAAGAGGGGTTGATTTTCATGGAACAAGAATATATCTCGCATCGCCAGAGGATACGATCATAAACAAACTCATATTTGCAAGAGAGCATGATATACGGGATGCCATTGGAATTTATGTAAGACAAACAGGGAAATTGGATGAGAAATACTTGCAGGAATTTGCAAAAAAGCAAGGGGTTTATGATGAACTCCTAAAAATTAAAGAAAAAATTAAAAATTATAATAAAATTTAAATTATAATAAAAATGAACCATTCGGACGAAATAACAGAAAAATTTAAATCTCTCGGGAGCGTGAAGGTTAAAGAAATAATGAGTACCGATATAATTACGCTCAAAGAGGATGATGAATTTCTTGATTTTATCGCTCAAATAAAAGACAAGGGCTACTTCGGATTTCCTGTTGTAAACAAATATAACGAAATCGTGGGAATCATAACGCAGAGCGATTTGTTGAAATTAATACTGTTTCACGGCTCAAGGGCTGCAAAAATGATTGAGTTAGAGTCATTTACGGGAATATCCACCGTAAGGAGTGTAATGTCAACGCACCCGCTGACACTGGAACCCGAAGACACGATAGATGATGCAGCAGCGGTCATGGCAGAATACGGAATCCAGAGCATCCCGGTTGTTGAAGAAAGAACAGTTGTCGGAATTATCTGTAAAAAAGATATTCTAAACAAAATCTTTGAGAACCTTGATGATTTAAGAATTTTGAAGGGATAAATTGGGGGTTAGGGAATAGTGAATAGGGATTATGAATTGCCAATCCCCTAACCACTAACAACCAACCACTAACAACTAATCCCCAATCCCAAACAACTAACCACTAACCCCCAATCCCAAACCCCTAACCACTAACCCCTAATCCCTAACCACTAACCCCTAAAAACAATAAACATGAAGCCAGAAAATAATAAATTAAATTTTGAAAAACTCAAAACAAGAACAATTGACGGAACCCCTAATTTAATTTTAATTATTGCACAGGATTTTAAAACAGGCGAGGTTTTGATGGCTGCGTTTGCAAACAGGGAGGCATACGAGAAAACACTAAGCACAGGAAAGGTTCATTACTTTTCAACTTCAAGAAAGAAGGTATGGAAAAAAGGCGAGACATCGGGGCATTTCCAGAATGTAGTGGAAATTTATGTTGACTGCGATATGGATGCGGTGCTTGTAAAAGTTGAGCAGGAGGGCGGTGCGTGCCACACGGGTTATAGGTCATGTTTTTACAGGAAACTCGTTTATGATGAATTAAAAATTACCGGTGAGAAAGTTTTTGAGCCGGGTGAAGTTTATTGAATTATTTTGAATTATTTTTAATATTTTAATGATTGATTAAATGGTTAAAAAACGACTAAAAAAATTCAGGGAATACAGCAATTTAACGGACTTAAGCGCTCTTTCCCGCAGGTACTTTGTAATCGGGACATTTGACGGTGCATTAACAATACTTGCTTTTGTGATTGGTGCTTATGTCGGGTCAGAAAGCGCGCATGAAACCGAATTTGCCCGGAACATTGGAACTTTTATTTTTGCAACCGGCTTTGCCATGGGCATCGGTCTCGGTATATCGTCTTTTTTCGGCGCCTATGAAAGCGAGAGAATTGAAAGAAAAATCGTGCTTGAGGAACTTGAAAGACAGATGCTTACTAAAATGAAAGGAACAATTCACGAAAAAGCCACGAACTTTGCAATCCTCTGGAGTTCCTTTATACACGGGATATCTCCGATGCTTGCTTCATGGATCCCGATAATTCCATTCTTATTTTTAGATGTGCACAGTGCAATGCTTTCATCAATAATAATTTCATTTTTAATTTTATTTATAACCGGCATGTACCTGGGACGGGTCGCAAAAAGAAATATGCTTGTGTCAGGTTTAAGGTTTCTGGCTATCGGGATTATAACTGCTGTTATCTGCCAGTTTATAGGAGTTGTTCATTGATTTTAATATTTATTATGATTTAATTAATAAGGATAATGTAACTTATAATGTAATAAAAATATTTAAAAATATTTAAAAATAAAAAATGAACCACATCAAAGCAGTAAAAGAATTTGGAAAAGAACTCCTTGAGAGATTTGGAGATAAAATAGAGAGTATTATATTATTTGGCAGTGCAGCAAGAGGCACGGCTGATGAAGAGAGTGATATAGATATATTAATCGTGGCAAAAACTTCAAAATCCTTGAAAAGAGATATAGAAAATTTTACCTATGATTATTTTTTTAAACGATTGGGGATTTTAGCAATGCCTATAATAATATCAACTCAAAGATTTCATGATATGAAGATAAATGAATATCCGTTTATAATGAATGTATTGAAGGGCATTACAATCAAATAAGGAAATAGAAAAAATGAGTACAAAATATTCAAAACTTCACATAGAAAAGGCAAAACGGTTTTTAGAGGCAGCAGAAAATGATCTTGAAGACGGGTTTTATGATGCAAGTATAAGTCATTCCTATTACGCGATGCACCATTCTGCTCGCGCTCTACTGCTGTTAATCGGAAAATCGCCCCGGAAGCACAGCGGCGTAATAAATGTTCTCTGGCAGGAAGTCGGGTCATTTTCTGAAATAAATGAAGATGATGTAAAGAAGTTATCTTCTGCACTCAGGCAAAGGGTAGAGTGTGATTATGGCGTGGCACTTGAACCTGCTGAGGAGGATATTACAAGAGAGATATTCAACAATGCAATAAACTTTGTGGATGAAGTTGAAAAAGAATTAAAGGAATGGGAAAACAGTTCAAGTAGTACGGGATAAAACAACATTTAATTTATAATTTAATTATTTAAAAATAAAAAATGAAAACAAAATTTTTAATATTAATTCAGGTAATATTGTTATCTATAATAGTTTCGCCTGCTTTTGTTTCAGGAATTGAAAGCATAAAAATTGAGTCCCTGACGGTAACGCCCTCTGAGGTTTTTGTAAGCGAGGAAGCAAAAGTTGTCGTATCTGTTAAAAACGACGGTACGGAAAATATTACAAATATTGAGGTTGATGTCCGGGCGGGCGGCGAGAATATCTGCACGGAAAAAATTAATTTATTAAGGACGGGAAAAACAGATGAGATTTCATGTATATACATTCCTGACGACTGCAATTCAGGAGAGGATTATGTGATTACTGCAACCGCAAGCATCAAAGGTTCCTCTGATACTACGAAACCGGTTTTTGTAAAAGTCGCGGGAAAAGTTCATGAAATAGAAATTCCAAAAAATCCTTCGGTAAACAATGAAATTACACTTGTAGTAAGAGATGCCGACGGGAAGTTGATTGACAATGCAAAAATAGAAATTAAATTTAACGATTATCTTATTGTGGAGGATAAAATACAGGACAGCATCTTTAAATTTACGCCGGAAAATGAAGGCACATACACGGTATTTATTGAAAAGGAAAGAGAGGGGTATTGTAAAATAAATAAAGAAGAATTCGCGGTTAAAAATTCATTTATTGTTCATAATTTGAAGACGAGATATGGAATTGACGGGTACATGGATATAAAAATTACCGACTCACGCGGCAATACGGTTGATAAAGTAAATATCATAGTATCGGGTCCTTTAAGCAGGGAGTTTACAACGCAGGACGGTAGTTTAAAATTCAAGCTTAAAGATAAGGGATTTGAAAAGGGGGAATACCTTATTATTTTCCAGGAGTATAAAGAAAGTCCCGAAAGGGCGCAGATGTTCTGGGAATTAACAGAAAAATTTGTCGTGAGTGATGAGGTGCCGCCTGAAACGGAAACTGGACCGGAAGAGGAACCCGAAGAGTTGGAACCGGAACCGGAACCGGAAAGATTGGAAGAACCGGTTGAAAATGAAAATATAAGTGAAATTTTTCCTCCCGGGCAGGAACCGGAAATTATAACAACGCCCTTGCACAGGAAAAGTTTTCTTGAAAAATACTGGCTGTGGATTTTAATTTTAATTTTTATTTTAATTGTATCAATAATAATATTTATAATTATCAGGCAACAGCATCCTGGAGAGAAACAAAAACCAGGGGGCTTGAGAGGGTTGTGAGTTGAAATTAACGCACAAGAAAAGATTTCCGGAAGCAATTTCTGATTCTTTTGCGGGTGTTTAACATATTTGATTTTTCTGTCAAATTATTTTAAATTATTAACCTGAAATCTAATTAAAATTAAAATGAAACTGCGGACATTACCTTTGATTTTATTTTTAATTATTGCACTGTCCTGCTATTCAACCGCGGTTGTTGATGTCGGGATAGAGAATGTGACCGTTACGGAACTTTCTCCTGATTATCCCGGGGACAGTTCCCCGGAACCGGGGGAATTGTTTAAAGTCAATGTTGAAATTAAAAATTACGGGGATGAAACGGCAGAAGGGAATATGATAGTATACCTGGATGATTCGGAAAAGGATTCTCTTGGAACTTTTTCAATAAATCCGGGGGAAATGTTTTCACATAAATTTACAATCAGTCATGACGAATGCGGAATCTTTAATGTCCTGGTAAAAATTTTCATGGAAGACAACACCTTAAATCATAACTGGAAATTAAGTAAAGCGGTTAAAGTCGGGAACAGATTTTATGTTTCCCTGGACCCTGAAAAACCCGTTGTTGATAGGAAAGTTCAAATTGACATTAAAGACGGGCTGGGAAATAGTATAGGTAACGCAAAAATATGGATTGGAAGCAATCAGGGAATTAAATATAAAGGAGGAACTACTCATGAAAACGAGGTTTTTTCTTTCACCCCGGACCGCACAGGAGAGTTTGTATTAAGTATAACAAAAGACGATGGCTATTGTGAATACAGGGAAACAGTCGTAGTAAAGCATGAACTTAATGTCCGGGGACCTTATTGTTCAAGGTCTCCTGCCGACCCGATAGCAGAAGACGAATTGGTTATAAGGGTTTATGATGAAAATAATAAGCCGATTCCGGGCGTTGCTATAACTCTCAAAGGGCATGAAAACATATATTTAAACACCGACCAGTCAGGGTTTGTTCTTTTTTTCGTTAATAAACCGGGCGTATACTCGGTTGAACTGGAAAAAAACACGCCTCCTTTCTGGAGTGTGAATAAAACCCTGAATGTAAGAGCAAAACCACCGATCGTAATTTCCGTTTCCCCTGAAAAACCATTGCAGGGGAGAGATGCAACAATTAAAATCTTAAATGAGAATATAACTGCCTTGAATATCACAGTAACCAACCCGGGGGGTTTTTCCAGAACTCTTGCAGCCAAAAATAATGAAATTAAGTTTAATCCGGAATCGGCAGGAACATACATTCTTAATGCTGAAAAAAAGGACTATGAAGACCTTAATGAAACACTCGTAGTTTATAATTTACTGAAAATTTTGATTGAGAATCCCGTACTTGGAAACGATGTAACAATCACCGTTCTTGACCACCATGATTATCCTGTTCCAAATGCTGTTTTGAGCATTTCAGGCAGTGATGAGGCAGAATTTATTAAAAACACCGACCATAACGGGGAAGTAATATTTAAATTAAAATCAAGAGAGTACAAACTTACGGCAGAGAAAAAGAATTCAATAACTGCGAATGCTGTAATAACTCCCCGCATTAGAAAATTATCATTAAATTTAAGTTCAAGAAACCTGACAATTAATGAACCTATTTATATTTCCGTAACGGAAAAAGATGCCAACAAGCCGGTAACTGCAAAAATTACAATAAAAGGAGAAAAAGGTTTTAAGCACGAAGAAACCTCATCAGGATTTAATTTCACACCTGTTGCGGCAGGTATCTATGAAATTACCGCATCAAAAGAATACTATGAAACCGCAGAGGAAAGTTTCATTGTTAAACCCGGGCTGGCAGAATATGAATGCCCCAAAAGCTGCGAGTGCATGAGCAGAGAAGAGGCGGATAAGAAAGGTTATGAACTCTGCGGCGGCAAGATCAGGGAATGTAACAGGGAATGTAATTCCACAGGCAATGGTGCATTTTACTGCTTTGAAAAGCCAACAGTCAAGGAATGCGAAAATATTACACTTACGGTTACAAGAAGAATAACCCCAAAAATCATATCTGCCCCGGGTTACATAAATGTTTACCTCACAATTAAACCTGAAAGCAGCATCAATGGAGTAATAATTACTGAAAAAATTCCCGAAGGACTGGAACCTGTATGGTATTACTCTGCCGTAACTTTCAGTGATGTTTGCGAAAAAGTAAAAGCAATGCCGTTTACGGATGTAGATGAAATAACAAATCCTGTAAATACGGAGTGGATTTCAAAAAGACCGCAGGTATGGAATCCTGAAACGAGGGAAGCAAAATGGTGGATTCTAAACGACAACGGCATAAAGCAGCAGACAATCAGGTATAAACTGAAATTATCAAACATTTCAAAATATTATGATTTCAAGGGGGAATGGGAATTATCAAGCGGCGAAACCTGTGGGATTTCCGGGGAGAACAGGATAATATCAAAATTAGATGATAATTCGTCCGTGTGCCTGGTAAGTGATCCTGAAATGCTCATGTACATTTATCAATGGAATAATAATAAATTATCGGATGTTGAAATTCTAAGGTTAATTCATGCATGCTCAAAAATAAGCACCGGAAATTTAACCGGAAACGGCAAACAAAAATTGGAAGGAGTGATTGTGTCAAGAGAATTTCCAAAAAAAGTGAATACAAGTTCCGAAGTAGCACTAAACTTGAAACTAAATGTTCTTTTCAATGGAATACCGGGCATTATAATAAAGGAAAAAATTCCGGGATGTTGGAATGTATCTTATATTTCAAATAAAGGAAATTTTAACCCGGAGAGAAATGAAATTAAATGGATAATTTACGGGGAAGTAGAAACACAAACTTTATCATACGGGATTACTTCACCTTCCGTGCCGGGAAATTATACATTCGCGGGAAATTATGTAACTCTTGAGGAAGGCATCGCGGGTATTTCCGGAAACGAAAAGATAAGTGTTGAAATACCTGCCGGGGATGGATACGGCATCTGGTTTTTTATAGGGATTATCCTGGTGGCGGTTATTATAATTGTGATTATTATATGGATTAAAAGAAAAGAGGGAGAAAAGGAAGAATAAAAATATTTAGTGGGTTATAACCTTATGCAAGGAGATTTTGTTTATATCGTTTCTATACCTCAAAACAGAAATAATAGCCCCGGTTAATATAAAGATAGAAAATGATGCAAAAATTATTGGGAGATAAAATACAAATCCTGCTGAGTAGATTATTATCGCCGCAAATAAAAGAGTATGCGGCTTACTTGAAACCCGTATCGGCATTAAAGCATATCCTTGCATTATTCCCGATGTATTTTCAACACAGCAAATCTTCGTTATATATTTGCATTCTTCCATAGGGTCTTTGATTTCTTCAGGATTAATTTCATTGGAGCATAAAAAGTACCCGGAACCTGCCTGATTTACATAGCAAGAATATGTATCCGAATCATATTTTATGCAGCCGCCCGTAGGAATTACATCTGTTTCAATGTATCCCACGGTGATTAAGAAAATTGTAATGTTGATTGATACCAGTATTACCGTACACATCCCCAACCCGAAGTTGAATTCTGGTTTTTTCATTGTCTTTATCTAATTAAATTTTTCGTCTAATATTCTAACATGCTGAAGGGAAACAGTTTAAATAATCTATATCTACTGGACACCTGTATTTACGGAGTACTTGTTGATAAGAAGCATGAGGAATATGAAAATGTTAAGGCAATACTAGATTATGCAAAGAAACACAGAGAAGAATTTGTTACAACATTTATTGTTTACTATGAGATAGCAAAAATGAAATTAGAGCGTAAGGACCTGGTTTTACTAAACTATTATTTGACAATATCTAAAACAATACCTTCGCTTGAGGCTATTTTATCTGATCAATATACTGACGTAAAAAAATTATCATGGAAATATATACAAAAATTAAAAATCAAATCTGCAAAGGAGATTCTTCCTGATGCATTAAATTATGCATTAGCATCTTATGCAGGAATTGATACATTTGTAACTCTTAACAGAAAAGACATACTTGGAAAGGAACTCCAACCGGCAATCAAACGAATCAATGAAGAGATGAGAGTCAAATATATTGAAATAAAAACTCCTATGCAGTTTTTGGATTCTTTAATTTAAACGGATCACCAAACTCTCTAACTAAATCTTTATACATCTCTGCACCAATTTCTTTCTTTACTCGTTCTAATTCATCCCAAACAGGATGCCTGTCTGTTTTTTGTTTAGTTTTCATTGTTGTGTTATAATATTGGGATTCTATATTAAAAAATGGATTCTCAACGGGTTTGTATTTTTTTATTTTTCAATAACATCGCAAAGTTTTATCTTTTTTCTATCTTTCCGATATATGGTAAATCTCCACAAAATTAAAATACCGATGATTACAGAGGAACCAATAATCAAATATAGTAGAAAGAGCATTTCACTAAACATTTATATCAGGGTTTCCCCTCGAACCGTGCAGAATTTATTCTTACTTGAACAGGGAGTTTCACAGCCCGTTTAAATCCCTTAATTTCACCTACCTCAAGACACCCACTTGTAACCCAACTTTTTATTCCCAAACCATGGTATCTCCCAGGATTTCTTAAAGACTTCGTTCGATTTCAATACTGGCGTATGTGCCTTTTTTCTCATTTTTACGACTGCTTTGTTGCCTTCCACTTCCACAACTCCTGGGCTGTTTATAAATTTTGAAAATAGTGTTTTAGCTGTGTTGTTCTCAAATCTTTTCAGATCACTTGCCAACATCTTGTATAGCGTGTCTGCCACCATCGTCATCACTACATCAAACTGTATGCGAATCATAAGCGGAGAACTTAATGCGTTGAGATTGAAAAACTTTACTAACTCTGCAATTTTGTTTTCAATTCTCCATCGCCGGGCATAATGGGTGACAAGTTCTTTGAGCTCAATATCCTCGTTATTGGTTATCACAAATGTTGGCTTCTGCCTGCCGTTATCCGTTATGATGACCTCCCGCAAGTCCATATCGTGCCCTTTTGGTTGGAATCTATGTTCGTAAACTGAAGGTGTGGGATATTTTCTCTTTGGTATATCAAGTTTCACTTCTTTCCAGTCGCTGGCAGGAATCTCTAACGCATCATCTATCATTTTTTTACCTCTAC
>MCBE01000078.1 GCA_001723845.1 Candidatus Altarchaeales archaeon WOR_SM1_SCG
GGAATAATTGAAAAACTTGAAGAAGAAGACAACGGAAAGTTTGCTGCTCTTGTGGGCTATAAGTTTGCAGAAAACAGGGACCTTGAGGTCGGTGACGAAATTGATTACGGCAACGACACCCTGTTTGAAATAATAGGGATTATCGAGGAAACCGGCGGAGATGCCGACGGGCTTGTTCTCGTTCCGCTGGAAACAATGCAGGAGCTTGAGGAAGAAGAAAACATCCAGACCGTACTTGTTAAAGCCGAGGATGCCGAAGTTTCAGAAACCGTTGCCGAGGACATAAACATGAACATAGATGACGTTATTGCGATTTCTTATAAAGCCCTTGTAAGACAGATAAGCGAAGCCCTTGGAACGGTTAATCTTGCGGTCATGGGAATCGGCGCGGTATCCGCAATAGTTGCGGGTTTAATGATCACTGTTGTTATGATCATGTCAGTTACCGAGCGAAGAAGAGAAATCGGGATAATGAAGGCAATCGGCGCAACCGAAGGAATGATTTTAAAGCAGGTGCTGCAGGAGTCGGGAATCATCGGTCTGATTGGGGGCATACTTGGGGTTGCGGTTGGCTGGTCGGGTGCGTTTCTCATGAATTCGCTTTTTGATTTCCCCGCGGCAGTTACATTATGGCTCGTTATACTCGGCATGGGATTTGCATTAATACTCGGTATGGGGGCAGGGCTTTACCCTGCGTGGAACGCATCACGGCTTGACCCGATTCAAGTACTCAGGTACGAATAATAAGGTACGAATAATAAAATGTCATCAGTAAAATTAGAAAATGTAAAACGGTTTTACAACATCGGAAAAACGAATGAATTCCGGGCACTCAAAAGCATTGATCTGGCGATTGACAAAGGCGAGTTCATAAGCATCATCGGTCCTTCGGGGTCAGGTAAGTCCACGCTGCTCAACATGATCGGCTGTCTCGACACACCGACCGAAGGCAAGGTGTATATCGAGGACAGCGACGTAAGTAAATTAAATTCTTCGGAGCGCGCGAAAATCCGCAGGGAGAGGATTGGTTTCGTATTCCAGCAATTCAACCTTATCCGCTCCCTGACGTGTATTGAAAATATTGAACTGCCTATGGAATTTGCCGGCACCGGCAGGGACGAAATGATAAAAAGATCACAAAAATTGCTTGACATAATGGGTTTAGGGGATAAGGGAAACCAGATACCCTCGGAAATGAGCGGCGGGGAGCAGCAGCGTGTCGCGATTGCAAGGGCACTTGCAAATAATCCGCAGATAATCCTTGCCGATGAGCCGACCGGAAATCTTGACACGAAAACCGGGGAGAAGATCATGGAGGTTCTTATTGACTTGAACAGAAATGAAAACAAGACACTTATAATGGTTACGCACGACAACGAAATCGCTGATGTGGCGGACAGGATTGTAAGAATGCAGGACGGTAAAATCGTTTGATACTTTTTGTTTTAGCAATGATTAAATAAAATTAAAACCCTAAAATATTAATATAACAATGAAAGATATAATTATTGTACTCGGCTTTATCCTGTTTTGCAGTTTTATAGCAGCAGAGGTAGGGGTTGCCACATCAATATTAATATTATTCGGAGGAGTTGTTGCCCAGTACACGATTTTAATTGATGCCCCGGAAATGATAGCGGTTTTTGCAAATATCGGTCTTTTAACGCTTCTTTATATGGCGGGACTTGAAATTGACTTTGATTTGATGAGAGAAGAGATTAAGCCCGCATTGATTATGGGTTTCTCATCCTTTATATACCCGTTTTCTGCAATTCTTATTTTAACTGTCTATTTTATTGGAATTGAACCCTACACAGCACTTCTTGCAACAATTGCAATTTCTGCGACATCCATTGCGGTTATATACCCCATCCTTCGCTCAAGGAGCGGAGGCACCCTGGACGAATCCGGCAAGTTAATTTTATCCTCTGCGATGATTGCGGAATTATGCACTATCTGCGTGTGGGGATTATTTTTCTCTAAATTTTCCATACTCCTTATCCTGTTTATAATTGCACTGTTTATATTCACATTCACTTTCCCGTTCTTCGGCAGAAAGATATTCTCCCACTTTAAAGGAAATGTAGTTGACTTTGAATTTAAAATGATATTATTTTTAATTCTTGGAATGGCAATGCTTTCCGAGCATGTGGGAATTGAAGCAGCAATTGTTGCTTTTCTCCTGGGCATGAGTACCTCGCAGGTCGTAATTCAACACGAAAATTTAGATATTAAATTGAGGGGGGTTGTTTTTGGTTTCTTTGCCCCGATATTTTTCTTTAATGTCGGTTTATCTCTTGATGTACCTAATTTAATTGAAAATTGGTATTTTACTGTTTTATTTTTAACTGTCGGTTTTGCGGCAACATACACGGGTGTCTATGCAACATGCAGGTTTGTTATGCCGGATCTTGCAAGGTATGCGGCAGGCGTCTTTAATTCAAATTTAACGCTCGGGATAATAATAGCAATATTCGGGTACGAAGCAGGTATATTCAACCAGGGATTGTATTCTTCCATTCTCGGTGCTGTTGTGCTTTCAACCATGATTTCTTCTGTGATTGTCAGGGGGAAGAAATGAGGGAGTGATTAAATTAAAATTTTTTGGGTTGTGAATTGTTTTGAAAATCTGAACCAAATATATTTTATTTAATCTTAAATGAATCTAAATATTATAAAATGGGGTTATCTGAAACTTTATCTACCATAGAAAAGAAATATCCTTGGGGACAAATAAGTGCAGTCATCGCCATTATTGCTTTAGTTTCAACTGTTTATGTCGCCTTTTTATATGATCCAGGTCCTGATCTCAAATTTGAAATTCTTGCCAATACGAATGTGTATGATGTTCGTGTGGATATTGGTAATCTTGACATTTTATTTGATGGTGTTAATATCAAAGAGAAGAACCAGATTCTTAGTGTAATTACTTTAAAAGTGGTTAATGATGGGCAGCGCGATATTCTCAAAAATTCCTACGATGAAAATTCTCCTTTAGGTTTTAGTTTGGGCAATGGTGAAATAGTGTGGGTATCAGATAGTGTAATCGCGAGTAATACTTATTTAAATGACAACGTACAAATCAAACAAAATTCAACAAAAAAAGTTACATTTTCTAATGTTATTCTTGAAAAAGGAGAATTTTTTACACTTGCTATTTTAGTCCTGCATCACAAAGATGACACACTAAACATTAGCCCAACCGGAAAAGTCGCAGGTGTTAAGGAAATAAAAGTTGTTGAAACATATAAAACGCTAAATGAAAAACCCGTCTTGAGCGAAGTTTTTGGTGGGAGTATTTTAGTTCAAATTGTTAGATTTTTTGCTTATTCCTTTGTGTTCCTAGTGTGTCTTATTGGCATCTCATATCTAATCATCCGTATTACTGAGTTTAGAGATAAAAGAAAAAGAAGAAAACTAGTTGAGATTTTCAAGGAAACAACCACAACAGATATAAATCAAAAAGCCAACCTTCTTTTGAATTTATATATAGAAAACGACAAGCATTACAATTGGAACATTGATTATTTAATATCGAGAAAATATCCTTTGCTGTTAGAAGATGATTATAAAGAATTCAAAAATAAAGGTGAAA
>MCBE01000079.1 GCA_001723845.1 Candidatus Altarchaeales archaeon WOR_SM1_SCG
CAGTCCGCTCAATATATTGAAGAGCAGGGTGGAAATCCTCACAGAGTAGCATTATTCGGTCAGGAAAAAGCAGGAACCGTCTGGGCAATTTGCGATATGAATATGATTTTACATAACAATTCTGATGCTGCAAGCAACATTGAAAATGGAGATACGATTGCTAATCCGCTACATAAAGAAAGCGGCACATATAAAAAATTTGACCGGGTTATAGCAAATCCCCCGTTCTCTCAGAATTATAATAAATCTGAAGTCAAATTTGAATCGCGTTTTGCTTATGGATGGGCTCCTGAAACAGGGAAAAAAGCTGATTTAATGTTTGTCCAGCACATGATTGCCAGTCTTAAAGATAGAGGTATGATGGCAACAATAATGCCTCACGGTGTTTTATTCAGGGGCGGAAGAGAAAAAGCAATAAGAGAAAAACTTATTGAAGGACTTCATAACGAAGGAGAAACAATAATTGAAGCAATAATCGGGTTACCTCAAGGATTATTTTACGGAACAGGAATTCCTGCCTGCGTTGTTGTGATTAACAAAAATAAGCCTGATGAATTGAAAGATAAAATTCTTTTCATCAATGCTGATGCTGAATTTGCAGAAGGAAAAAATCAAAATAAATTAAGACCTGAAGATATTGAGAAAATTGATTTTGTTTTTACCAATAAAAAAAAGTATGACAAATATTCTCGCTTAGTTGATTTAAAGAAAATCCGAGAGAATGAGTATAATCTTAATATCAGACGATACGTTGATAATACACCGGAATCCGAACCGGAGAATGTTAAAGCTCATCTCAATGGCGGCATTCCAAAATTAGAAGTTGAGAGTTTCAAAAAAGAGTATGATAAGTTTAATTTTGATTATAAGATAATGTTTTTGGGCAACTCCGAATTTCTGAAGTTTAGAGAAGAAATTTCTGAGAAAGATTTGATTAAAGAAAAAATTGAAGATGAAGCTTCTGTAAAAGAATCATTCCACGAGATGCGAGAAGCAATTAAAAAATGGTGGGAGTATGCTAAGGATGATTTTTCTAAAATCGAATTATCAAAAGAAAACGGGCATAAAATTTCTGAGATTAGAAAAGAATTACTTCATTCCATGAAACAAGAATTTGTTAAAGTGGGAGTTCTTGATGACTTTCAATCTTCCGGCGTATTTGTTAATTGGTGGAATAATATCAAATATGACCTTAAAACAATATCTTCAGTCGGCTGGTCAGAAAGTTTAATACCGGATGATGTGTTAATCAGTACCTTCTTCTCCTTTGAAGAAGAAGAAATTGAAAAAATTGAAAGTAAATTAGCAGAAGAAGAAAGTTTATTAGCTGAAACTCTGGAAGAAGTTGATTATGAAGGAGAAGAAGATAAAAAACCAAGTAAATCCGAGATTACTAAATACCTTAAATCCGAAGCTAAAGAGTTAAATCAGTTAGGAAAAGACAGAGATGCGGCTGAATTGAAATCTCAGGTTGACGCTATTGAAAAACATGATAATCAAGTTAAAAAACTGAAAAAAGGATTAACGCATAAGCAAGATGAATTAAAGCATAAGGTTCTGTTGAAAAGATTAGGTTCCGAAGGTTCTAAAAAGCATTTCAATGATTTAATAGAGCAAGCACAGGAAGATTTGAAAAAAGCAGAAGAAAGCAGTGAAGAAAAAATACATGGCAAAAATAGAACAACAGTTATCAACAACTTGAAAAAGGACATTTCCGTACTTGAGAAAAAATTAGCCGAGATTGAGGGTTTTATGGATTCTATCGGGGGCATGATTGAACCAGCAGACTGTAAAATCTTGATATTGAGAAAACACTTTGATTTAATCAATAACGAATTGAACCGTTATCTTAACAACGAGAAAAGAGCTTTAATCACAATCCTTGAAAACTTCTGGGATAAATACAAAGTCCCATCCAAAGAATTAGAAGAAGAAAGAGCAAAAGCAAAACAAGAACTTGATGAATATTTAAATAAGTTGAGGTATTACGATGGTTGAAGGTTGGAAGAGTATTAATTTAGGACAAAAATGCATATTTGAACGAGGCATTGAGCCAGGCAGTTCTAACTATAATACTTCAGAAAAAGGAAAAAGATTTTTACGAGTAAGTGATTTAACAGATTCACGAGAGGACATTATTTTTACTGATGTTAAAACAGATAAAAATTTGAAAAAAGGGGATATTTGTATCAGTTTAGATGGGACTGTTGGAATTGTAAGGGATGATTTAGAAGGAGTATATTCAACAGGAATAAGAAAAGTGAATTTCTCAGAAAAAGAATTTAGTAAAAAATTTATTTATTACATTCTGAAATCAGACAAAATTCAAAAAATTATAAAATTCCATTCTTCTGGTTCTACAATAATTCATGCTGGCAAATCAATTAATTATTTTGATATTGAAATCCCAGAATTCCTCCCTGAGCAACAAAAAATAGCTGAAATTCTCACAAAAGTTGATGAGACAATTGAAGCGACTGAAAAAATCATTGCAAAGGATGAAAGAATCAAGAAAGGATTAATGCAGGATTTGTTTAGTAAAGGAATTGATGAGAACGGAAACTTAAGAAGCGAAGAGACACACGATTTCAGGGATTCGGAACTTGGGAGGATTCCGAAAGAATGGAATGTGATGCAATTAGGAGTAGCCGTTTCTAAGAATAAGGGCTCGATTCAAACAGGGCCTTTTGGTAGTCAACTACATGCTGAAGATTATAAGGAAGAAGGAATACCTATAATTACAGTTGAACATCTTAGTGATAATGAAATTCTACATGACAATGTTCCTTTAGTTGGGGATTTGGATTATAAAAGATTGCATAAATATGTTTTAAAGAAAGGCGATCTCGTATTTAGCAGGGTAGGGGCAATTGATCGTTGTAGCTCCGTTTCGGACAAAGAAAATGGTTGGTTGTTTTCGGGGCGATGTTTGCGAGTCAGATGTGGAAATACTTTTGATTCTATGTTTCTTTCTTATCAACTTAATCATTATAAATGTAAGCAATGGATTTTGAATAATGCTGTTGGAACAACTATGGCATGTTTAAATACAAAAATTCTTTCCGAATTACCTACTCTTATTCCTCATCTGGAAGAACAACAAAAAATAGCATCAATCCTCTCATCAACCGATTCTAAAATCCAGCAAGAAAAGCAGGAATTAAATAAACTCAAAAGAATTAAACAGGGATTAATGCAGGATTTACTTACCGGGAAAGTAAGAGTTAACCATTTAATAAATGATGCGGCAGCATGATGGTAACTAATAAACCTCAATTAGCAGAATGGGAAAAAAGAATATATGAACTTGAGTTTCAAAGATGTCTAAAAATGACATTTCAGCATATCGTTTTATGTTGCCGTGTCAATTATTTAATTAAACTTCAAAATTATTAAAAGTTGACCTCTTTCAAAACACTCTCAAGATCAATCC
>MCBE01000080.1 GCA_001723845.1 Candidatus Altarchaeales archaeon WOR_SM1_SCG
CTGTAGGCGCCGATTATGTAAATATACTGTGTTTTCGGATCGGTTATTAAATTTTTAATTAAATTCAAACTCGCAAGATCAGCCCACTGCAAATCATCAAGAAATAAAACAAGAGGATGCTCTTTTGTTGTGAATACACCAATGAATTTCTGGAAAACTAAGTTAAACCTGTTTTGCGATTCGGTGGGTTCGAGTTTTGGAACAGGGGGTTGTTTTCCGATGATTAACTCAACTTCTGGGATGATGTCTGTTACGACCTGCCCGTTGCTTCCCACCGCAGCAAGTATTTTTTCCTTCCAGAGTTGAATTCTCTCCTCGCTTTCGGAAAGCATCTGCTTTACAAGATCATGGAATGCCTGTATTACTGCGTTGTATGGGATGTTTCTCGTGTACTGGTCGTATTTTCCAGAGATAAAGTAACCTTTATGCTTTATAACCTGCTTATGGATTTCCCTTACAAGAACGGTTTTCCCGATACCTGGGCTGCCTGTCACCACCATCACCTCGTTTTTCCCTTCCGAAACTGTTTCAAAGGATTCCAGTAATTTTTCAATCTCCTTTTCCCTGCCGTAGAGTTTTTGCGGGATTTGAAATTCCCCTGACACATCTTTTTCTCCTAATTTAAACTTTTTTATTTTCCCGGTTTTCTTTAATTGACTCATACATTTCTCAAGGTCATGCTTCAAGCCGTAGCCGCTCTGGTATCTTTCTTCCTGCGTCTTTTCAAGAAGTTTTGCAGCAATATCCGAAACTATTCCGGGGATCTTTTTGTTTAATTCAAGTAATGGTTTTGGTTCTCTTGCGATGTGGCTGTGGATTAATTCAAGGGGGTCGCCTGAACTAAATGGTTTTTTGCCTGTAAGCATCTCGTAAAACACTATTCCGAGGGAATAAAAATCAGTCCTGTAATCAACATCCCTATTCATCCTCCCGGTCTGCTCGGGGGAGATATAAGGGAGGATGTTTTCTATCACATTCTTGTCGTAGATGTTTTTAATTTCCCCCGTAACAGCAGGCGATGTGATGAAATTCGTTACCTTAACCTTTCCTTTTTTATTTATAAGAATGTTTCCGGGCTTTATGTTCTCGTGAATAATGTTTTTCGCATGCAAATCTTCCAGTGCATTTGCAACCTGCACTGCAATATTTAAAAATTTAGTTAAATCCTCTCTCACTTCACCCAGAATTTCGGTGATCGGTATTCCGTCAAAGTCCTCGAGAACAACGGCAGTCCCGTCAAAAACTTCCTTTATTTCAAAGACATTCACAATATTTTCCGAAGGGGATTCTTTAATTTTAAGCGCGGATTTAAATTTCGCGATTTTTGATACGGAAGAAGAAGGTATTTTATAGAACATTATCCGAACCTTTTTCCCGTCGCTGTCCCTGATACCCGTGAATTGCGAGAAAAATGTGCCTTCAGACATCTGCTCTTTTATTTCGTAACCGGGGACTTCAATCATGTTATAATTTATTTATATTTCTTTAAATTAACTAACTAAAAATTCCGGTATTATTTTTAATCCCCGCCAATATGAGTTGAATATTCAATGAAATTTTCCTCAGGCATAAAATCATTTCATCAAGCATTAAACCCGGGTTCATATAATTTGCATTTGAAGAACCGCTCCCGCCGGATAAATAAACAACATCATCAACAAACATTTCAACGCTTCTTCTTAACACGCCTGCACTTTCTTTCTGGAACGGGAAAATACCTTTGCAGTCCAGGACTATTAGTTTTGTCATCAAAAGATGCATGAATCTAAGCACATCCGCGTGTTCGTAGTAGGTTGTTAAAGCGGATGGCGAGTCAATTAATACGGCATCAATTCGCTGTTTCTTGAGAATGTCAAGTACTGATGTTTGTATTTCATCCAACGCTCTCGGGGAGGATACAAAACAGCAGTTTTCTTTCTGCTCCGCGTCCCTTGCGGTTCTTGTAATGCAGTCAATGAAATAAAATTTATTTAAATTTATTTTATTATTTTTAAATTTACCTGCTAATTTTTCGTAGGGCTTATTGATGCTTATGTAAAGAATTTTATCATAATTCTCGCACAATAGTCCTGCCGCTTTTATCAGCAGTTCATCGTATTCCATATCAGGGATAACCAGACCGATTATGTCGTTGGTTTTTAAACTTTCTTTAAAGGGTATCATCTTTCTATTATTTTTTTGATTCTTGATGTAAAATCATTCATTTCAATTGGCTTTATGATGTAGTCCGAAATATTCAATTCTTCTATGATTTCCATGCCCCTTTTCCTGAATGTAACGGCAGTGAGAAACGCAACTTTTACATCCCCTGATCCCGGGTTCTCCCTTATTTTTTCAATCACCATCCTGCCGTCCATTCCCGGCATGAAAAAGTCCATCAGGACAAGGTCAACTTTTTCTTTTTCTAATTTTTTCAGGCATTCCTCTCCCCCGTTTGCACAGGTAACATCGTAGCCCTCGGCTTCCAGTATTGTTTTAACCGATTCAATAATATCCGGCTCATCGTCAACTACCATTACCTTTGGCATTTTAAGTTATATTATTTTTTTAGAATCACTCTCCCTCCAGTATTAAATAAATTAAATTTCTTTTATAGACTTGTTGCTAATTAAGGTATTTTATACCCTAAATCGCTATGCAGTGGTCAAATTCGGCTTTTTTGAAAACCGATATGCTGCAATAGCATGAGTTATTAAGCAACAACTCTTATATTATGCTTATCATACATTTTTTTAAAATTTGTTTATTACCTGCCCGAAATCGCCATAATCCTTGCAAGAAGCGCCTCAAGCTGCACCCTTTCGTTTGCTCCTTCAACAAGGCAGAAATTGCACTCCCCGATTAAATCAATAATTCTCACCTTGAAATTATCATCAACATTCAAATTCATTACTTCGCGGTTCATCTGCAAAAGAATGTCTTCGCCGCTCATACCGTAATTTAACATTAAATTATCAAGCATGTTTCTTGCGTCAAGAAATTTATTATTAATTGCAAAAGCCATTATATTTTGTATTTCCTCCGGGCGGGCGATTGCTGCAATCCCGTAAACATTTTCCTCGGTAACATCTCCGAGTGCTGCTGCTGACTGGACCATGTTTACTGACCTTCTCATATCTCCTTCCGTGACATAAAGAATTGCCGAAATTCCCTGTTCCGTGAATTCAATACCCTCGGAATTTAAAATATATTCAAGCCGCTTTCTTATCGCATCTCTCGGGATTTTCCTGAATCTGAAAACAGCGCACCTTGATTGTATCGGCTCTATAATCTTTGATGAGTAGTTGCAGCTCAGGATAAACCTGCATGTTCTTGTGTAATTCTCCATTGTTCTTCGCATTGCATTCTGCGCTTCCGGAGTTAGTGCATCGGCTTCGTCAAGAAATATTATTTTAAAATCACCAGCAAGGGGTCTCG
>MCBE01000081.1 GCA_001723845.1 Candidatus Altarchaeales archaeon WOR_SM1_SCG
AACTGGCATTAGGACTGAACGCTTTAAATAGTTTGAGTATTAATTGTATTAATGGGAAAAAATTCTCATTTCAATTGAGTGATGAAGTTTAATTTGCTCAAAATTTAATTTAGCCGATAGTCATGTATAATTATTTTACATCTTATTAAATAAGTTAAATAAGTTGAAAAAATTTAGAATTTAAGAAAAATTTCTTTGTTTAAGAAATCAATAAATCCGATTATTGAAAAATTGATGAGAAAAATTTATATAACCCGGTAATCTAATACTTAAAAAATCAAAGAAAATGAATCTAAACGAAACAATAAAAAACAGGCGGAGCATAAGAAAATTTAAAGATATGCAAATTGAGGATGAAAAAATTACAAAAATACTTGACGCCGGGAGGTGGGCTCCTTCGGGCTTAAACAACCAGCCGTGGAGATTTTACCTTCCGGGTAAAGAAGAGAAGGAAAAACTTGCCGGATTTACAAAGTATTCACATGTCATAAAAAATTGCGCATCCTGTGTTTGTGTTTATCTTGACAAAAATTCTGTGTATGACCGGACAAAGGATGTTATGGCAATCGGAGCATGTATCCAAAACATGCTTCTTGCAGCAGTTGAACTCGGGATAGGGAGCTGCTGGCTTGGAGAGATATTGAACAGGAAAGATGGGGTTAATGAATTTTTAAATATTTCAAAAAATTATGAGTTGATGGCAGTAATTGCCCTCGGCTACTGTGATGAAAATCCCGCATCAGGGAGAAAACCGCTGAGGGAATTGATTATTGGAAAATAAATTGAAATTTTAATTAATTAAACTTTAATTTTTCACAACACATTGTTAAATTCCTTGCCCTTGTTGAAGTATTCAATCAGCCCGCCGTCATTTAAAATTTCCATCATGAACCCGGGGATCGGACTTGCATCAAGTGTGATTTTCTTTGTCTCATTAACTATTTTTCCTTTTTGAAGGTCAATTAAGATTTTGTCGCCTTCATCAATTTTGTCCGCTTTCTCGCAAATTATTACCGGAAGACCGACATTAATTGCATTCCTGTAAAAAATTCTTGCAAACGATTTTGCAATAACGCCGGAGATATTTGCAAATTTTATTGCGAGAGGCGCCTGCTCCCTGCTTGAGCCGCAGCCGAAGTTTTTTCCTGCAACAATAAAGTCTCCTGTAGAAATCTCATTGTAAAAACCAGGGCGGGCGTCTTCAAGAACATGTTTTGCAAGTTCTGCCATATCCAGTGTCTTAAACTTGTATTTGCCCGATATTATCAAATCGGTGTTGATGTCATCTCCGAATTTAAATGCTTTGCCTTTCAGTTTCATAATAAAACTTAAATTTAATTTTTAAAAAATTAATTGCTTTGTTAAACTAAAATAAGGACATATATCCTGAACTACTGAACTAAAATGAATACAAACGAATTGAAAGCAACCGTGATTATCGGAAAATCCGGAGTTACGGAATCATTGATTTCCGAAATTAAAGAACAATTAAAAAGCCAGAAAGTAATTAAAGTTAAAATTTTAAGGTCTGCAAGAGAGGAAACAAACCGCAGAGAAATTGCAGAGAACATTGTAAATTCCACGGGTGCAAAACTTGTTGAATTAAGAGGCAATACATTTATGCTTTCAAGATAATTAATTTTAATGAAAAACTATAAATTATTATTTGGGATTTTGGCAATATTTGCATTAAGTGCCATTGGGATATACACGCTTATTCCAAGTACAACAGTTCCAACGGTTGATGAAGACAAAAGCGAGGTTGTTTTTAACGAAGAATTGCCACCAATGGTTGTTCCTACAGCCAGAGGGATGACCAGTAAACCAGATATATTTGTTGATACAGAAATTCCAACGATACCCGGTGAAATGATGGTATATAAGATAAAGAATAATACAGCCACAAAAGATGATGCGATTGAATTTGGAAAACGACTTGGAATGAACGGTACTTTCAAGGAGAAGGATGACCGTTTTGATATCATTGATGAACCATATAGACTAAAAGTAAATAAACATCCAGCAAGACCCGGGATTGATTATGGGGATATGTCGGTGACAACAGGTAGAGAAAAGCATTCAAATTTACCACCAGAAAATGAAGCAGTAGATATAGCAAAAAAGTTTTTAACAGATATGGATTTAATGTCAGATGACTGGGTTTTTGATAAGGTTGTACCTGGCAGCGCAACAGGATGGATGGAATTAGACCCAGAGACGAATGAAAGTGTTTATAAAGAAGAAATCCATGATTTGGCAGTATATTTCCGTTATGAACTGAATGGCACACCAGTGATTGGCCCGGGTTCAAAAATGAGAGTTAATATTGGAAATAATAGTGATGTGATCGGATTTTATAAATATTACGGAGAATACGAACCATGGAGACAATTTGAGATAATAACTCCAAACGAGGCAATAACACATCTGGAAGAGACAGGCATTTATAGTGGCAGTATGAAAGTAAAAAAAGCGAAGATAAAAGATATACATATAGAGTACCTTGCGCAACCATCCAGTGGGGAACAGGAATATCTCCAGCCAACTTACGCATTTGACATAGAAATTGAAGGAACATATTCTGGAATAAATAAAACTGAAATAGAGAGAACAATGAATTATATTCCTGCAATAGCACAACCAGATGAAACACTGCAATTAGATAAGAAAGAGGAGATAAAGGAACCAAAGCAACGAGATAAAAGCAAGCAACGACCTGCACCAAATCTATCCGATGATGAATATGAGGATGAATCACAAGTAGAACCTGAAAATGGGCATAATGAAACAATGGATAGTTTAATGATGCCACCAGGTCTGTCAGGTCTATATATGGCTGTATTCATGCACCCCCATAATGTTGATATGAAAGCAGGTGAAACCAAAGAAATTAATCTCACATTAGAAACCAGAAAAGATGGACCAGGAAGTGTCACTTACGATGTCTTTCAAGTGGAAAAATTTTATTCCGATGAAAAAATTTCAATGGTTGGTGGCTTAAATGTTAAGGTAGAACTTTCAACATTCATGGCATACCCCAATGAGACTTACATTTCCGTACTGAAAATAGAGACAGACCAATATCTTCCACGAGATGAGTATTTTCTGTATATTCATCACAAGTTCGAGGGTGTTATGTCTGGAGGAGGGTGGCTTTCAGTTGAGGTGAACTAAAAATCAAAAACCAGTGAAACAGCAACTAAAAGACAGGGAGAGAGATATCCTCTCTCTTTAATTTTTTTTTAAAATTTATACAATGCAAAAATAAGTATCCTCTCAAAAAATAGAGTGTCTCTAATCTGCCACATATCTCTCCTCAATTAATTAAAAACACACCTAATTATCCACATTGCTAAAAATCTATTATATCCAATGAGACACGAGATACTCAATCC
>MCBE01000082.1 GCA_001723845.1 Candidatus Altarchaeales archaeon WOR_SM1_SCG
TTTGTACGAGATTAAAGTTCCCTTTCTCTATTTACAAAATCTTTTCGGAACATAATTATATAATTTAGATTCAGCATTTAAATATTAAAATTTTCAGGTATGTTTTTCCTGTCCCAAACACTATGCTGAAGTTAAAGAGACAGGAACAACAAAAACATTACAAAAAATCATCCTGTGCGGGATTATATTTATTTTATGTCCAACCGAGGGGTTTTTGGATTATTGTATCAATGATATTAAAATTATTAAACGGTTCAGTTTAAATAAATCTACCGAAATAAAAAGGTGTTGAGCGATCCTGTAATTTTTCGTAAATTTTTTTATCGCATCTTCACCCATTTTCCCGGCGCATGTTAAAAAAACCAGCGCCCGGTCTTTTGAAATTTCCTTTCCCCGCGCTTTTTTGCCTCACCTGAGACATTATCGCTTCCCTTCAAGCCGACTTTTCCTTCTATTCCTGCAATCGGGTTTATAATAAACCCGGTGATTTTTTTCATTGTAATGCAAACTGTATCCGGTCACAGATACCCCGGATATTATTTGTGCATTATGGGATTCTAAAATCCCATTACCGAGTCATACGAGGTAATGCTTGAACGAAGAGTGAACGCATATTCCGGGGGAATGATCAACCACTGCGAGATTCCGCAGGAGAATTTGCGGATTTTTCCACTTCGTTCCAATCCACATAGATTGTATTGTTTGTGCATTAGGGGGTTGAAAACCCCCTAAATTCGCTGTGATGATCAAACTTTCTGAAGTTTGTGATCAACCTTTTGCGAAGGTTGTTTTTCATTTTTGCGTGATTTTAAAAATTTACCTTTCATCATTATATTAATGAACAATGTAAATTTCTAATTATAATTTAATTAAAATGAAGATTTTAATATGCACAGGCGGCTCAAAATTCGCCGAGCGGGCAGTAAGATTAAGTGCAAGATTAATGGATGCTGACGATGATATTACGATATTTCATGTAAAAGAGGAAGGCGTAACGCCCGAAATGTTTGAAGAATGCAAGGGAATATTGAAAGAACACGAAATTCCCGCAAAGACGAAATTATGTGAAAATAAGTCAGGGGTTGCAAAAGAAATATTAAATGAAGCGGAAAAAAATTATGATTTAATTATCATGGGATCTCTTGGAATGAGTTCTCACGGGCACGGCTCTTTTCACAGGTTCCTTCTTGGGATGAACGCATTCAGGGTTGTTGAGAATGCAAAAACAAGTGTTTTGATTATAAGAGGAACGCATCCTCCTGATAAGGTGCTTGCGGGAATTTCAGGAAGCGCACATGATTACAAGGTGGTTGATTTCGCATGCTCTCTTTTTGACGGGCATATATCAAAAATAAAATTCCTGCATGTTCTTCCTGAAATTTCGGAACATTTCAAGGTATTTATGCCCCCGCAGGTCAGAAGGTCAATGAGGGAACTTCTTGAAGACGAGGAATTTCAAAGACCCGAGCACGAATATCTAAATAAATGTGCGAAGATAGCAGGCAAATATGATATCCCCGAAATTAAAACAAGATTAAGGGAAGGAGATGCAGCAGCCCAGATCTTAAATGAAGCAGAAGAAGGCGGCTATGATTTGATAGTCATCGGGGCGCAGAAGTCAGAAAATTTTCCGCTGGGAGATGCCGCACACAGGGTTGTGAATTATTCAAGAAATTCATTCCTGGTTGTAAGAAGGTAATATAAAAGTAAAATTACAAAATTAAATTAAATTAAAATTTATAAAATTTTAAATAAATTCGTAATGGAAGAAAACATCATCAAAAAAAGAGCGTGGTTTGTAATTGCACTGATTGTTGCGGGAATCATAATGTCACTTCCTGCGCCGGATGGCTTAACACCCGCCGGGCATAAAGCAATTGCTCTCCTTGTTATGGTTGTAATTCTTTTTATAACCGAGGCAATTCCTGCCGCATCCATTGCTCTTTTGATCGGGATTTTTGAGGTCTATGTTATCGGGATTGACTCAAATGATGTTGCAAAGAGTTACATGAAAGATGCTGTGGCTTTCATCATGGGCTCGCTTATGATTGCTGTCGTTGTGGTAAAGCACGGGATAGCACAAAAAATCGCACTTGAAATATTAACACATGTCGGGAGTAAAATTAACCGAATTATTTACGGGATTGTCGCGACATGCGCGTTGACATCGGCATTTATAACCGAGCATGTTATTGCCGCTGCAATGCTTCCTGTTGCTCTTACAATCTCAAAACTATCCGGGGGATTCAAAAAAAATCCTAATTTAACAAAATTACTGCTTTTCGCAATAGCATACGGCTGCGCAATCGGGGGGCTTGCAACACCTTCGGGGGGTGCGAGAAATATTATTATGATGGAATATTTAGGAACAATGAGTAACATTAACATTGGATATGTGGAATGGATGATTTATGCCTTTCCCGTAACAATTATATTAATCCCGGTTGTCGGATTTCTGCTCCTGAGAATATTTAAACCCGAGGTCTCTGATCTTACGAATGTTGTTAACACATTGAAAAAAGAGGACTCTGAAACGCCGATAGGAGTAAAACAGGTACTTGTTGCGGTAATATTTCTAATCACGCTGGCGTTATGGATTTTCGGAAAGAATTACGGCATAGGACTGGGTACAGCGGCAATCACGGGAGCTGTCCTCTATCTTATATTCGGGCTTGCAAGGTGGAGAGATTATAACGCAGGCGTTGCATGGGGTGTTGTAATTCTTTATGCCGGTGCGATAAGCCTGGGCTTTGAATTGATGGATTCGGGAGCAGCCCTCTGGCTTGCAGACAAATTTTTAAGTATTATTCCCGCTTCCTTTCTTATACCCTCCTTTGTGTCCTGTTTCACAATTCTTATGACAAATATGATGAGCGACGGTGCAACCGTCTCGGTTATCGGACCTATAATGCTCCAGATGGCACATACCTCAGGAATCAACCCTCTGATGATAGGGCTTATCACATCAATTTCATCTGCATTTGCTTACATGTTAATTATCGGAAATCCACCGAATGCTATAATACATTCCTCCGGGTTTGTGACGGGCAGGGACTTTTTAAAGGCAGGAATAATAATGACATTAATTTCTTTTATTGTAATGCTCCTAATTGTCAATGTCTATTGGATAGGAATACTCGGTCTAAATTAGGGGTTAGGGGTTCGTAAATAGGGGTTAGGAATTAGCACAATCCCCTGACGATGTTCCTCAAAATAAGCGGTAGAGTTGTTGCTAATTAAGATTAATCCGAATTAAATTATAAAATTCTCTTGTTTTTCTCCTAATCTTCACTATCTTTTATTAACTTGTAATACTAATTGATAAATTAGTATCAACCAAACTTTAAA
>MCBE01000083.1 GCA_001723845.1 Candidatus Altarchaeales archaeon WOR_SM1_SCG
AACATATTTTAATATGTCATTCCCAATTATATAAGTGGTGAAGTGGTCCATAATATTACTTCACCACACAAATTTAAATAAAATTTAACGAAAATTAGGGATTTCTGAGGGATACGCCCTTTTTATTATATTTAAATTATAATAATTTAATATAACTCTTCCTAAATAATCAATTAATAATTAAATTAATAATTTTTTCGGAAAAGTTGAACACTTGAACATGTAAAAGTGTCGGCGCCGTACCATACATTTTCGCATCGGTAAAATGAAAAAAATAATTAAACTGTCAGCATTGTTAGCAACAGCAGCATTACTATGGCTTGCAAATCTTGAATACTCAAACATTTATCTTGAAAAGGGCTTTCACACTTTTCTTATGCTTGCTTTTATATATTTCTTGTTCAGCGTTTTTTTAAAGGAGAGTATCAATAAACAGGTAAAGGATTCCAAGTCAAGATACCATTTAAAAAAAGCATCCTCAATTATCCAGGTTCTTGTTATTATTGTTTCCGTTATAACGCTGTGGGTCAAAAACCCACAGGCACTTCTGGTGGCTTACGGAATCATCGCAGCAGGCATTGCCATTGCCCTGCAGGATGTCTTTAAGAACCTGGGTGGTGGCATAGCAATCTTTCTTACAGGGATTTACGGTATCGGGGACAGGATTGAAATTAACTCAAAATACGGGGATGTGATAGACATAGGAATATTTTACACAACGCTTCTTGAATTAAGGGAATGGGTTTCAGGAGACCAGGCAACGGGAAGACTGACAATCATTCCAAACGGTCAGGTTTTGTCAGGAATAGTTAATAATTATACAAAAGACAATGCTTTTATCTGGGATGAAATAAATATCCCTATTACTTATGACAGCGACTGGAAAGGTGCATTAACAAAAATTATGGGCATTGTTAAGGAACAGACAAAGGACATAACAAAGAATGCGGAAAAGGAAATATCAAAAATAGAAGATAAATATTACCTGCCAAAGCGGGCGATAGAACCTTCAATATTTCTTAAAATCACGGACAACTGGATAACTTTTAGCATCAGGTACCTTGCGGAAGCGAAAGAGCGAAGGATGCTGCACAATAATTTAAATAAAATTATTCTTGAAGAAATCCAGAAGTCAAAAGACATTAAAATCGCATCAGAGACAGTGGATGTTTCACTGAAGCAAAATTAAGTCATGGTTAAAACAATAATATTTAATAATTCATTTTTTCCTCTTTTTCAGGTGCGTGACAAGTGAAAACGGAAAGTAAACCATCTGGCGGAGTCCGCCAACAGTGGAAAGATTTATTGTCTCTCTTTTCGCCTCCGAAATAAGTTCGTTTATGACAATTTTCGTTTCAACCTCCCCAATCTCCTTTACCATAGCTAACCTGTGGATGGAATACAATCCGATCAAAAATGCGAGGAAAAAGAAGAAATCCCATTGTTGGAAGTTTAATGTTTGAATAGCCAATTCTCCACCCGGGCTTGTCCAGTTCAGCGTCATGGAAAGTTCACGTTCTGCAAAGAAGTCTGCAAAAATACCACCTAAAATCGGTGCAGTACCCGCTGCCAACGAATTAACAAGACTATTTGCAGCTAAATAAGCAGTTGCCTGTCCCTTTGGTGCGAGTTTAAGTCCTATATTTCCCGAAGCCAGAGATATTCCTGCCGTGGAAATACCCATAAGAATGTGTATTGCTACCAGCAATGGAATAGTTAAAAAGTATTTCTCAGGCAGGGTTGTAAAAGTCCATGCAAGAATACACAGCATGAACAAAGGACCGCTGACGCTGAGCACGGATTTGTTGCTGAAGCGGTCTGAAAATCTACCCCAGATTCGCAGAAATGCGAGGTTCATTATTTGACTCACTACAAGGAGGACGATAATAAACGACATATCCAATTCTAATCTTTGGAGCATATAGACTGTAAAAAACGGAGCAGCTAAATTTACAGCAAAACTCCAGGAACCCAAAAACAGGATAAGATGCTTGAAATTGGCATCCTCAAAAGGTTGTAAAATCAACTTAAAAAATTTTGTTTTTCTTTCTGGTAGTGCCATTTTAGGTTCAGGTATTGTTGAGATGAAGTAAACACCAAGCATGCTCGCAAGGAATCCAAGGAAAAAGAGAATTGAAAACCCATATAACTCGTAACCAATAAATGATTTTCCCCAGTAATCAATGAAAAATCCGGCAGCCAGGCTGAGAGGAATACTCAACGCCACAGCCCATCTCATCCTTTTAGAGAAAAACGAACCCAATCGGTGTTGAGGCACTAGATCGTGCATCCAGGAATTCCAACTGCATCCCCCAACCGCGCCGAAAGCTGAATGCAGGAATACTGCTATAAGTAGAAATATTAATCCTGCTTCAATGGAGAACAGAAATGGAATTAAGGCAATTAACAGCCAGAAGATTCTACTCAAGGCGGCTGCATACACAGTAATTGCTCTCCTACACCTGTATTTCTCAACCAAATAAATCGCAAGTATCTGGATCAGATGCGCTAAAGGGGGAATGGCGGCCAGGAGTCCAATCACAAAGTTAGATGCCCCGAGTTTCAATGCAAAGGCGACCAAGAATACACCCCCCGTCAGTGTTACCATGGTTTGAGTGGTTAAACAGGGAGTTTCACAGCCCGTTTAAATCCCTTAATTTCACCTACCTCAAGACACCCACTTGTAACCCAACTTTTTATTCCCAAACCATGGTATCTCCCAGGATTTCTTAAAGACTTCGTTCGATTTCAATACTGGCGTATGTGCCTTTTTTCTCATTTTTACGACTGCTTTGTTGCCTTCCACTTCCACAACTCCTGGGCTGTTTATAAATTTTGAAAATAGTGTTTTAGCTGTGTTGTTCTCAAATCTTTTCAGATCACTTGCCAACATCTTGTATAGCGTGTCTGCCACCATCGTCATCACTACATCAAACTGTATGCGAATCATAAGCGGAGAACTTAATGCGTTGAGATTGAAAAACTTTACTAACTCTGCAATTTTGTTTTCAATTCTCCATCGCCGGGCATAATGGGTGACAAGTTCTTTGAGCTCAATATCCTCGTTATTGGTTATCACAAATGTTGGCTTCTGCCTGCCGTTATCCGTTATGATGACCTCCCGCAAGTCCATATCGTGCCCTTTTGGTTGGAATCTATGTTCGTAAACTGAAGGTGTGGGATATTTTCTCTTTGGTATATCAAGTTTCACTTCTTTCCAGTCGCTGGCAGGAATCTCTAACGCATCATCTATCATTTTTTTACCTCTAC
>MCBE01000084.1 GCA_001723845.1 Candidatus Altarchaeales archaeon WOR_SM1_SCG
GTTTCAGGGATTGTGAAAGTTATATCACTGTTCGGGCTTTTTGCGGCTCTTGTTATCACCGGAAATATGCCTGCTGAGAAAAGACATAGTTCAGCGTAATAGCGGGGAAGTTCCTGTAATGAATGAATCCGCATTCCGCCGTGTCCCGGGGGCTTCATGTATTCAAGCGAGAAAATATAGACAAGAAATGAAATTGAAGCAACAATAAAAAGCATCAACGAACTTAAACCGTCCATGAAAAAGCCGAGTTCAACAGGTGTGCCGTCAGGTAATGTGAACCATGTAATACTGCTTTCATAGATCTCGCCGTTCATTACATCGTATAAAGCAATTCCGGATACAATAACCGCTACTGCTATTGCTGTAATTGCCATCGGTGCTGCAATCCCTGGCTTTTTCCTGCCCGAAAGTAAAATCACTGCAAATGCAATTGCAGGGAAAAATACTGCCAACCACGCATATTCTAACATCTTGTTAATTATTAATTTTAAATATTTATTAATTATTAATTATTTTAATTTCAATTTTCTTTGTAATTTTCTTTCAATTTTAATTTAATTGTCGGAAATTCCCGACGAGAATCCGTTGAGACATCTGTCTCAAAGGATTGCATCGTATATGCTTCGTTTCATTCGCGATATCTCATCGTGTGACTCTGAGATGGCTCTGCGATGGGCAGGCATTCTATAACTCGGTTGTGGTGCTCCACACCACAATGCACGACGCCCCAGCCCACTATGGAATAACGCGAATGTTTAAAAAAATGATACTTTGTATTTTTTATAAAAGATATGCTTCACCAACATAAATCAAAAAATGAGAAATAAATATCCAAAAGAGGAATAATTCAGAATTTCACTTCAAACCAATTTCCGTTTCATACATTTTTTGGAAAATGTAAATTGTGCATTAATTATTTAAGACACGAATTTCCGTTTCGTACACGCCCGCAGACCGCCGCACTTTAAATTAATGCAGAATTTAACTCTCCCAAAAAATTGCAAGATTTTCAAATTAACCACAGTGACTTTTAAAGAATAATATCCAATATATAAAATAACCATAAATTCGGAGCGGGCTAAAAATTGATTATAGAGATGGACTCCAGACAAGATTATATTTCTGGGGTCTGTGGAAAAAAATGAATGTGAAATTTTGGGGGTGTGGTTTATAAGAATTGAATTCGTCCAAAGAAAGTATATCCGACATTTGTGTCGGATATAATTTAGTTATCGGAAATTTTGCTTAAAGAGACAAAACATGGATAGAACATGAACTGAATCTGTAACTCATCTTATATTTTCGTTGTTATCTAATATTTTGAGTATTTGAATAAAACATGAACAAAACAGAAATAGGTTCTGAAACCGCTAAAGGTGGATTTGCAAATGAGAAGGATATTTGCAAGAAGTTTAACAAATGGAAAAAAGATAAAGAGGCACAGAGTTGGCTTGAAATTATGGGTTATAAAATAGAAAAAATAGACTCTTTGAAGGCAATTCAAGTTCCGACAAGAATTAAAAAAAGTGACATAGAGAAGTTTGGAATAAGTGAAGAAGATTTTGAAGATTTAATGCGATTCAAGAAAGCTGATGCTCAAATAAGAATAGTGATCACTATTGGGAACATATTAAAGATAGAAAACTTGTCATTAAAAAAAGCCAACAAGGATGCAGATTATAATCAAGTAGATAAGCGATGGGTTGATGCATATCAGGATATGTGGAGGTTTGATGATGAGATCGCATTATGGTTAAAACTTTTCACAGGAGAAAATAATCCAAAATCGTTTTCTAATCTTACAGGTAAAGTCAAATTAAGAGATGAAAGAAGATTGTTTTTAGATGAAATACCTGAAAATATCAGAAATAAGATTGTGAAGTTCTTCAATGATAACAAGATAATTGTTGTTAGTGATATTCTAAAAGGAAGAGGTGGGCTTTCTGCTAACTGGATATTGGTTACAAGATATAATAAAGATAAAGATACTACTACATGGATTCTTAAAGACATCAATACTGCTATGAATTTCTTTGGTGGCGAAGATGTAAAAATATCTCCAAGAGGAAGTTTGTATATAGGCAAGATCACCATGCAAAGAAAAGGTGGGACACCTGATCCAACAAAAATACAATTCAAAATAAAACCCTGCCAGTTATTTGAACTAGGAAAATAAGAATGGAAGTAAATAAAGTATATTTAGGCGACTGCATAGAAATTATGAAAACACTACAGGATAAATCTGTGGATTTAGTGTTTGCAGATCCACCTTTCAACATAGGGATAAAATACGATGTCTATAATGATAACATGCCTTATGAAGAGTATTATAGCTGGTCAGAAAAATGGATACGAGAATGTTATAGAATCCTCAAAGATAATGGAACGATTTATATTGCAATCGGTGATGAATTCGCGGCAGAAATAAATGTAATTTTAAAAAGAACTGGCTTTTATTTTAGAAATTGGGTTGTATGGTATTACACCTTTGGGCAAAATCAGCGGAAAAAATTTAATCGTGCCCATACGCATATTCTATACTTTACTAAAGATAAGGAACACTTTACATTTAACGATAAAGACATAAGGATTCCTTCTGCAAGACAACTCATTTATAAAGATAAGCGGGCAAATCCTTTAGGTAAGATTCCTGATGATGTCTGGCAATTTTCAAGAGTTTGCGGCACTTTTAAAGAGCGCATAGGGAGACATCCCTGCCAGATGCCTGAAGATTTATTGGAATTAATAATAAAAACAAGTTCTAATGAACATGATTTAGTTTTAGACCCCTTTGGAGGAACAGGAACAACATCGGCAGTTGCCAAAAAACTGAAACGGAATTTCATAACAATGGAAATATCAAAAGATTACTATAATGTAATATTGAAAAGATTAGAAGGTAAACTTCGAGAAATAAAAAATAAGATAGAGATCGAACCAGAAAAACAAAAGACCTTAATTGAGGTTGTGGGATAATCGCAAAACATCCGATAACACAGCATATACGCGGCGGGCTTTCAGCCCTTGCCTTTCAGGACATTTTGCTATCGCAAAACGTCGTATATGCTGCTTCCGTTATACCCAAATTTATTAAGATTGTATTCATAATAAATAAAAAGGGCGTATCCCTCAGAAATCCCTAATTTTCGTTAAATTTTATTTAAATTTGTGTGGTGAAGTAATATTATGGACCACTTCACCACTTATATAATTGGGAATGACATATTAAAATATGTT